>DATANP010000188.1:0-12184 GCA_036266195.1 Thermoanaerobaculia bacterium | reverse complement strand
CTGTGGCCCGACGGAAGGTTCTGTGGCGTGGCGGAAGGTTCTGTGGCCTGACGGAAGGTTCCGTGGCGTGACGGAAGGTTCTGCGGCACGGCGGAAGGTTCCGTGGCGTGACGGAAGGTTCTGTGGCGCGGCGGAAGATTCCGTGGGCACGACGGAAGGTTCTGTGGCCTCACGGAAAGTTCTGTGGCCTGACGGAAGGTTCTGTGGCCTGACGGAAGGTTCCGCGGAGTGACAGAAGGTTCCGCGGCGCGACGGAAGGTTCCCGAGACGCGACGGAAGGTTCTGCGACGCGACGGAAGGTTCCGTGGCCTGGCGGAAGGTTCTGCGGCCGCACGGAAGGTTCTGTGGCGTAATGCAATCTTCCATTGCCTCATAGAAGTTTATAACGCGACATCGCAGCCCTCCCCGCCTCCACAAGCAAGCCGCGCGCCTATCAAAACCGGCCCGAAGGGCAGGGAGAATCCAGCCCAGGGCTGAGGCCAAGGGCCGATGTCCTGGGGAGATTCCGCAATACAAAAATGCGGCCTGAAAGGTCGCGAGAGTTGGGGTGATATCGATTTCAACGTGAACTCTCGCGGCCTGTCAGGCCGCATTTGGGGTATCGCCTTCCAGCCCAGGGCATTGGCCTTCGGCCTCAGCCCTGGGCTGGGTTCTCCTGGCCCGTTGGGCCGTTTTGATAAGCGCTCTTAACGAAATAAGGGGTAGGTGCGAAAAAAGAGACCTGGGGCCGTCTAGTTCTGTGTATGTGGCCGGCTACCTACTATTGATAGCCTGCCATGGTAAATACGGCCTAAAAGGAGGTATAGTCATGGGTTGCCATAAGCTTCTGGTTTGGCTAGCGGCAGTGGCGGTTATTCTAGCGCCTCACAATACCTTCGCGCAGCAACTAGACGTTGCTCGTTGTTACGCGGATCACCTTATGGACACCCGGTCGGAGACGAGTGAGATCCGAACGAAGATGGCTGTGGCGGAACTTATCAACGCCAACAATTACGACTCTTGGCGGAGATCCGCTTCGGCTCAAGCAAGTGTGCCATTTAGCTTTGACGCCAATGGCACCTACGAGCAGTTTGATGAGAAGCGGAGCGAGTTCCGCCATCAATACGATTTCGCTCTCAATCGGGAAGAGATTTATGGACGTGTCTCCAAGACGCTTTCATCGGAAGCAGCAGACCTCATAAAGAAATGCATCGAGGGTGTCGTCAGGACCCAAGAGGCCGGGCTAAGTTACGTCGCAACCATTTCAGATCCAGAAGTAGTCGATCTATAAATCTATTACCGCGCACCCACAGGTGGTAAAGACTTGAGTGTAACCGATTCATTGCTGATCCATGGTTCGGCATACGGTGCGCCGCCAGGAAAGTTAGTAGGACTTCCGAGGATCATCCCCGTGAATGGAAGTCTTCACATTTTGATCCGTCGGGAGGAGCCAACAAAGCATGTGCATGCTAGCCTTGATGCCGGTGCCTATACACTTCCACCAATCGATTTCGAACCACTTCCCCCGGCAATTAAAATCGAGCCCGGATTGATTGTAACCCACGCTGACCAACAACTCCTCTCCGCACCCATTCAGTGTCAGCAACCCGACAACAAACCTTGCCAAGTTACTGCAGTTCCCGTAAGTCGGAAGCTTAGCAAGGATATGATTATAGTCGATGTTGAAGAGCAGTGCAGACTTACTGCGGTTCATCCTTTCAACGGTGGCTCTGACCCTCACATTTCCGGCGAGTTGAGGTTATTCGCTGGTGGCAAGGAGTTAGCTCGGGATACAACCTGGTGCGGTGGTTGCAGCCAAGCTCCCAACGCAGAAGTTGTCGTGCACTTTCACTTACAGGCCGAGGATAAAACCAACCTCACGGCCAATAGTGGATACCAGATCCTGGCGTTTACACGAGACGGAACAAGAATTGATTGTCAGGCTGGAGGACATGTGAGCCTGACTGAGGTGGCTCAATAGAGGTTCTGTAGGGCACAGAACAGTCCCTGCCTGCGTCGGCGCCCTGATCACCCGGCGACCTCGACCGCCTACATTAACGGCTCGGATTCTCCGGCTCGAACATTCCGTGAAATGCTAGGTGGAGGGCGCCGCCGGGCCGCAGGACGGCCACGGGGCCGGCCGCCACTTGGCCCGCCTGGAACACCGCGAAGGCCGTCTCTCCGCGGCGGGCGTCGAACAGCGGGCAGATCACGGCGCCGGCTGCGGGATCTTTGGGATTCCCGGCAAAGGCCGGCTCGCCGGCCAGGTACTGCCCCGGAGGCGCCTGCCAGATGTCCAGCGGACCGTTCCAGCGGGCATGGACGAGCTGGTCGAAGAACTTCCGGCCCGGCCGGCCCGTGGTTGAGATGCCCAGCATCCAGAGCTCTTCATAAGGCCGGCCGGCGCGCGCCGGATCGATGGCTGCGAAGTCCGGCGCGAAGCGGTAGTCGATCTCCCTTCGGTCCACCATGCGGCCGGCTTTCAGATCCACCACCATCCGTACGGGCCGGCCCTCTCCCACATCCTCGAAAAGGCCAGGCAGCCGGTACTGGTCGTACACGGGCCGGTCCAACTCCAGGACGTCCACGACCAGCCGGTCCGCGCATTCGAAGGCGTTGATCGTATGGAGACAGTAGCGCTCCTTCACCGGCACCGAAGCGACCTCTTCGCCGGTCTCGCGCGAGACGATTTTCAATTGCGTGCCCGGCCCGGGCTCCCAGCGCAGGGCGTCCATCACGGAGGCGCCCCCCTGCAATGCATCCATGTCCAGATGGTAGGGGCTCAGGTGGAAGACAGCGTATCGCGGGCTCAGGGCAAAGTCGTGGACCGAGCAGGGTCCGGGCAGCGGCAGGCGGCGGCGATAGACGAGCGCGCCACCGGGATTGAAACGATAAAAGTTGAGCTGCGGCGCGCCGGCCGCGAACGAGATCCCGAAGTTGAACAGCTCGCCGGTCCTGGGATCGATCTTGGGATGGGCGGCGAACGGCGCAACCGGGCCCAGACGCCCTCCGAAAGTATATTCTCCGCGGGTCTCGAGCGTTTCGGGATCGAGCTCCCAGGGGAGCCCCTGCTCGCCGAAGGCCAGCAGCGTGCCTTCGAACGGATAGATGCTGACGTTGAGCGGCGATTCGAGCGTGACGCCGCCGCGGCTCAGGCGGTCGCCGGGAAACGCGGTGCCGAAGGCCCGGAACAGCGCGCTTCCGGCTTCCTCTTCGGCGCGCCACTTGCCGCCGCGCACGAAGCGGCTCGTCAGGGTCGCGCCGTCCTCTCCGAAGCGTAGAGCGCAGACCATGCCGTCGCCGTCCAGCCAGTGGCCATAGCGGAGGCCGTTGCGCTCGAAGCGGGCCGGACCGTTCAGATAATAGGTCCCGCGCAGAAAGCCGGGGACCTCGCCTTCGATCTCGCGCACCGGGCCGCTTCGCTCCTCGGGTGTCCTGGCAAAGGCCGCGTCCAGGCCCGGCGCGTGATCGGTGACCCGGGTCACGCCATCGCCTCCTCCACCTCCGGCATCTTCATTTCGGATGTCTGGGTCTCAGGATGGAACCGGCGCATGCACGGGACGTCGAACGGCCAGACCTGCTTCTCCGTGGTGTCCGCGCAGGCAGCCCAGCGGGCGCGGATCTCCTCGGGATCGAACCGCAGATCATCCAGGTCGATCCCCGCGACGAACGCCGCGTTCGAGGCCACGGCCGAATCTCCGACCACCACGGAGCACAGGTGGGCGACGATCCAGCGCACCAGCGCCTCCAGGTTTTGGAGCTGGCCGTCAAGCACCTGCCGCGCTTCTTCGGAGCTGACGCCGACCTTGTAGAAGCAGGACTCCGCCATCTTGAGAGCCCCCACCTCCGTGAAGTCGAAGAAGACCGGCCCGCCGGACTTCGGCGGCACGGAAAGGTTTTCCTTCTTCCACCGATAGTAACCCACCAGGAAGTGCTGGAGCGAGTGGTTCCAGGGCCCCAGGCGCGAGAACCGCCGCAGGAAACCGGGCAGAAAGGACGGATCGGTGAACAGGTCGTTGATGAACGGGAAGACATAGAAGCCGAAGTAGATCGTCAGCTCCCAGACATAGCGCAGCGAGAACGCCTCCTGGTCGCCGAGCAGCGGCTGGCCCACGGCATAGCTCGGGACGTACGCTTCATAGATCGCCCGCGCCAGCGATTCGTAATACCTCACCTTGCGCTCCAGCTCCGCGCGGTCCCCGGTCTTGATGATGTCCGCGACCAGCGTGTTGTACATGGAGATCAGGTCGCCGCCCGGGCTGTAGAGCGGATCGGTGAAGCGGCACGCCTCGCCGACGAACGCCCAGCCCGACGCGCTCATCGTCTGCCCGAGGTCGAACGCGAAGTCCACAATCCCGGAGTGATGGAGGATCTTGCAGTCGCGCAGCTCACGGGCGAACAGCGGCTGCTCGCGGCAGACCCATTCGACGAGCCCCTGCGCGTTCGCGACCTCCTTCTTGTCCACGTATCCGTGCTCGTACACCAGTCCGAGGCTCGTCTTGCCGTGCAGGGGGATCTGCCAGAACCAGTAGCCCTCGCCGCAGAAGTGATTGGTGGCCAGGAAAACCGGGATGTGCCCGAGCGCCCTCCGGCTGGGGTGCTTGCGGATCTCGTCCCGGGAGAGAGCGGTGAGCCGCTCGGGGTTGAGGTTGCCCTCGACCCACATGAACGAGGTGCCGTGCCGGATCGGGCTCTTGCGCAGCAGGTTGAGCTTCTTGCCGAGGAACTTGCCGCGGCCCGAAGCGTCCACCACCCAGGCGGTCTTGCCGGAGATCTCCTCGCCGTCCTGGGTCTTGAAGCGGAACGCGTGCGGCGCCTCGTCCGCGAGCGTCACGTCGAGATCGGACATCGGCGCGAAAACCTTGCAACGCGGGTCTTCCTGGATCACTTTCAGCACCGCGGCCTCGAACACGTTGCGGTCGAGCTGGTAGGTGGCGATGTTCGAAAGCTGGCGGATGTAGGACTGGCTCAGGTCCTCGTAGCTGGCGCCGCCGCGGTCCGACGGCCAGTAGAAGCGGAGGTTGTACTTGAGGAAATGGTTTTCGAGCAGGTGGTCCTCCATGTCCAGCACCCGGGAGTAGTAATAACCGCTCATCTGAACGGTCGCCTCCCCCACCTTCTGCTTCTTCGCCGGAATCTCGCGCCGGTCCACCAGGATGATCCGCTTGTCAGTCTGCAGCAGGAGATGCCGGGCCAGGCAGAGACCGGCGAGGCCGCCGCCCACGATCAGGACGTCCACATCATATCCATCGCTCATGAATCTTTCTTTCATGACTGGGCTGCTCCCAGAATCAGGGCACAGTTGTGTCCACCGTACCCGGACGTGATCAGGATCCGCCGCGCCCGCACGGGCCGGCTCACCGCGGAAACACCGCCAAGGGCAAAGCCCTCCTCCACCTCGCCGAGGCCGGGGATGCCCGGCAGCACACCATCCGAAAGGGTCCCCAGGGCCGCCACGGCCTGGAGCGCGCCCGACGCGCCGAGCGCCTCGCCGAGCATCGATTTGATAGCGGTCACCGGCACCGTCGAGGCCCTCTCCCCGAGCGCCGCGGCGAGGCCCGCGGCTTCCTGCCGGTCCTCCTCCACCCTGCCGTTCGCGCCGGCGCTCACCGCGTCGATCTCCCCGGGTCCCAGACCGGCATCGTCCAGCGCCAGGCGCACGGCACGGGCCAGCGTGTCCGCGGCCTGCTCGCCTCCCGTGGGATCGAACGCGGTGCCGTGGCCGAGGATCTCGGCCAGCACCGGCGCGCCGCGCCTCTCCGCCTCGCCGGCCTCTTCCAGCGCCAGGAGCGCCGCGCCTTCGGCGAGAGCCATGCCGTCGCGCCACCTGTCGAACGGCACCGGACTGACATCGCTCTCGGCGAGGTAGCCGGCCCGGAGGAAGGCGACGAACGACTCGTAGCAGAGCTCCTCCACGCCGCCCGCCAGCAGGGCGCCGGAACGGCCGGTGCGGATCAGGTCCGCGGCCGTGGAGAGGGCCAGCAGACCCGACGCAGCCCCGGCCGAGATCGTCGAGTTGACTCCGGGCAGGCCGTGCCAGATGGCGGCCTGGCCGGCGGCGGCGTTGATGACGCTGTTGGCGAAGTCGAGCGGGCTCGCGTGCGAAGGCCCGGCCTGCACCGCGCGGCGATCGAACTCGGCGATCGTCCGCACGCTGCAATACATGGTGCCGAGCACCAGGCCGGCCTGCTCGCGGGTCCGCATCTCGGGCGTCCACCCGCCCGCTTCCAGAGCCTGGTGGGCGGCGACCAGCAGGAGCCGCGCGGTGCGGTCCACGGGTCGCAGGTTTTTCTCGCCGAGCCACTCCTTGGGCTCGAACGGCCGGACCTCGCCGGCCAGGCGCGGACCGAGGCCGTTCAAGGGAAACAGCTCGACCGGCTTGAGACCGCTCCGGCCCTCCTTCAGCGCTTCGTGCAGACCGGCGGCCGATGTGGCCAGCGAAGAGACCGCGCCGGCCCCGGTCACCACCACCCTCCTCATACCGTCGTCTCCTCGAAGCGCTCCTCGAAGCGCTCACAGCGCCGGAAGATCACCGACGCGTTGTTGCCGCCGAAGGCGTACGCGTTGTTCATCGCCACCTCGACAGCAACCTGCCGGGCCTGGTTCGGAACACAGTCGAAATCGCAGTCCGGATCCGGCTCGACGAAGTTCGCCGTGGGTGGAATCCAGCCGGTGTGGATCGCGAGCGAGCAGACCGCCGCCTCGATCGCCGAGGCCGCGCCCATGGTGTGGCCGAGCATCGACTTGATCGAGCTGACCGGGACCGTGGGAGACGGTCCGAAGATCCGGCGGACCGCGATCGCCTCCAGCCGGTCGTTCGTGGGCGTGCCGGTGCCGTGGGCGCTGACATAGTCCACGTCCTCGGCCCGCAACCCGCTGTCCGCGAGCGCCGCGGTCATGGCCCGGACCGCGCCGTCTCCTTCCGGATGCGCGGCGGTCATATGGTGCGAGTCGCACGAGAGGCCGTAACCGGCCAGCTCGGCGTAGATGCGCGCTCCGCGGGACAGCGCGCGCTCCAGCGTCTCCAGCACCAGCACGCCCGCGCCTTCGCCTGGAATCATCCCCTTGCGATTGCGGTCGAACGGCCGGCAGACGTCTGGAGCGATCGCCCCGAGGCGCGAGAAGCCCGTGTAGGTGATCCGCGAAAAGGCGTCCGCTCCACCGGCGAGCATCAGGTCGGCACGGCCGGCGCGCAGCGCGTCGAAGGCCCAGGCCACCGCGTAATTGCCGGCGGCGCAGGCGGTGGGAATCATGATGTTGACCCCGGCGAAGCCCAGCTCCCGGGCCACGTGGGCAGCGATCGTATGACAGGGATAGATGGTCGCGAGCTCGGCTCCTCCCTCGCCCAGGCCCCCGTTCAGGAATCGGTCGTTGAAGCGCTCGACCTCGAGCGGCTCTCCGGAAGTCGTGCCCATCGCCACCCCGGCCCGCGCAGCCTCGACCGTCTCCGGATCGAGCTCAGCGTCCGCAAGCGCCAGACGGGCGGCAGCGGCGGCAAACTGAGAAGCGCGGCCGATCCGCGCCGGATCGAGCCGGCGGAGATACGACTCCGGCCGGAACCCTCTCACCTCGGCGCCGATCTGCGAGCTGTGCCGCCCCGCGTCGAAGGACTCCACCGGCGAAAAACCGCTGCGGCCGGCGAGCAGCCCTTCCCAGACCTCCTGACGACCGGTTCCGATCGGGGTGACCAGGCCGAGGCCGGTCACCACGATCCGGCCGTTCATCCCACAGCCACCTGCACGTTGGCCGTCTCGGCCATCCGGCTTTGGACCAGCTCCACCATCGCCGACATGCTGTCGATCTCCTTGTAGCGCTCGTCGGGCAGTCCGAGCTGGAACGCCATGTCGACGTCCACCCCGATCTCCAGGAGCGACAGCGAATCCAGGTTCAGATCGTCCCGGAAGTGATCGGCATCGCCGATCCCCTTCGGGTCCAGCCCCGCTACATTCCCGATGATGCTCTTTACCCTGTCCCTGATTTCCTGAGGATGCATCGCCGTTCCTCCTTCTCCGAATAACCGGGAAAACCCCGCACGTCCTTCATCGGCGCGGGGAAAGGTAGTTTCGTTACAAGGGGGCCATACGCGAGATCTGTGGAATACTTACCGTGACACGGCCTGGACAGGAGACATATGATACACATGAATCGAATCCGCCGCACCCTCGGGGTCCTCTCTGTGCTTGCAACAACCGCGCCTCTCGCCGGCCAGACGCCGGCCCAGGCGCCGAATGAACCGCCGCCCATTTTCGGAGAGCAGATCGAGGTGCGGGTGGTGAACGTCGAGGCGGTGGTCACCGACAAGGACGGCAACCGGGTGAACGGCCTCCAGCCGTCGGACTTCCGTCTGCGGGTGGACGGCAAGGAGGTACCGGTCGAGTTCTTCACCGAGGTGATGGGCCGCCAGGCCGTGGCTCCGGCCGGGGGCCAGGGGCAGCCCGCAGCAGGCGTGCGGCCCGGAGAGGCTGTCGGGACCTACTATATGGTATTCATCGACGACTTCTTCTCCCAGGCGACCCACCGCAACAAGGTGCTCGAGAGCCTCAAGGCCGACCTGGCGCGGCTCGGCCCCGACGACCGGATGGCCGTGGTCGCCTTCGACGGCGGCAGCCTGGAGATGCTCTCCTCCTGGAGCAACTCGACCCGCGAGCTGTCCCAGGCCTTCAGCAACGCCATGGCCCGCCCGGCGCGCGGACCGCTCCGGGCGACCGAGCTGCGGGAAATGATCAACAACGAACGCTTCGAGCTGGGGGCCACGGACCCCTTCGCCGGAGACGGCGCGCCCAGCCTGAACCAGCGCATCATGAACTCATCTCTCTCGCTGCAGGAGAAGGCTTATGGCCAGACCCTGGCACACCAGATCCAGGATGAGGTCTCGGCGGTCGTGAGCGCCATGCGGGCCAGCTCGGGAGTGCCCGGCCGCAAGGTCCTCCTCCTGCTCTCCGGCGGCTGGCCGTACTCCCTCCAGAGCTACATCCGCGGAGACCAGGACACCTCCCTCTCCCGGGAGCTGCCCGACGGCGAGAAGCTCTACCGGCCGCTCACCACCACCGCCAACCTCCTCGGCTACACCATCTATCCCGTCGACGTCCCCGGCGTGCAGGGAGAGGCCGCCGACGCGGGTGGAGCCCAGGGGACCGGAGAACGCTTCCGCGAGCAGGAGGTCGAAGGCGCGCTCACCTTCGTCGCCAAGGAGACCGGCGGCCGCCCCATGATGAACACCCAGCGCGAAAAAGCGCTGGAGGTCGCCGAGACCGACACCCGCTCCTACTACTGGCTCGGGTTCACCCCCACCTGGGAGCGCAACGACAAGACTCATAAGATCGACGTGGACATCAAACGCCCCGGCCTGACCGTGCGCTCCCGCAACAGCTTCCTCGACCTCTCGAAGCAGGCCTCGGTCTCCATGATGATGGAGAGCGCGCTCCTCTTCGGCAATCTGCCGGATGCCATCCAGATGCCGGTGAAGCTGGGCGCAGTCTCGGCCAAGAAGGGCGGCGTCGAGATCCCGATCACCCTGGCTCTGCCGGTGGATGCCTTCACCGCCGTGCCGGTGAACGGCAAATACCATGCAAAGCTGGAACTGCGCGTGGCCGCGACCGACGACCAGGGCAACCGCTCGGAAATCCCGGTCATCCCTCTGGACCTCGCCTCGGACAAGGAGCCCAAGGCCGGCGGCTATGTGAAATATGAAACCAAGGTCACGGTCAAGGGCAAACCGAAACACCTGGTGCTGGCTACCTATGACCCGCTGAGTGGCAAGGTGGCGACGAGCGAGATAGACGTGCCGTAGCTCTGTTGCAGGAGGCAGGGTGAGCGGTTATCCTGGTACCCAAAGCGTACAGCGGTGAACCCGTGCCCCTGAAAGGGAGGAAACCATGAAGAGCAGCCGCGGACTCCTGGCTGGCAGCCTGTTTCTCGGCCTCGTCGCCCTGCCGTATGCCTTGAGCGCCCAGACCCCGGCGCCGAACGTGATCCGGCAGAACATGCCGATCGTGGCGCTGCAGAACGGACACTTCCAGGAATCGCTCTCGATCGCGGAAGCGAAAATCCAGGGCGACTTTGGGATCGGCGCCATGTCCTCCCTCGACGGCGAGATCATCAACGTCGGTGGACAGATCTATCAGTTCAAATCGGACGGCACGGTGCGGGTGCCGGCGAACCAGGAGCGCCTCTCGTTCTCCGCCATGACCTTGTTCCGGCCATCCAGCTCTCCCATCCCTCTGCCGGCCGGCACGACCTTCGCGTGTCTCGGCCCGATGCTGGACCCGATCCTTCCCACGCTCAACACCTTCTATGCGATCCGCATCCAGGGGACCTTCTCCTCGGCGACCGCACGCACGTTCCCACGCCAGCAGGAGCCCTTTCCTCCGCTGTGCAGGGTGACTCCTGCGGTCTTTCCCTTCACGAACGTGAGCGGAACGATGGTCGGATACCGTTCGCCCGGCTCTCCTCGGTACCTCGAGAACGTCGCCCTCGCGAACTACCATCTCCACTTCCTGAACAGCCCCAGGAACGGAGGCGGGCACGTGCTCGATTTCACCGTGACCAATGCGACGGTCGAGATCGTGCCTCTCCGCACGCTGTTGCTGGATTTCCCCAACGATCGCGCGTTCAATACGATGGACCTGTCGGAGCCGATCACGTGCTCTCCTCCCGCGCCTGAACCGCCGACTCCCGTCTGCCCTCCGCTGCCCAAAAAAGCCGGCGAATGAAACGAGCTTGCTGCTCCTGGCCTCGGGCTATACTCGGTGAACCATGATCCTGAGAGCGCGTTCTTCCAGAATCCTGCTGACCCTTCTGCTGGCGGCGGCGCCCCTCGCGGCGTTCCAGGCGCCGGTTCCGCCCGTCGCAGCCACAAAGCCCCATGACGTCGTTTCGCCCAACGGCACGCGCAACGATCCCTACTACTGGCTGCGCGACGACACGCGCTCCCGGCCCGAGGTGCTCGATTATCTGAAGGCCGAGAACGCCTACTTCGAGGCGATGAGCGCGCCCTATCGGGAGCTCACCGAAACACTCGCCAAGGAGCTGATCGGGCGGCTGAAGGAGGACGACAGCACGGTCCCGTACAAGGACAGGGACTATCTCTATTCCACGCGCTTCGAGCCCGGCAGGCAGCACCCGATCCACGTGCGGCGTCCGCTGGACTCGGACAAAGAACAGGTCCTGGTCGACGGCAACCGCGAGGCCGGGAGCAGTGAGTTCTACCGCCTCGGCGGCCGGCCGGTCGTCAGCCCCGGACAGGACCTGCTGGCCTTCACCGAGGACACCCAGGGCCGCCGCCAGTACACGCTGCGCTTCCGCGAGATCGCGACCGGCCGCGATCTGCCCGAGCGCATCGCCGGGCTGCAGCCCCGCGTCGTCTGGGCGGGCGACAACCGGACCGTCTACTACGTGGAAAACCATCCGGTTACATTGCTTTCGACACGGGTCAAGAAACACGGATTGGGAACGGACCCGAAATCCGATCCGGTCGTCTACGAAGAGAAGGACACCTCGTTTTATCTCAACCTCGATCAGACCGGCGACCGGCGTTTCCTCCTGATCCGTCTCAACAGCACGGTAGCCAGCGAGATCCGCTTCCTCGCGGCCGACGACCCGTCGGGCACGTGGCGCATCCTGGCACCGCGCGAGACCGGCGTGCTCTATGGAGCCGATCACGCCGGCGGGCGCTGGGTGATCCGGACGGACTGGAAGGCGCCCAACTATCGCATGATGACGGTCGCCGACGGCGATGTCGACGACTCCGGAAAAACCAGGTGGCAGGAGCTGGTGGCCCACGATCCCAAGGTTTTCATCCAGGGCTTCGTGGCCTTCGCGGATCACCTGGCTTTGAGCGAGCGGAGCGACGGCCTGCTGCGCCTGCGCTACGCACCGTGGGCCGACCTCAAACAGTGGACCGACGTCCGCTCCGACGAACCGGCCTCCACCCAGCTCTTCGACGTCAACGTCGAACGGAACACGCCGCGGCTGCGCTACGCCTACACGTCCCTCGCCACGCCCGACTCCATCTACGAAATCGATATGCGGACCGGGGAACGCACGCTGCTCAAGCGCCAGCCCGTGCCCGGCTATGACCCTGCCGGTTATGTCACGGAGCGCGTGTGGGCAACGGCGCGCGACGGCGCGCGGGTGCCGGTGTCGCTCGTCTATCGGAAAGGTTTCCAGAGGAACGGCACGGCTCCTTTGTACCAGACCGGGTACG
>DATANP010000187.1:0-27888 GCA_036266195.1 Thermoanaerobaculia bacterium | reverse complement strand
TGCTCCTCCACCCGGAACAGGCGGCCGAAGTCGCTCGGCTCGCCGGTCTCGACGAGCTCCGGCAGGTACTTCTTGCGCAGCCAGCGGCGGAACTCGGTGTCGAACTCCTCGGGCTCCATCTTGAAGGCGCGCTGGACCGCGCGGTCGGGCCGCGAGCCCACGGTGTTGCGGATCTCGTAGAGGAAGTCGAGGAAGCCGTCGCGGCCCCAGCGCTCCTCGATGAAGTCGAACACGGCATGGCCGAAGCGGTAGGCGAAGAAGCCCTGGAAGTCGACCCGGCTGATCGGCGGGATGTTGTCGTTGACCACCGCGTCGCGCAGGAACATCTTGTCGCGGGCGGTCTCGTCCTTGGCCATGTAGGACGCGAGGCCCTCCATGAACCAGGTCGGAGGCGCGGTGGCCACAGCCTTGGCCACGCTGCCCTGGAACAGCATGTGGTATTCGAAGATGTGGGTCATCTCATGGAGGAGCAGCTCCATGAGCTCGCCGTCCGGCATGTCGATGGGCAGCACCATGCGGAAGCGGGCCGGCGAGGCGAAGGCGCCGACGCCCTCGGGGATGAAGTTGAGGATGATGTTGTTCTGCTCGAACGCCGAATGGGTGGCGTAGTAGATGATCGGGATCGGGTCCTTGATTTGAAAGTTGAAGCCCCGGGAGAGCTGGTCGTAGGCGCTCTCGGCGAAGGAGACGACCTTCTGGAGGGAGGGCTCCTCCGCCTTGTAGAAGTAGACGTTGAAGTGCGGCGAGCGGTAGATCTGCCAGTCGAAGTCCCGGTACTGGATCTTGTTCTTGCCAAAGCCCTGGCCGTACCACTGCGGAGAGGCCTGGCCGGCGGCGGGGCGCATCGGCAGCAGCGCCCCGAGCAGCACCAGCCCGGCGACGGAGAGTCGGCTCAATGAACGGGTCAAGGAGAGCTCCTTTGCGCCCTATTGGGTGAACAGGAGGCGCGTGGCCTCCACCTCTTTCTGGGTGAACACGTTGAGGATGCGGTCCTCGAGCGACAGAAGGTTCTCGAACATGCCGGCCAGGGGGTCGGTGCCCTCCCCCTCGAAGCTCTGGAAATCCTTGAAGTTGTCCTGGTACAGGAGGTCGCCGGTGTGGCCGTCGTACACCTGCATCAGGATGTCGTACTCGAAGCCGGTCTGCTCGACCAGGACCTGCCGGTAGTAGGTCCGGCCGTTGAACGGCGAGACGTACTCCTGCATCTGATAGCCGGAGCGGTCCTGGATGTCGAAGTCGAGTCCGCCCGCCAGGATGAGGTCGGCCTGGGTGCGTTCTCCCACGGCGCGCCAGAAGTCCTGCTGCTTGGCGAGCTGCGTGAAGTCGTAGACGGGGTAGTCGACCGGGCCGGGCTCGATGATCTTGAGCTCGGTCTCGCGGCGAAGGATCTTGAGCAGGTAGCGCTCGAACTCCTTCTGGACGTCGATGTCGCGCCCCTGCAGCCGGTCGGCCCCCTCTTCCTCCTGGGTCACGACCAGGAAGGGGGCGACGGCCACGGAGTTGCGTCCCTGCAGGTTGAGGCGGGCGCGCTGCGGAAGCTGCAGCTTCACCTCAATGCTGGCGGCGGACGCCGGGACGGGCAGGGCGGTCAGCAGCAAAAGGACCGCCAGGGACCAGGAGCGATAGTGCTTCATCTCACGAACCTCCAAGCAAGAGATAAGACCGAACGATGAGCCTTGCGCTCCCGGTTTACCCGGGCGGCGGCGTAGGCATCGCGTCCGGAGGCGTGTCCTCCGGCTCCGGGATGGCCGATGGCGGTGCCACCGGCGCCGGCACGCCCGGTCCCGGCGGCGGCGTTGCCGCTCCGGGTGCCTGGCCTACCGTCGGGGTCTTCCCGCCGCCGGTCGCAGCCGGCTGGCCTCCCTCGGTCTTCTTGTCCTTGCCCTCCTTGCCCTGGAACGCTTGATAGAACTCCACGAAACGGCCGTAATTGGCACGTAGCTCCCGATTGTTCGGATCGATCTGCAGGGCCTGCTTGTAATAGCCGAGCGCCTTGTCGTACTCCCCGGTGGCCTCGTAGGCCACGCCGAGGTTGTTGAGAACCCGCGGGTTGCGCGGGTCGAGGCTCTCCGCCTGGTGGAACCGGAACAGGGCCTCGCTCCACAGGCCGCGCCGCGCCATGTCGACGCCGAACGCGAGCTGGGAGGATGGCTTGTCGGATCTGCCGTACCGGCTGCCACACGCGGCCAGGACGACCGCCAGGAAGAGAGAGAAGGTTGCCGCACGCTTCAGGATCGGGGTGCGCATCGGAAGGGTCCGGCCCTCCACAACGACGGGGTGAGCATGATCGCCCAGTCTCCGAGGGACCTAGTATATACACGCTCGGCGGTTGATGACATTCGGGGGCCGTTTTCCGTCTCTATAGGGCAACTTGACGGAGGTGTACCCTGAATCGATCGCTGAAAGACTCGATCCTCATCGCCCTGAACGCCCTGCCCCGCCTGTCGCGTCCGGCCTTCTACCGGATGGCCCGGGAGATCGACCGCTGGCTCGGCTCCGACGAGCCGGCCGCGGATCTCGCCCGAGCCGCCGGAGTTCCCGAAACCCAGATGGCGCGAGTCCTCGCCCTTGCCGCCAAGCCCGGAGAGGTGGAATCGATCGCGAACCGCGAGCGCGCCGCCACCGGGAAGCTCGGCGCCCGGCTCGTCCTGGCCAACGATCCCGACTATCCCTCCTCCCTGCGCCAGCTCCCCCTGGCCCCGCCGGTCCTCGCGGTCCGCGGCGAGCTTCCCGACGGACCCGCGGTCGCCATGGTCGGCTCGCGCAAGGCCGACCCCTATGGCAAGGAGGTGGCCGAGCTCTTCGCCCGCGCCCTGGCCGAGGCCGGGGTCACGGTCGTCTCCGGCTTCGCCCGCGGCGTGGACGCGGCGGCCCACCGCGGCGCGCTCGCATCTCCGAATGGTCGGACGGTCGCGGTCCTCGGCTGCGGCCTGGGGATCGACTACCCCGCCGGCCACGCCGCGCTCGGCCGGGAGATCGCGGCGCGGGGCGCCCTGGTCTCGGAATTCCCCTGCGAGACCGGTCCCCGCTCCTGGCACTTCCCGGTACGCAACCGGGTGATCGCCGCGCTCGCCGCCGGCACCCTGGTCGTCCAGGCCGCGCCGAAGTCGGGCTCGCTGGTCACCGCCAGGCACTCCCTCGACCTGGGCCGGGAGGTCTGGGCCGTGCCGGGCCGGATCTTCGACGAGCGCTCCGTCGGGCCGAACTCCCTGATCCGCGACGGCGCCACCCTGGTGCAGCACCCGCGCGAGATCCTGGAGAGCCTCTTCCCCGGTCCGCGCCCCCTTCCTCTCGTTCCCGAGGCACCCTCCGACCCACCACCACCCGGTCCGCCTGGAGACGTCCTGTCCGCGCTCCCCGCCGGCTCGCCGCGGGCGCCGGAGGAGCTCGCCGAAGCCACCGGCCTGGCCGTGGACCAGGTGCTCGGCGCGCTTCTGGAGCTGGAGCTCACCGGTCTGGTGAGACGGACGGCCGGAGGGCTGTACGCCAGGTGACCGGGAATTCACGGTTGTTGCAGCCAGTGAGAGACAACCCGCCCTGGGGGTCCTTGCGGGGTCGGATGGACAGGTGCTAGTGTCCCCGGCTTGCCAAGAGGAGCGCCTCCAGGCCAGAAATAGAAGACGCCCCTGAAGGCGTTGAGACACACCGCCATGGCGAAGAACCTGCTGATCGTCGAAAGCCCTGCCAAGAGCCGGACCCTGAAGAAATTCCTGGGCCGCGACTTCACCGTCGAAGCCTCGCTCGGCCACATCCGCGACCTGGTCAAGGGGAGGAAGGACATCGGGATCGGTCCCGACTTCGAGCCCCGCTACCAGGTGCTCACGGCCAAGAAGGAGGTCGTCCAGAAGCTCAAGCAGGCCGCCAAGAAGGCCGACATGGTCTACCTCGCGCCCGATCCGGACCGCGAGGGAGAGGCCATCGCGTGGCACATCGCCGAGGTCCTCGACAAGGACCCCGAGGCGGTGCGCCGCGTCACCTTCAACGAGATCACCCGCCGCGCCGTGCTCCAGGCCCTGGAGAACCCCGGCCAGATCGACATCAACAAGGTGGACGCCCAGCAGGCCCGCCGCGTGCTCGACCGCATGATGGGCTTCCGCCTGTCGCCGCTCCTCTGGGAGAAGGTCAAGCAGGGCCTCTCCGCCGGCCGCGTGCAATCCGTGGCCCTGAAGATGGTCTGCGACCGACAGGACGAGATCGACGTCTTCGTGCCCGAGGAGTACTGGATCCTCGGCGCCGACCTGCAGGCCGACCAGCCGCCGCCGTTCAACGCCCGCCTGTTCCGCGTCGACGGGAAGAAGGCCGAGGTCGGCAACGGCGAGGACGCGGCGAAGATCGTCAGCGCCCTGGAGAAGGGGACCTTCAAGGTCGGGAAGATCGACCGCAAGGAGTCCCGCCAGAGGCCGTCGGCGCCCTTCATCACCAGCCGTCTGCAGCAGGAGGCCGCGCGCCGCTTCGGCTTCTCCGTCAAGCGCACCATGGCGCTCGCCCAGGGCCTCTACGAAGGCCGGGAGGTCGGCGACCGCGGCGCCATCGGTCTCATCACCTACATGCGCACCGACTCCACCCGCGTGGCCGACGAGGCGATCGCCGCGGTGCGCGAGGTCATCGGCTCGACCTACGGACCCGACGCGGTACCCGAGAAGGTCAACGTCTACCCGTCGAAGAAAGGGGCGCAGGACGCCCACGAGGCCATCCGCCCCACCACCTTCGACCTGCCGCCGGACGCGGTGCGCGACTTCCTCGCGGCCGACGAGCTCAAGCTCTACAAGCTGATCTGGGACCGCTTCCTGGCCTCCCAGATGAAGCCGGCCGTGTTCGACGTCACCCAGGTGGACGTCGAGAACGGCTCCTACGTGCTGCGCGCCACCGGCCGCGTCATGAAGAGCCCCGGCTTCCTGGCCGTCTACCGCGAGGCCACGGACGAGGAGACTACGAATGGCAACGGTGAGGAGGACGGCGCCGCCGCCACCCTGCCGCCGCTGCGCGAAGGGCAGACGCTCAAGGCTCTCCGGGTCCTCTCCGAGCAGAAGTTCACCCAGCCGCCCGCGCAGTACAGCGAGGCGACCCTGGTCAAAGCGCTGGAGGAGAACGGCATCGGCCGGCCCTCGACCTACGCCACGATCCTCTCGACGCTCTCCGACCGCGAGTATGCCGAGAAGCAGGAAGGCCGCTTCCGGCCCTCGGCCCTCGGCCGGCTGGTCAACCAGCTCCTCCAGCAGGGGTTCAACGACATCCTGAACGAGGGCTACACCGCGGCGCTTGAAGAGCAGCTCGACGAGATCGAGGACGGCAAGGTCGAGTGGAAGCGCGCCGTCAAGGAGTTCGACACCAAGTTCAGCCGGGATCTCGAGACAGCCGGTGAGACCTTCCCGAACGTGAAGCGCGACGGTCTTCCGATGGACGAGCTCTGTCCGCAGGACGGCGCCCCGCTGCGCATCCGCTTCGGCCGCTTCGGCGCCTTCGTGGCGTGCAGCAACTATCCGGACTGCACCTACACGAGGAACCTGGAGGAGCCCGCCTCTTCCTCCCCCGCCGCCGGAGATGGCGCCAACGGCGAGGCTGAGGAAGAGATCCCGCCCTGCGAGGAGTGCGGCAAGCCGATGGCCCTCAAGCGGAGCCGCTTCGGCACCTTCTACGGCTGCACCGGCTATCCGGAGTGCAAGAACATCCGCAAGACCGGCCCCAAGCCGGAGCCGCCGAAGCCCACCGGAGTTACCTGCTTCGAGTGCGGTAAGGGCGAGATGATGGAGAAGCGCTCCCGCCGCGGCAAGACCTTCTGGTCCTGCAGCCGCTACCCGGACTGCAAGGCCTCGCTCTGGAAGAAGCCGGTCGCCAAGGCCTGCCCCGAGTGCGGCGCCAGTTTCCTCCTGGAGAAGGTCACCAAGAAGGCCGGCACGCAGTACATCTGCAACACGGAAGGCTGCAAGCACATCGAGGACGTGGAGCCGGCGGCGGTGGAGGCCTGAACGATCAACGGCCCTGTTTCCACTGCTCGTAGGTAACCCAGAGGCTCACCTCGTCCCGCTCCTGGTAGATCCGCGCGACAAAGGGCTCCTCGTTCTTCTCGATGAGCCTCAGGACCTTGCGGAGGCTTCTCAGAACGGCGGCGGCGAAAGCGGGATGCGGTCCCTTGCCGATGACGAAGAAGGCCTTGACCCCGTAGGACATCAGGTCGTCGAGCTCGTCGCGCTCGTACCGGATGCGCTTGTTGTGACTCAGCGCGATCCAGCCGTTGGCGCCGACCAGGCGAAGCCATTCCCCGTCCGGCACGTCGTCGGCGGCAAAGTGCTCGTGATAAGCCTCGACCCTGAGGCCCCCTTCCCGGAGGGCGGCTGCGACGGAAGGTCCGAGATCTCTGTCCGTGAAGAAGACCGGCTCAGGCGGCTCGCTCGTAGAGGATCGCTTCTTCGATCTCGGCATCGTCGAGCCGGTAGTCCGCGGTCAGGTCCTCGCGCGACTCGCCGGCATCGAGCCGCTCCACGATGGTCGAGGTGCGCACGCCCTTGCCCACGATGTACGGGCGGCCGAAGGACACCCGGGGATCAATCCCGACGATCTTCGGTCCGGCGAGCCCTCGCGGGCCGATGACCGGGAACAACCGCATCGGAGCGCCCTCGATGTCGCGCTCGATTCTCTGAAGGTGGGCCTGCAGGAGCTCCTTGAGGACGATCTGACCGGATCTCCCGAGGTCGATCAACTGGTCGAGGCGCTCCAGGAAGACGGTCCCCGCCGCGGTCCTGAGCTCGTCGCTGAGCAGGAGTCTCTCGATCTCGAGCTCGCTCTCGGCATAGTCGAGGGCCGTGCGGACCGCGGACATCGGGACCTCGTGCCGGGCCCGGAGTGATCGCAGCACGTGCGCCTCCACCAGGTTGGAGAAGGACAAGCGAGGATCGTCCGGGACAGGCCTGAGGATGAGCGGCTCGAAGTAGCGGCTCCCACCCGCGGTCGGATAGGTCCGGCCCATCACCCACGACCGCAGTGTGGCCGGCGAGATCCTGACGTATCGCGCCGACTGGGCAAGGCTGTAGCGCGGTCGCGCGTGGGGATCAAGCCCCTCGATGTCCATTGTTCTTTTCAAGTACAATTCCTCGTCGCCCATTATAGCCCGCCACCGGTCTGGATACCAGCCCATCTGTCTAGGAGACTTTCCGTCGCGCCGGGGAGTCTCCCGGGCTCGCCGGGGACCCTTCCGGCGGTGCCGGGAATCCCTCCCGGCCAAGCCGGGAATCGTTCCGGCGGCGCCAGGAACCCTTCCGGCCGGGCCAGGGACCCTTTCGGCGACTCCGGGAACCTTCCCGGCCGAGCCAGGAATCCTCCCGGGCACGGCGGGAACCGTTCCGGCGGCGCCGGGAAGCCTCCCGGCGGACTCCGGGAGGCTTCCCTATAATGCCCCCATGCTGCCCAGGGCCGTCCGAATACTGATCCTCGCCGCCGGTCTCCTCGGTCTCGCATCCTGCTTCGATCCGCCGGTCCGGGAAAGCGTCCGGCTGCGGTTCCTCCAGGACGGCGTGGCGATCGTGACCAGCGCGGTCGAGCTCGATCCGCTGGCGCAGGGCGAGAAGAACCCGGCGCTGGACCGGCGGCTGTCCGACCTCCGGCGCGACCTTCTGGCGGGCCTGGACCCCTGGGCTCAGCGTTTCGACGCGATCGACCCGGCGGCCGAGCGTTTCTCCTGGGAGAAGCACCTGGGCCTTCTCACCGGCGCGAAACGGTCGGCTGTCCTCGACGACCCCGCCAAGCTGCGGAGCGTCTTCGCCGATACGGCGCTCGCCGTCACCTACGAGGTCCGGCAGGACGGCGTCGCCGAGCTGACGATCGTTCCCGGGGCTCCCTCCCAGGCCACGCGGAAGCAGCGAAAGGAGCTGGAGGGCATCCTGGACAACTGGTCCGCCGACGTCGCCGAATACCTGGCCGCCACCGCCGACCTCTACGACTGGCTGGAGGACAACCCCACCCGCGCCGAGGTCTGCATGCAGGCCCTCTTCGGAGACGTGCTCGCCGAAGAGGACGCCGCCCCGGAAGGAGAGACGGAGCCGGAAACGGAGCTTTCCGCCGAGGAGCAGAAGAGGGTCGATCGGGTCCAGGAAGCCATGACGAAGGTCCTCGACGTCCTCCTCATCCCCAAGGGCCAGGACCGGTCGATCGACGAGCTGTCGCACTTGGTCTACGACCCCTTCCCCGCCCCCCTGTCGATCCAGCTTCCGGACGAACCGCTGGAGGTGGAGGGTTTCGAGGCCTCCGGCGCCGAGGACCGCGTCTGGTCCGCGGACACCCCGGGCCTCTGGGCGGCGCTGCGGTCGCTGGAGGAGCGCTGGGTCGCACCGGACCCGGTGATGGTCTACGTGGAGCACAAGGGCGCGGAAGCGGAAGGCCTCGACCTGAGCGCCCTCCTCGACACGCCGCGCAAGGTTGTCCGGCCGCTCCCCAACAGCCTGGAGATCCGCAAAGCGATCGAGGAGCGGCTCAAGCCGGCGGCGTCGGTCTACCGGGCGGCCTGGAAGACGAAACCGCGGTCCGACGACGACAAGTTTTCCTGGGAGGACTAGGAGGTGGTGGTGGATCGGTCCCCCACCACCTCGTTTCATCAGAGTTCGTTCAACCCTCCGCAGTAGGTCCCCGCCGGGTTGTGGAACGTGCGGACCTCGCCGGTCTTGGTGTCGGTCAGCTCCAGGGTGTACTCCAGGTTGGTCATCGCGCCCCAGATCACCAGGGTGCGATCTCCTTCGGCGGTCAGGACCTTGACCAGCAGCTCGGCGTTCGACGGGTCGGTGAAGGCGAAGCTTCCGGTTACGCCGGACAGGGCGCGGCCCTTCGCGGTGCCGGAGGAGCCGTCGAACTGGTTCGTCCAGGTCACCCGGGCGCGGTAGCGGTTGCCCAGGAGGCAGACGGCGTCCCCGCCCTTCTTGCAGGAATTCTTCTTCCTGCCGGCTTCGAAGACCGGTACCAGGGAGGCGTTCTCTTCGATTCCCTCCCCGGGGTGCCCCAGGATAGATGGGTTCGCGCCCAGCCAGACGGCGTCGTGCGAGTGGCCGTCGGACGGCGCCAGCTCGGCGATCCCTCCGCAGTTGTTCTTCCCGTTGCCGTAGGTGCTCACCTTGCCGGTCTCGCCGTCGATCACGCGGAGGCTGAAGCTCAGATTCGTGAGCTGGCCGTAGTAGAGATGCCAGTGGGAGCCATCGTCGATGGCCTTGACCATCACCTCCAAGTTCGACGGGTCGCCGAAGGCGAAGTAGCCGGCCGCGTCGCCGGTCCCCGGGAGGGCGAGGGCGCGCCCGGAGGAGCCGTCGAACTGGTTCGTCCAGTCCACCTCCACCCGGAAGCGGTTCTCCGCCAGGCAGAGGGTCTGCGCCCCGGCCTTGCAGGGCTGGCTCGGCGGCGCCACGTCGGAGCGGCGCAACACGTAGAGCCCCTGCTGCATGCCGGGGACCAGGATGATGCCGCTCTTGAAGAACGGGTAGGCTCCCCAGGCGCCGCCGAAGTTCGGCTCGTCCGAGTCCGGCACGATGTCGAAGTAGCCGACCTCCTCCAGCCGCCCCGCTCCCACCTGCTTGACGTCGAGGATGCGCAGCCCGGCCTGGTAGTTCCCCTGGTAGACGAAGCCCTGATGGATGTACTGGTCGTGGTCCACGGCCCTGGTCGAATGGGTGTAGTTCGCGAAGTTCCTCGGATCGTTCAGGTTCGCCAGATCCCAGAGGTACGTGCGGGTGTTGTGGTTGAAGTTCCGCTCGTCCCCCTCGTCGTCCATGAGGAAGTAGCGGTGATCCTCGGTCAGCCAGCCCTGGTGGCAGTAGCGGACGCCGCTGTAGCTCTTGCGGGCCACCTGCCGGATGTTCGCCTTGTCGGTGACGTCCAGGATGGTGAAGTAGTTGACGTTGCTCGCGAAGCACAGCTCGTGGCCGGAGAAGCGCCCGTCCGGCCCGTGGTAGATCACGCACTGGACGTCGTGGATGTAGTCCACGGCCGAGTAGCAGGCCGCCTGGACCGGGTTGTCGGGGTCCTGGAGATCGACCACGTAGAGCCCGCCGGTACACTGGTTCGAGCCGACCAGGTAGGCGAAGCCGGTGTCCACGTCGATGTCGAGGTTGTGGACGGTCTCGACGCCGGTGAAGACGTTGTCCTCCTTGAAGGTCTGGGGCGTCGTGATGGTGCGCAGGCGGTGGAGGTCGAAGACCTGCATGCCGTGGGGGCCGACCGCGTCCGCCACGATGTAGGCGTGGTCGCGGTAGACCCGGACGTCGCGGTTGCCGGACCGCTTGCCGGTCTCGGACGGCAGGAAGCCGAGCCAGCGCGGCCGGGTCGGGTCGGACACGTCTACGAAGGTGACCCCGTGGGAGAGAGCCATCAGGGCGTACTCGCGGCCGGTCTGGGCATCGGTCCAGCCCCAGATGTCCGAGCCCTGGGTGGCCGGCGGCCCCATCTCCGGAAGGGGGAGGAAGGCCAGCAGGTCGACGTTGCGGCAGGGATAGGCGCCGGCGAAGCCGTTGACGCAGGACGTGGGTCCCTGGGCGGGCGGCGCCTGGACCGGGTCGGTTCCGGTGCCGCCCTCGTCCTCGTGGGCGGCCCAGATCGGGTGGAGCGGCGGCGAGCCGGCGAGGGCCGGCAAGGAGAACAGAAGACAGAACGACAGAAGAAAACCAACCGACTCGAGACGGCCACGGCATCGACGCATGGAAATCCTCCCGAGCCCTCCAGGGTTTTCAAAGAAGCTTCAGTTTACACCTTCCGTTATGATCCCAGCCATGGACGGACCGGTTCACGTCGTCGGCGGCGGGCTCGCGGGAACGGAGTGCGCCTGGCAGCTCGCGGAGCGCGGGTGCGCGGTCGTGCTCCACGAGATGCGCCCGGCCCATCCCACGGCGGCGCACAGGACCGGCGACCTGGCCGAGCTGGTGTGCAGCAACTCGCTCCGGAGCGACGACCCGCTCCACGCCGCCGGCCTGCTCAAGCGGGAGATGGAGGCGTTCGGATCGCTGGTCATCGGCTCGGCCCGCGCCGCGGCCGTGCCCGCGGGGAGCGCGCTTGCCGTGGACCGCGACCGCTTCGCCCAGCGGATCAACGCGGCGATCGGGTCCCACCCCCGCATCGAGCTGCGGCGCGAGGAGGTCACCTCCCTGCCGGACGGCGAGGTGGTTCTCGCCACCGGGCCGCTGACCTCGGAGGCCATGTCGGCCGTCCTCCAGAACCTCCTCGGCGGCGAGTACCTCTATTTCTACGACGCCATCGCGCCGATCGTGGAGGGCGACAGCCTCGATTTCTCCAAAATGTTCTGGCAGTCGCGCTACGGCAAGGGGGACGGCGCGGACTACCTCAACGCGCCGCTCGACAAGGAGCAGTACCTCGCCTTCCACCAGGCGGTGACCGAGGCCGAGGTGGTGGTGCCGCACGAGTTCGAGAAGGCGGTCTTTTTTGAAGGCTGCCTGCCGATCGAGGAGCTGGCCCGCCGCGGCGTGGACACCCTGCGCTACGGTCCCATGAAGCCGGTCGGGCTCCGTCTTCCCGACGGCCGCCGGCCGTACGCCGTGGTTCAGCTCCGGCAGGAGAACCTGGCGAAGAGCCAGCTCAACCTGGTCGGCTTCCAGTCGCGCATGAAGTGGGGGGAGCAGGAGCGGGTCCTGCGGATGATCCCGGGCCTGGAGGCCGCGAAGTTCGTGCGGTTCGGCCAGATCCACCGCAATACGTTCGTCAACTCGCCAGTCCACCTCGACCGGCTCTACCACGTCAGGACGGAGCCGCGGGTGCGCCTCGCCGGCCAGATCACCGGCGTCGAGGGCTATCTGGAGTCGGCGGCCACGGGCCTCGCCATCGGCCTCTACCTGTCCCTCGAACGCCAGGGCCGGACGCCCGAGCCCTTCCCGCCCACCACGGCGCTCGGCGCGCTCGCCCGGCACCTGACCGAGTCGGACCCGAAGCACTTCCAGCCGGCGAACATCAACTACGGTCTGTTCACCGAGCTGGACGCGCGGTTCCGGAAGGCCGACCGCCGGGCCGCCTACGCCGATCGAGCCCATGCCGAGCTGGGTGCGTGGGCGGAGCGGAACGGAATGACCCCTCACCCCCTGGCCCCCTCTCCCATCCCCTCCCATCCGCCGGGAGAGGGGGAACGCATGCCGGCCACGAGCGCAGATCTCAGCCTGAAAAGCCCGCAGGGGTCCCCCCTCTCCCGGGAGGGGGGAGTGCGGTGGGAGAGGGGGCCAGGGGGTGAGGGGTCCGGAAAGGTGGCCGTTTGAGGGCCCTCATCCATCGCTACCTGGAGCACCTCCAGGACGAGCGCAACGTCTCGCCTCACACCGTGGCGGCGTATGAAAGCGACCTCCTGAAGTTCCTCCGCTTCCTGTCCCAGGACTTCCTGGGCGTGGAGCCGGACGCGATCCGGCCGGCGGACGTCGATCCTCTCGCCGTGCGCTCGTTCCTGGCGGCCATGACCCGGGACGGGCTCGGCAAGCGGAGCCAGGGGCGGGCGCTGTCCGCGGTACGCAGCCTGTTCCGGTACGCCTGCCGCGAGGGTGTCCTGGCCGCCAACCCGGCCCAGTCGGTCCGGACGCCGAAGGTGCCGAAGACCCTCCCGCGCCACCTGCGGCCCGGCGAGGTCGAGAACCTCCTCGAAGCGCCGGACGAGTCGGGCTACACCCGCGACCAGCAATACCTCACCCTGCGCGACCGGGCGATCCTGGAGCTGCTCTACGCCGCCGGCCTGCGCGTCAGCGAGCTGGTCGGCCTTGACTGGCGGGACATCGACCTGTCCGCCCGCGTGCTCCGGGTGATGGGCAAGGGGCGCAAGGAGCGCATGGTCCCGTTCGGCCACCCCGCCCAGGAGGCCCTGAAGGCCTGGCTGGACGTCTGGGAGGCGATCCGCGCCCGCGGCGGAGAGTTGGACGACGACGAGGATCCGGTCTTCCTCAACTTCCGCGGCGAGCGGCTCACCGTCCAGACGGTTCGCGACGTGATCGACCGCTGGGTGGACGGCGAAGCGGTGGCCCGCGGCGTCCACCCCCACACCCTGCGCCATACGTTCGCCACCCACCTCCTGGAGAACGGCGCCGACCTGCGGACGATCCAGGAGCTGCTCGGCCACAGCTCGCTCTCCACCACCCAGAAGTACACCCACCTGGAGGTCGAGCGCCTGCTCGACGTCTACCGCGGGGCCCACCCGCGCGCCCGGAAAGCTTCGGGAGGCGAATGAAGGCCCAGCGCTTCCCCTGTACGGCCGGAGGGGCGATCCTCCGGGGGCGGCTCCGGCTGCGCCGCCTGCTCGTCGGCCTGACCGTCCTCATGACCGCGGTCGGGATCGCAACGATCGCCTACGGCCGGGTGTTCCCCGGCATCTTCGCCCTGCTCGTGGCCCTGGTCCCCTGGACGGCCTGGCGGATGAGCGGCGACCTCGATCCGCTCTGGCTGGAGCTCGCCAAGGGAAGCCTAAATGTGCAGATGCGGCGCCGGAACGAGCGGTTCCCCGTGGCCGGAGCCGAGGCGCGGCGGCTGACCGCCGAGGAGATCGGGTCGCTGGAGCGCCTGGCCACGAGCGGCGGGCTGGTGGCGGGGACCGGCGGCTTCGAGTCGCGTCTCCTGGGGGAGCTGGATCTCTACGCCTCGGACTTCGCGAACGCGGTGCTGGTGGAGGCCGGAGATCTCCGGCTGGTGGTCACTCCGGACGATCCGGAGGGGTTCCTGGCGGCCCTCCGGCCCCGGTTGCTATAGAATGCCCGACCCATGAAGGCAACGTTCAACTCGACGACGGTGCTCCTGGTGCGCCGGAACGGCAAGGTCTGCATGGCCTCGGACGGCCAGGTGACCATGGGCCAGAGCACGGTGATGAAGAACAGCGCCCGCAAGGTGCGGCGGGCGGGCAAGGGCAAGGTCCTGGTGGGGTTCGCGGGCGGCGGCGCCGACGCCCTGACCCTGTTCACCCGGCTGGAGGCGAAGCTGGAGGAGTTCGGCGGCAACGTGGAGCGGTCGGTGGTCGAGCTGGCGAAGGATTGGCGCACCGAGCGGACCCTGCGCCAGCTCGAGGCGGTGATCATCGTCACCGACAAGGACAAGAGCTTCCTGGTCACCGGCACCGGCGAGCTGGTCCAGCCGGACGACGAGGACGGCATCGTCCTGGCGATCGGCTCCGGCTCGAACTTCGCCCTGGCGGCGGCGCGCGCCCTGATGCGCCACACGGACATGCCGGCCGACCAGGTCGTCCGCGAGGCGATGAAGATCGCCGCCGAGATCTGCATCTTTACGAACGACCGCTTGACGGTAGAGGAACTCTGATTCGATGACGTCCCCCCACACGACCAGCGAGGCTGCGACCGGTGTCGTCGTCCTCGAGAACATGACGCCGCGGCAGATCGTCGCCGAGCTCGACAAGTACGTCGTGGGCCAGAAGCAGGCCAAGCGGGCGGTGGCGATCGCCATGCGCAACCGCTGGCGCCGGCAGCAGCTCACGCCGGAGCTCGCCGAGGACATCGCGCCCAAGAACATCCTGATGATCGGCTCGACCGGCGTCGGCAAGACCGAGATCGCCCGCCGGCTGGCGCGCCTCGCCAAGGCCCCCTTCCTCAAGGTCGAGGCCAGCAAGTTCACCGAGGTGGGCTACGTCGGGCGCGACGTCGAGTCCATGGTGCGCGACCTGGTCGAGATCGCCGTGACCATGGTCAAGGAGGAGAAGCGCGAGTCCGTGCGCGAAGCGGCCGCCGTGCGCGCCGAGGACCGCCTGCTCCAGCTCCTCGTGCCGCCCCGGCCGGTGAGCAGCTACCTGCGCAGCCAGGACAACGACGACGACGAGGACGACCTCACCGCCACCCGCGAGAAGTTCCGCGACAAGCTGCGCAACGGCGCCCTCGACCACCGCCGCGTCGAGATCGAGGTCGACGAGTCCTCCTACCCCAGCCTGGAGATGTTCACGCCGCAGGGGGTCGAGGAGGTCGGCCTGAACATCAAGGATATGCTTCCCGGCCTGTTCGGCCGCAAGAAGAAGCAGCAGGTCTCGGTGGCCGAGGCGCGCGAGATCATCCTCCAGCAGGAGGCCGAGAAGCTGATCGATCGCGCCGTGGTGGCCCGCGAGGCGCGCGAGCGCGTCGAGCAGGGCGGCATGATCTTCCTCGACGAGATCGACAAGATCGCCGGCCGCGAAGGCTCGCGCGGCCCCGACGTCTCCCGCGAGGGCGTGCAGCGCGACCTCCTCCCCATCGTCGAGGGGACCAACGTGTCGACCAAGTACGGGATGGTCAAGACCGATCACATCCTGTTCGTGGCGGCCGGCGCGTTCCACGTCAGCAAGCCGTCCGACCTGATTCCGGAGCTGCAGGGCCGCTTCCCGATCCGGGTCGAGCTCGACTCGCTGACCGAGCAGGACTTCGTGCGCATCCTCACCGAGCCCGAGACCGCGCTCACCAAGCAGTACTCGGCCCTTCTGTCCACCGAAGGGGTCAACCTGGAGTTCACGCCCGACGCCGTCGCCGAGCTCGCGCGCCTGGCGGTGGAGGTCAACGCCACCACCGAGAACATCGGCGCGCGCCGCCTCTCCACTCTCATGGAGCGCCTCCTCGACGAGGTGTCGTACGAGGCGCCCGACATGGCCGGTATCTCCGTCAAGGTGGATGCGGAGTACGTCCGCGGGGCGCTGTCCGACATCGTCAAGAACCAGGACCTCTCACGCTATGTCCTATAGACCCGCTCTCTGCGCGGCCGTGCTCGCCCTCGTGGCCCTCCAGGGCTGCGGCAAGCAGGGCAACCCCGAGCCGCCCTTCCGTACCGTCCCCGCGAAGACCGGGGACCTCAAGGTCCGGCAGCAGGACGGCCGGCTCCTCCTCGACTTCACCTTCCCGCAGACCACGGCGGCCGGCACCGCGCTCGGCGGCCTGTCGAGCATCGAGGTCTGGGAGTCCGTGCAGCCGGCGCCGCGCACCGGCAAGCCCGCGCCGATCGACGCGCGGGTCTTCGAGTCGGCCTCAGCCCTCAAGCTCACGATCGGCCAGCAGGACCTGCCCGCCGTCACCTTTGGCAGCCGCGTGCTGATCCCGATCCCGGTCACGCTGCCCGAGCCGGCGGCGCCCCCGCCGACCCCGACACCGACACCGACACCGGAGGCCACGGCAACCCCGACAACGACTCCGGCGGTCCCCGCGAACCCGCCCAACGCGAAGGCGTACTTCTATGCCGTCCGCACGGTGAGCGCCACCGGCGAGAAGTCGGACTTCTCGAACCAGGTCGCGATCATCCCGGGCACGCCGCCGGCCGCGCCCGAGCGGCTGTCCGTGACCGGACGGCCGGACGGCGTGCTCGTCGAGTGGTCCGGCACCGCGGGGGCCACGGGCTACAACGTCTACCGCCGTAGCGCCGACGAGCGCTCGCTGGGTCAGCCCATCCACACCGCCGCCGCCGGGGAGCGGAGCTGGGTGGACACCGGCGCCCGCATGGGCCAGAGCTACATCTACGGCGTCACCGCCCTGGCCGGCCAGGACCCGCTCATCGAGAGCAGCGTGGCTTCGGAGCAGGAGATCCGCTTCCAGGACCGCTTCCCGCCGCCGCCGCCGCTGGAGCTGGTCGCGCTGGCCGAAGGCGGCCGGGTGCGGCTGATCTGGCGCGCCAGCGAGGCCGAGGACCTGGCCGGATACCACGTCTACCGCCGGGGCGCCGAGGGCGACTTCCAGCGCATCACCACCCAGCCCCTCCAGGAGACGGAGTACATCGACACGTTGGCGTCGGCGGGCCAGACCTACAGCTACCGGGTGACGGCCGTGGACCAGATCGGCAACGAGAGCGGTCCGGGCGCGGAGGTCCGCGCCTCCGTACCCCAATGACGGACTTCTACAAGGTCTCGGGCAGCGGCAACGACTTCGTCGCCCTGGCCGAGCCCGGGACCTCCCCCTCCCCGGAGACGATCCGCGCCTGGTGCCGGCGCGGCGTCTCCCTCGGAGCGGATGGCGTCTTCGTCCTCCGGAGAGGGCAATCCGGGGTGGGGATGGACTATTACAACTCGGACGGCTACCCCGCGGACCTGTGCCTGAACGGCACGCGCTGCGCCGCCCAACTGGCCTTCCACCTGGGCTGGGCGAAGGACGCCGTGACCATCGAGACCGGCTCCGGAGGGGTGGCTGCCCGAAAGCTCGACGAGGCGCGCATCACCCTGGAGCTGCCGGCGCCGGAGACGCCCTCGGAGCAGACCCTGGAGGTGGACGGCATCCATCATGCAGGCTACCGCGTGCGGGTCGGAGTCCCACACTTCGTCCTGATCTGGCCGGAGAGCCTGGAAACGGCGCCGGTCGAGAGTCTGGGGAGGGCGTTGCGGTACCATCCCGCCCTCGGCGAGGCCGGCGCGAACGTGAGCTTCGTGCGGTTTCCCGAGAGTCACCGGATGGAGATCCGGACCTACGAGCGCGGGGTGGAGGCCGAGACGCTCGCCTGTGGCAGCGGCATCGTGGGCAGCACGGCGGTAGGGGTTCACCTGGGGAGGCTCGAATTGCCGGTCCGGGTCCATGTTCAGGGAGGTTTCGAGCTGGAGGTCGGCGCATCAGGTTCTTCATGGACGCTGACCGGGGATGCCCGGGTGATCGCCCGCGGCACCCTGCTCGACGGCGCGGAGGTCAGCCCGCCCGCACCGCCCTGGAGTCGATTTTCCTGAGGAGGAGAGGCAGTGGAGGAAACCAGGCAATCGAAGGTCGCCAAGGTCGCCGCGATCGTGCCGGCCTACAACGAAGCGGAGACCATCCGGGAGGTGCTCCAGGTCCTCGCGGCCACGCCGCTGATCTCCGAGATCCTCGTGGTCTCCGACGGCTCGACCGATCAGACCGTCGAGATCGCCCGCTCCATGGGCATGCGCACCATCCACCTGCGCCAGAACCAGGGCAAGGGGCTCGCCATGGCCGTGGGCGTGGCCCACACGGATGCCGAGATCCTGACCTTCGTGGACGGCGACATCCTCAACCTGACCAACGGGCAGCTCACCGAGCTGATCGAGCCGGTGCTCGCCGGCCGCTCCGGCATGAACGTCGGCGTCCGCGACCGCGGCCCGGCGCTCAACGACTGGCAGCGCCAGCACGGCCCGCTCCTGTCGGGCATCCGCTGCCTGCGGCGCGAGATCTTCGAGGCCGTGCCCGAGACCCACCTGGAAGGCTTCGCCATCGAGACCGGCCTCAACTGGGCCTGCTCCGAGCTGGGCCTGCGGATCACCACCACCCTGCTCCACAACCTCAAGCACCTGGTCAAGGAAAAGAAACGAGGTCTGGTCCGCGGTTTCCGCGCCCGCATGCGGATGTTCGCGGCCGTGTTCGGCGCCTGGGCGGTCCTGAATCTGAAGCACCCGCCGCTGCGCCACGTCCAGGCCTCGTCCCGGCCGGACCTCCCCCTGCAACCCGAGCTCGAGTACATCAACTTCTAACCCGATCATGTCCGACCGACAGTTCCCCCCCGTCGAGGAGCAGATGGAGCTGCTCCGGCGCGGCGCCGTCGATCTCGTGGACGAGGCGCAGCTGCGCTCCAAGCTGGAGCGCTCCCGCCGCACCGGCAAGCCGCTCCTCGTCAAGACCGGCTTCGACCCGTCGTCCCCCGATCTGCACCTGGGCCACACCGTGCTCATCCGCAAGATGCGGCACTTCCAGCAGCTCGGCCACACCGTGGTCTTCCTGATCGGCGGTTTCACCGCGCGCATCGGCGACCCCACGGGCAAGAAGACCACCCGGCCCCAGCTCACGCCCGAGGAGGTCGAGGCCAACGCCCGCACCTACCAGAAGCAGGTCTTCCACATCCTGGACGAGGCGGCGACCGTGGTGGACAACAACGACCGCTGGCTCGGCGAGCTGGGCTCGCACGGCATGGTGCGCCTGGCCGGCCGCTACACCCTGGCCCGCATGATGGAGCGCGAGGACTTCCGCACCCGCTTCCAGGAAGGCAAGCCGATCCACCTCCACGAGCTGCTCTACCCGCTCGCCCAGGCCTACGACTCGGTCGTTCTCAAGGCGGACGTGGAGCTCGGCGGCCACGACCAGATCTTCAACCTGCTCGTCGGCCGCGACCTCATGAAGGAGGACGGCCTGGAGCCGCAGGTGGTCCTCACCGTGCCGCTCCTCGTGGGCACCGACGGCACGGACAAGATGTCCAAGAGCCTCGGCAACGCCATCGCCGTCGAGGACCCGCCGCGGGAGGTCTACGGCAAGACCATGTCCATCCCCGACTCGCTGATGTGGGACTGGTACCTGCTGCTCACCGAGGTCCCCAAGGCTGAGATCGACGCCCGGCGCGCCCGGGTCGAGGCCGGCGAGCTGCATCCCAAGGGCGTCAAGCAGGAGCTGGCCCACCGCCTGGTCGCCGAGCTGCACGGCGAGGAGGCCGCCCGCCAGGCCGAGGAGGAGTTCGAGAAGGTCTTCGCCGGCGGCGGCGTGCCCGACGAGGTGCCCGGGCACGAGCTGGAGGGGAGCTGGCAACTGGCGAAGCTCCTGGTCGCCGCCGGCCTCGCGCCGAGCAACGCCGAGGCGCGCCGGCTCCTCCAGCAGGGCGCCGTCAGCCTGGACGGCGAGCGCGTGGACGATCCGCTGCGTGAGATCGCACCCCGGTCCGAGCCCTACCTGTTCAAGGTGGGGAAACGGCGGTTCGCCCGAATTCGACTCAAATAAGGGGATAAAAAGAGGGGCTGTCCAGCCAGGAGTCTGCCCGAACAGCCCGGAGGGAGCGTGTAAATCGTGGAAGCTGAAGCCTCGGCGGGTTGCTCCAAGGTCCCGCCACGGCATTGCTCGCTGGATGAGCGCTGTCAAACTCGCGTGCTATTAGTAGTAACACTACTAGGGTGAATTGTCAAGCAGGATCTTCTCAGGACCGGGCTTCAGATTGCCCTGAGTTAGGCGGCGTACTACTATGAGTGCCGCGGAACATGGAAAAGAAGACACCTGATTCGAACGTCTTGGGAGTGGAGGAGGTCACCCTGGAGCTTTCGTCGCACGACCGGATCCTCCTCTCGGCGCGCAGCCTGTTCTCCTCGCAGGGCTACGAGAACGCCACGACCTCGGCCATCGCGCGCATGGCGGGCACGAGCGAGTCCCAGCTCATCAAGCACTTCGGCAGCAAGGAAGGCCTCCTCGCGGCGATCTTCGACCGCGCCTGGCAGGCCGTGGCGGTGGCGCTGAGCGAGGTCCTGGCCGAGTGTGAGACGCCGTTCGACCGGCTGCGGGCGCTCGCCGAGCTGATGATCGACGCCCTGGAGAAGGACAAGGACCTGCGCATCCTGATGCTGCTCGAGGGCCGCCGCATCCGCAAGCACGGCGCCATGGTGGTCCTGACCGAGGGTTTCCTGCGCATGGTGGGGACGATCGACCGGCTCCTGACCGAGATGAAGGGGGCCGGCCAGCTCCGCGAGGACCTCAACGTCCAGGCGGTGCGCTCGGCCCTGATCGGCGCCTTCGAGGGCCTGCTGCGCGACCAGATCCTCGCCGACCGGGGCAACTACCCGGCGAGCTACAGCTCGGAGGAGCTGCGGACGGCGTTCCGGCTGTTCCTGGACTGCTTCGGTCCGAAAAACAGCCAGACACCGCCTGAAGCTTGATCCCGTCCCCCCTCTCCCCAGCCCTCTCCCCCGTGCCGGGGGAGAGGGAGCTTTCGCGTTATCATCTCTGTATGCTGCCAAGCCTGCTGCTGTCGCTCCTCCTCGGCGCCGCTGCGCCTCCCCAGGTCCAGATCCAGGCCTCCTCCCAGGACGTGCGGCCGGTCCGCATCGCCTCCACCGCGTTCGGCCGGCGGCTGGAGGTCGAGGTCCGGGACCTGCCGCGCGACACCGCGAAGGCCGCCATCCAGGCGGCGCTCGACGAGGTGGCCGCGACCGAACGCCTTCTCCGGCCGGACTCCTCGGAACCTGCCGGAGGCGTCGGCAGCCTCAACACCGCGGCCGGCCATGGGCCGCAGCCGGTCGATCCGAAGCTGATGCCCCTGCTCGTCCGCGCCCAGGAGTTCTGCTTCTGGTCCGAGGGAGCCCACGGCCCGCTCGGCCGCAACCTGTACGAGGCCTGGGGTTTACGTTCCGCGCCAACCGTATCGGACGAACCGCTGGCGGCCACCCTGCCGGACCCCGGCGTCCTCCAGGAGGCCACGGCCGCGGCGCGCTGCGAGTCGCTCGTGCTGGACCCCGCCAAGGACACCGCCGAGCTGGCCGCCGGCAGCCGTCTCGACCTCGGAGGCTTCGCCGAAGGCCACGCGGTGGATCGGGCCGTCGACACCCTCCGGCAGAACGGGGTCGCCAACGGCTTCGTCCAGCTCGGACCGATCCAGCGCGGCCTGGGTAAAGGGGGAGACGGCCGGGGCTGGAAGATCGTCCTGCCGCGCTTCACAGGCATGGACCGGCCGGCCGGCCGCTTCCTGCTCCGCGACCGCGCCGCGGCCGTGCTCTCGACCCAGGACGGCGCCATGCGGATCGCCGACCAGGCCGTCCTCCCCTACCTCAACCAGCGCACCGGCCTGCCGGCGCCGGGCGTGGTCGGGGTGGCGGCGGTGACCGATCTCGCCGTGGACGCCCAGGCCCTGGCCATCGCCATGATCCTCACCGGTCCCCGGGAAGGCCAGCTCCGCCTGGGTTCCCTGCGGCCCAGCCCGTCGGTGCTCTGGTTCCTCGGCAGCGGCTCGGGAGCGCCGCTCCAGGCCGACCACCACTGGGGCGACGTCATCGCCGCCTCCCGCTAGGCGGGCTTCTCGAAGGCCAGCACCATCACGCAGCCGTGCCGGCGGATGAGCCGCATCTCGGCGCGGTGGACCAGCCGCGCCAGCCCCGGCCACCACGCGAGCCAGGGCGCGACCGTGTCGATCATCCGGTGCTCGGCCAGCACGAGCCCGGCCGCCTCGCCCATCCGCCGCAGCTCGCCGAGATCGTAGAGCACCTCGTGCTGCTCGCCCGAGAGCTGCGGCACGAGCCGGAGCCGGTCGAGCAGCCACTCGATCAGCGGCCAGGGGCTCCGACGGTTCGGCGTGGTGAGCACCACCCGGCCGCCCGGCGTCAGCAGGTGCGCGAACTGCGCCAGGATCGTCTCGCCCTGGGCGCGCGAGAGGTGCTCGATCACCTCAAGGAACGAGATCTTCTCGAAGCTCCCCGGCGGCCGGCTCAGCTCCTCGAGCTCGTCCACCAGCCCGAGCCGGAACGAGAGGTTCGGCCGGTCGAACGTGCGCGAAGCAAATTCGACCGCCGCCGGGTTCGCATCGACACCCAGCACCCGCGTCCCGGGGATTTCCGCAGCCATGGCCGCGAGAATCCCGGAGCCGCACCCGGCGTCCAGCATGCGGTCGCCCGGCGCCAGCTTGAGCAGCGCGAGCGCCTCCTCCAGCTTCGCCCGGTGCCAGAAGCGCTGCGGCGCCGGTCCGTGGTGGAGGGCCCGGTACTGGTACTCGCCAGGGATCGCGATCCGGTCGCCCGTCCGCCGCTCGGAGGAGACCGGCTCGGCCCGCTTCCCTCTCCTCAAGAAGGACACCGCGGCCATCGCAGCAATGAGCACCAGCGACGCCACGCTCAGGCCCAGCCCCAACTCGAACGAGCGCGGCCGGTAGAACAGCTCCACCTTGTGCTGGCCCTTGGGGATCTCGATCGCCAGGAAAGCGTGGTCGCCGATCCCCACCGGCACCTCGCGGCCGTCGATCCGCGCCCGCCATCCCTTCCAGGCGGTCTCCGTGACCACCACCCAGCCGGCCCGGCGCCGCATCCGCGCCGTCATCTCGTACCCGAGGCCGCGGCGCCGGACGTCCACCCATCCGGGACCGTTTCGCGCGTCACGGGGCGCTCCGTCGTACCCTTCCGGAGGCACGATCCAGGCGAGACCGCGGAAGTCCTTGACACCGCGCATCTCCTCGACCTCCTGGTTCGGAGGCACCCCGAGCCGCACCCGGCGTGGCACGAACGCGCGCGGCAGCACGTCCGGGTTCTCCCACAGCTTCGAGGCCCGGCCGCTCGCCACCAGCTTCCACCCCGGCACCCGGCGCGGACCTGCGGTCATGGCATAGCGCACGTTCATCAGCGAGAGGAGAGGCTTGTTGATCCGCCGCACCGACAGGTACCAGCTCGGCAGGGGCTGTGCCCACAGCGGGACCAGTTCCGCGAACCGGCGGTGGAGGATCGCCTGGTAGCCGCGCACGTCCTCGATCCCGTAGTGGGTGCCCTGGTTCGGGATCATCTGGAAGTCCTGCCCCACGAACCGCCACGGCACCTCGGACCCGGTCGGCAGGGCGTCGAGAGGCGCCACCCGCGGATAGAACGCCCGGGCCGGGACCGTGGGATAGAACGAGCCCATCTCGCCCGTGCGCTGGACGGCCAGGATCGCCACCAGGACCGCCGCCACCACACCGGCCCGGCGCGACATCCGGGGGATCAGGGCCAGTCCGGCCACCAGGGTCACGATCAGGAGAGGCACCAGGCTCCAGACCAGCCAGTGATCCATCTCCCGTTCCGGGTACCCCGCCTGCGCGCTGTGCGGGTGGAGCGGGACCAGGATCGCGGCATAGACCACGGCCGCCGCCACGCACGCCAGGGTCAGACCACGAGGCCGGTCGCGCCTCAGCCACGCCTCCATCCCGAGAGCCGCGAGCCCGGCGAAGGCAAAGGCGCCGACGAACACCAGCCGCTCGTTGAGCGCCATCGAGAACAGGGGCAGCTTCCCGAGGAGCGGATACACGAAGGGCATCCTGGCCCCGGCGAGCATTCCGACGAGCCCGAACGCCGCCAGGAGATATCGCCCCCGCCAGTGGCCCCGGATCAGGCCATAGAGCGCGGGCCCCCAGAGCACGCTCCCGGCATAGGACGAGAAGAGGGGCGAGACCAAGTAGGGCGCGCCCCCCGCTCGCGGCTCATAGATCATGGATGGCAGAGCGATCCCCGCCAGCCGCCGCCAGGCCTCCGGGGCCGGCAGGGCCTCGGCGATCGTCGGCGCCCCCTTGCGCAGCACCCACTGGAGCGTCTGCATGAGCGCCTCGATCAGCGGCAACAGGTAGATCGCCGAGAGCGCCAGCGCCAGGGCGCCACCCGCCAGTGTCCAGCCGGCGATCCGGAGCAGCTCACGTCGGGGAACTGTAAACGCTTGGGCGATCCCGAACACCGCGCCCACGGCCACCACGTGAATCACGCTCTCCGGATGTCCGGCGAAGATCGTCAGCGTCAGGCCGAGCGCCAGCAGCAGGGCCGAAGGCCAGCCCGGCTGGCGGACCACCCGGCGGGCGCCGAGCACCACGAACGGCGTCATGGCCACCGCCGCCCCCAGGGGCCACTCCAGCCAGGCGGCGACGAAGGACGAGAACGCCCATCCCACCGCCCCGAAGAACGCCGCGACCTCGCGGCAGTCCAGGTCCCGGAAGAAGAGAAAAGCCCCGAGCGCCGAGACCAGGATCTGGGCCGTGGCCCCGAACGTGAACGCCAGGGCGAACGGCACCAGCAGCGAGAGCGCGTTGACCGGGTAGTACGGAGCCGGCTGCGCCGAGCCGGAGAGCGGATCGCCGCACAGGATGAACGGGTTCCAGAGCGGCCATTCCCCCTGGCTCCACGCGTACCGCACCGCCTGCCGCCAGGGCAGGATGGCGCTGTACACGTCCGTCAGCACCCCCTTGCGATCGCCGCCGATCCCATACTCCGCCGCGTGCGGAGCCAGGGGCTCGCCGCTGTAGGCGAGATCCACCGGAGCGTAGATCCTGCCGGTCAGCAGCGCCCAGCCGGTGAAACAGAGCGGCAGCAGGGCGAGCGCCAGCGCCGCGCGCCAGGACAGCCGCGCCACCAGCCGGTGGGCGAGCGCCAGCAGGACCGCGGCGAAGACGGCATAGAGGACAGCCGCCGAGAGTTGCTGACCCAGGCCCAAGACGCTCAGCGACTCCGGTGGGCTCGGAGCCGGTTTACTGGCTCCTCCTCCAGGGGGCTCTCGGCTACCGCGGCAAAGTCGTCGGCGACGATCTTCGCGAGGGCCGGGCAGCGATAGGCGCCGCGGAAGGCGAAGGCGCGGATGCGCGCCACGTCGATCAGCATCCGGACCGAGTCGCGCAGCAGGCGCATCGTGGACGTCTCGTTGTTGCGCAGCTTGACCGAGATGCGCTTGATGTCCGTGCGGTAGACGAGCGCCAGGTAGAGCAGCTCGACGTCGAATGCGAACCGGTCGATCCGCGAGATGCTGAACAGCGCCTGCGCCACGTCGCCGCGGAAGGCCTTGAACCCGCACTGCGTGTCGAAGAACCCGCCGGTCACGAAGATCCCGACGAGCTTCGAGAACAGGCCCGATGCGATCCGGCGCCGCCAGCCCACGTCCAGCGCATAGCTCGACTCCGGCAGCGTGCGGTCTCCGACCGCGAGGTGGAAGCCGCGCTCGTTGATGAACCGCATCGAGGCGACGATCGGCGCGAGATCGAACGGCAGGTCCACGTCCGTGAAGATCCGCACCCTGCCACGGCACGCGAGCATCCCGGCGCGCACCGCGGCGCCCTTGCCGCGGTTCTCGGGCAGCCGGAGGAGCCGGACCGGCCCCTCCTCGGGCCACGACGCGTCGAAATCGCCGCCGCCGTCGTCCACCACCACCACCTCGTACGACCCGAACGTCTCGCCCAGGAAGCTAGTCAGCCGATCTACCGAGCGCCGGGCGAGCTCCGCGCTGCGGTAGCAGGGCAGGACGATCGAGATGTCCGGATCGATGTCCGGGGAATGGGAGTGGGAAAACACCTGGCGCACGGGGCGCTACTTTACCATCAAGAACACGAGACCCCCATCTTTCCGTCCCGGCATGCTCAAGGTTCCCGTCTCTCGGGCTATGATCCTGTCCTGATGATCGTCCAGGACGCGATTGCACAATTTCTCTTTCACTGTCAGTACGAGAAGAACCTCAGCCCCAAGACGCTCAAGGCCTACTCGATCGACCTGCGGCAGTTCCGGGACTTCCTGAAGGCCGAACTCGGCGTGAGCGATGTCGAAGGGATCGACAAAGTCGTCCTGAGGGCCTACATCAAGAGCCTGTTCGGGGACTTGGCCGAAAAGAGCGTCAAGAGGAAGGTGGCGACACTCAAATCCCTCTTCCACCACCTGGAGAGGGAGGACGAGATCCTGGTGAACCCCTTCCGCAAGATCGACGTCCGGATCAAGGAGAAGAAGCGCCTGCCGCGGACCATCCCGCTGGCCGACCTGGAGCGCCTGTTCCGCCACGTCTATCGTCTCAAGTCCGAGGCGAGGAACCGGGAGTCGAAGGCCTACTGCGCGCTGGTGAGGGACATCGCGGTGCTGGAGCTGCTCTTCGCCACGGGCGCGAGAGTGGCGGAGGTCTGCAACCTCGGCACGGACGACGTGGACCTGAGGAGAGGCCAGGCGCGCATCCTGGGCAAGGGCGGCCGGGAGAGGATCCTCCCCTTCTGGGACGACGAGCTGTCGAGGCTCCTCGGCGAATACATCGCGATCTCGCGCGAACCCGGTCAGGAGGCCGGTCACTTTTTCCGCAACCGGAGAGGCCGCCGCCTCTCCGAGCAGTCGGTCCGCATGGTCCTCCGCAAGCACGCCCGGGGAGCCGGCCTGCGCATCGCGATCACCCCGCACATGCTGCGCCACTCACTGGCGACCCTGCTGCTGGAAGAAGGAATGGACATCCGCTACATCCAGCACCTCCTGGGCCACTCCTCCATCGCCACCACCCAGATCTACACCGAAGTCCGGGCCGGAGGCCAGCGCCGCGCCCTCGCCCAGAAGCACCCCCGGCGCAAGCTGAGGGTTTCGCGGTAGGAGCTATCCTTCCCTCCATGCGCACCTCTTTCCTTCTCCTCACTCTCTTCCTAGCCGCCTGCGCCTCCACGCCCCCGCCCGCCGCCCAGCCTCAGGCATCCTCCCCCGACCGCGAAGAAGACGAGTACACCCGCTACGAGCTGCTCGAACCCGGCTCGGCGCGGTTCCGCATCCTCTTCGAGGTCACCGCGATCGAGCCCGGGGCAACGGCCTACTTCAACCCGACCCGCAAAGGGAGCGCCGCGAGCGACGAATCCGTACGGGACCAGGCGACTGGACAGCCGCTGCCCTTCGAGGAGGTGACTGGAGAGGAAGCGCGGGCCACCGGCCTGCCCGACGCCGACCTGTCGATGAGCTACATCCGCATCCACCTGCCGCGTCCGGTGCCGAAGGAAGGCGGCATCCGCATGCTGATCGACAAGACCTACAAGGACCCGCAGAGCTACCAGACAAAGGGCGGTGATCAGGACGGTCGGATCGTCTTCCAGCGCACCCTGGGCATCCGCCGGAACTCGATCGTCCTGCCGAGAGGCTACGAGCTGACCGGCTGCAACGCCCCGGCGCAGGTCCTGCCCGAGCCGGACGGCCGTCTCGCCGTGAGCTTTATGCACCCCGGCCCGGACGCCTACCCCCTCGTCATCGAAGCGCGCCGGACCGCGTCCGCTCCCACCGCGGCGCCGGAGCCGAGCGACCGCCTCTCCGAGAGGGCGCACCAGGACCGGGAGATCGTCTACTTCCTGCAGCAGCCCGAGACCAACGCCTTCGACCTCTACCACGACTACACCGAGACGAGGCCCGGCGTGGACCGCTACCTGAACGTCGTGCGTCAGGGCAGCACCGCCTCCAATCCCGCGGCGCGGAACCTCGACACCGGAGAGACGCTCCAGGTGGAGACCCTGCGAGGCGACGCCCTCCCGAAGAGCGGGGCGGGCGATGACGAAGAGATCCCGCCCGACGCCGACGTGGTCGTAGCCCGCTTCGCCCCGGTGCCGGAGGGAGGCTCGATCCGCCTCCGCATCTCGGAGACCTATACCGACCCGAAGAGCTACCGCCTGGAAGGAGACGAGCTCGTCTTCGACCGCACCCTGGGCCGGCCCAGAAACTCCGTCGTCCTCCCCGCCGGCTGGCTGCTGACCGCCAGCTCGATCCCGGCCCAGGTTTCAGAGACCGCCGACGGCCGCGTCCGGCTGGACTTCACCAACCCGAGG
>DATANP010000186.1:0-2760 GCA_036266195.1 Thermoanaerobaculia bacterium | reverse complement strand
GTCGTGCGCGCGGGCGGCCTCGGCGAAAGGCTGACCCTTGTAGCCATTGTCGCCGAGCAGGTCGCCCTGGAAGCCGAGTTCGGCGAGGCGGGGCAGCATCGGCAGGGCGCCGGCCCGGTCGTCGTGGTTGGCCGGCGTCACTTCGAGATCGATCAGCGAGCCATGCTTGTCGCACACGACATGAAGTTTGATGCCCTTGATGTTCTTGCCGCCATCGATGCCGCGGGCGAAGCAGGTTGGAGACGAACGCGGCTGTCCACTACCAGGGCCGAGGGCAGCGCCTCGTCGCCACAGGCGATCCGCCAGTCCAGGGCCAGCCGCTGACGCCGCCACAGGCGTGTCCAGCGGGCAAACGCGCTGTGCAGGGTGGTGAAGGGGATAGCAGCCCGGCCAGGCGCCACTGCATGCCGCCGAACGTCAACATCCAGGTCACCCCGAGCAGACGGCGGCGCAGCACCGGGTCAGGCCCGCGCCGCCGGTACGCTCCCGTTCCAGGGCTACCAATTCGGCCTCGGCGGCGGTGATGAAGACTTCAATATCCGCAAGCGCGTCCCAGGACGACGAAGCACTGGCGCGAGGCTTTTCAACACGAGGAGAGGAGACCATATCCAACAAGTTTGGGAGGTTGTTGAGGGCACACCCGCCATATGGCGGTTCAGCACTTCCCGAACACCCCTCCCGGCGCGCTCATATCCAGCCGTTGCACTCGCACCCACGATTAATTTGTAATTGCTCACCCCTCGGATTGCGGAAGTCGGGTCGGGGTGTGACCGGCAGGATGGCCTTGGCGTAGATTTTTGTTGCGGTGGCGGGCCGAATATGAGTCAACCTTACCATGACCCAGCCGCTTGACCTTACCACCCTCAGTGAAGCCGAGAAGGACGCCCTGATTGGCGCGCTTCTGGCGCGGATCGACGCGCTGACGGCACGGGTCGCCGCGCTGGAGACCGAGAACAAGGAGTTGCGCGAGAAGCTCGACCAGCCGCCCAAGACGCCGGACAACTCGAGCCTGCCGCCGTCGCGCGGCAACAAGGCCAATCGCGCTGGCACGGCGCGGCCCAAGGCCAAGCCCCATGTCGGCAGCCACCGCGCACTGCATCCGGAGCCGACGCGCAGACGCGACGTGCTGGCCGAGCGGTGCGGCCACTGCCAAGCCGATGTCCGGAGCGTCGTGCAGACCGTGGTCCACGCCTACGACCGGATCGATATTCCCGAGATCAAGCCCGATGTCACCCGGGTGACGCTGTTCGGCGGCCAGTGCCCGTGCTGCGCCCGGCGCTTCAGGGCCGACGCCCCGGCCGGCCTGGAACCGGGCTCGCCGTTCGGCGCCAACCTGCGCGCCTTCGTGCTTTACCTGCGCTTTGGCCAGGCGATCCCGTTCGAGCGCCTGGAGCGCCTGCTGCTCGATCTGTTCGGCCTGGAGATCAGCGAGGGCGCGTTGGCCAACCTGCTGGAGGCGGGCGCGCCAGCGTTCGAGCGGCAGGCCGACGCGATCCGCCGGCACCTGCTGTCCGGCACCATTCTTCAGTCCGACGAGACCAGCGTACGGGTCGGCGCCAAGACCTACTGGACCTGGGTCTTTCACCATGCCGATAGCGCCTGTTTCGTGATCCGGCCGTCGCGCGGCAAGGCGGTGGTCGCCGAGTTCCTCGGCGAGATGCGGCCCGAGATCTGGGTGTCCGACCGGCTCGCCGCCCAGATGGGCTGGGCGACCCGGGACCATCAGGTCTGTCTGGCCCACCTGCTACGCGACATCGAGTACGCCATCGAGGCCGGCGACGCGGTCTTTGCCCCCGCCGTCAAGGCCCTGGTCAAGCGCGCGGTGCGCATCGGCCGGCGCCGTCCCGATCTCGCCGACGCCACCCTGGCCACGTATCATTCCCGCCTTCAGACCCGGCTCGACGAGATCCTCAGGATCGAGCCGGCGACCAAAGCCGGTCAGAAGCTCCAGAGGATCATCAAGAAGGTCCGCCAGAACCTGTTCGTGTTCGTCACCAACCGCGCGGTCCCACCGACCAACAACGGTTCGGAGCGGGCGTTGCGCCCGTGCGTCGTCTTCCGCAAGGTCACCAACTGCTTCCGATCCCAGTGGGGCGCCAAACTCTACGCCAACGTCCGATCCGTCGTTGAAACCGCGCGACGAAGATCGATCGGCGTGCTCCAAGCCATCCGCCTCACCCTCGACGGGCTGCCGCTGCCCCAGGCCGCATAACATCCAGGCTCGCCAGGGGGTGAGCAATTACCAAATGGCAGGGCCCCTTCGCTCCACGGACATTACTCCGCTTCCTCGCTACTGCGGACCCAGCCGCCACCCTCTCGTCTTCGGCCGACTTCCCGGTGTCGCCGGTTATACGGCCTACCTTGCTCCGGCGATTTCGCGCCGGGACGAGGAGGGCTTCTCCAGTTGCTCAGCATGTCCTTGTCACCGTGCCGTCGCTTCCACCCCGCCGAGGTGAACAGCCGTATCGGTCAGTGTTCGGCTGCTCATGCTGCCTTCGCCCTTCGGAGGTAGGCTCGGCCCTCGGGGCTACTTTTTTCGAGGCCACAATGCGTTCTCTTTTGATACAGCCCGGTGACTCGTGATCTCCCCTCGGGAGATCTTGTCGATAGGCTTCGAAGGTTCTGTTTCCATCTCCTCCGCTATCCGAACTACGGGGGTCTGACTTTTACCCCGGCAGGACTGTCTCCTGCTGAACATGCTAGCCTTACCTGGACACACCTCCGAACAAAGAACCGGCGCCAAACCAAAACGACACTTGC
>DATANP010000185.1:0-25211 GCA_036266195.1 Thermoanaerobaculia bacterium | reverse complement strand
TCCGAAAGCGCGGCGCAGTTGACCGGCAGAAACGCGGCCCGGGAGCGCAGGCTCAATCGGTGGATTCGGCGCGCCGCGAGCTCCTTGCCCGTGCCGCTTTCTCCCAGGATGAGAATGGGAAGGCCACCCGGAGCGAGGCGGGCGATCCGGTCCAGGGTTTCGATCAAAACCGGACTTTCACCCACGATGTCGCGGGCCGGTGCTGCGGCGATCAGTCGGAATTCCCGGGGCTCCAGATCGCGGGCCGCCAGCCTGCGGACAGCGCAGGCCACGACGTCATCCTCCGTCTTTTCATGAATCCCCGCCTCCTGGAACAGCGCGTTCACGGCTTCCAGATCGCCCGCGGGTTTCGAAAGATAGGAGACCACGGCCTGCCACGGGCCCCGATCCCGAGCCTCCAATCGGCCGGCCGGAGCGATCGCGCCGGCCCGGCGGAGCACGGCCGCTGCGGTCCGCAGATGAGGAGAGGGAACGCAGCCGGGCGAGGCCCTGTCGAGATCAAAGACCAGACGCGCGGCCCGGTAGGGCTCGAGCGAGGCGAGCGCGTCCAGCGCGGAAAGTGAAGCGGGCGCGCCGGCCAGGATCTCTTTCCAAAGAAGATGGAACGGCTTGCCCTCCGCCTCTTTCAGCGCCCCTTCGGGATCTCCTGCCAGCGCCCGGAGCGCGGGCCGCTCCTCGGGCTCCAGATTGGAGAGAGCATCCGGAGTAAGGAGCGACAGCTCGGCCGCGGCTTCTTCCGGACGGCCCAGCCAGCCGAGGGCGCGTGCCGCGAGCACGCGCGCGACCGCCTCGTTCCAGCCCAGGGCCAGGGCCTCGCGGCAGAGGCCGAGCGCGGCCTCGGGCCTCCCCAGGGCCAGCTCGAAGCGCGCCCGGAGGGCCGTGTCGTCGGCCAGCCCGCGCACGTTGCCGGCCAGCCGGTTCTCCGTGACCGTCCGCTCCAGGATCTCGCGCACGCCGGCCAACCGGCCGCGGCGCAGGCGGATCTCCGCCAGATTGGGCAGGGCGAGCGTGGCCTTGCGCGGTCCGTCGCATCCTTCATACAGCCGGGCGGCGTGGAGGAAGGCACGCTCCGCGCTGGGCAGGTCTCCGAGCCGCGCCCTGGCCACCCCCAGATCGTTCCAGAGCCCGGCGGCCTCGGACCGGGTGAGCTGCCGACGGCCGAGGCGGATCGCGCGGCCCGCATGCTCGGCCGCGGACTCCTGCGTGCCCAGGGCCTGGACCTGGTGCCAGCGCCAGGCGAGGCCCGGGTCCGAGCACGCCTCCCGCGTCGCCTCCAGCCAGCGGCCCATCTCCGTGGAATCGCCCCGGTCCCAGGCCGCGGCCGCCGCCACGATGCCCGCCCGGAGCCGGGCCGCGCCGCCCTCCTGCTCTCCTCTCTCCAGCGCCGTCCGGACCCAGGGCCCGGCCTGCTCGGCCTTGCCGGCATTGGCGAACGCCCGCGAGGCGACCTCGGCCAGCACGGCCGACTGCCCGGCATCGAGCTTCGACATCCGAATCCTTCCCAGGGTCGCCAGGGCGGGTCCGATCTGGCCCAGTTGAAGCTGGCAACGCGCCCGGAGAGACTCGGCGTCGATCGATCGAAGACCTTCGAGCGTGGCGAGAGCCGCCTCGGCCCGGCCCAGTGCCGCCAGGGCCGTTGCCATTCCGACGGTCTCGGCCTCGGACTGCGGAGGCTGCCGCGCCCAGGCCGCCACGGCGGCCCGCCATCGGCCGGCGGCGATGAGTTGCATGGGCTCTCCCGGTTCCAACTCACCGTGCCAGTCCATCGCGGCCAGGGGTCCGGCCAGCCGCTTCCGCAGCTCGCCGAGGGTCCGGCAGCGGAACAGGAGGCGGAGCCGGAAGGGTCCCGGCCCGGCCACCCAGAGCAAGCTCGCCTCGTCGCTCTCCATCTCGCCGGCAAGGGCGGCCCTGGAATCGGCGAAACCGGGCTCCCAGAGGAAGGGAGAGTCCTCGAGGATCTGCACCACGGCCTTGTCGGCATTGACGGGTGCGAGCGACGGATACCAGCGGTCCAGGAGCTTCCGCGCCGATCGCCGGGCCGGCCCCCTGCCGGTAAGCCAGGTGCCCTGCAGCCGGAACAGACATCCGAGCAGCTCGGCCAGGATCTCCTGCGCCGGCCTCTCCGAGCGGCCAGGCACGGCGGCCGGGAGCACCAGCAGTCCTTCCGGCGTGACCCGGGCCGCCTCCCAGTCCGGCACTGACCAGCCCGCGCGGTCGAGGAGAGAAAGCACGCCGGCAGCCTGGAGCAGCACCCCGATCTTCTCCCTGTCGTTGAGCTGGGAGAACGGAAACGTCGTGGCAGGCGCGGGCTCCAGGCAGGGATGGATGACCCGCGCGACCCGCCGCGACGCGCTCACCGGACCGCCTCCAGGGAAAAAGAGTGCATGTGCCGCGAATCTTACAGCAAGATCCGTGGCGAAGGAACGGGACTAAGTTCCGTCGGGGGAAGCCTTATCCGGAGCCGAGAAGCCTCTGCAGATCCTTCCAGAACCCCGGATAGGACTTGGAGACGACCTCCGGCGAGCCGATGACCACGCCTGGCCGGCGCAGGCCGGCGAGCGCAAGGCTCATGGCGATCCGGTGGTCGCCCCGGGGATCGATCGAGATGGGGCCGGCTGGCGGGTTCGAATCGGACCAGATCCCCGGGATGCGGAGGCTGTCCGGCCCTTCTTCCACCTCGGCGCCGAGCTTGCGGAGCTCGGTCGCCATGGCTTCCAGGCGGTCGCTCTCCTTGATCCGCAGGTGGGCGACGTTGAAGATCCGGGTCTGGCCCGCGGCGAAGGGGCCGAGCGCGGCCAGGGTCGGCACCTGGTCCGGCATGGTCGAGAGGTCGGCTTCCACCCCCTTCAGGCGCCCGGTGCCCCGGACCTCCAGACCGTCCTCCCGCCAGTCCGCCTCGGCGCCCATCTCCAGGAGAAGGTCGAGGAAGCCGCGGTCTCCCTGCCGGGAGTCGCTCGCCAGACCGTCGAGGTGGACCCGGCCGCCGGTCAGCGCCGCGGCCGAGGCCGGGTAGCAGGCGGCCGACCAGTCCCCTTCCACCCGGGCGCGGTCGATGCGCAGGTCCGAGGGGTGAACGCGCCAGGTCTTCGGTCCGAGCCGCTCGATCCGGCCTCCGGCGGCCTCGGCAACGCCGAGGGTGACATCTACATAGGGCCCGGAGGTGAGCGCGCTCACCTCGACCGTGACCTCCCCCGGCGCGCGAAGGGCGGCCATCAGGATGGCCGAGAGGTATTGGCTCGACTCTCCGGCATCCAGATAGGTCGTACCGGCCCCGAGGCTCCCGCCCTCGATCCGCAGCGGCACGTAGCCCTCGGCGGCCAGGTACTCGATCCGGGCTCCGAGCCGGCGCAGCGACTCGACCAGGGGTCCGACCGGCCGCTCGCGCAGACGCGGCACACCGTCCAGGCGCCAACGCCCGGGCACCACGCCAAGGGTTGCGACCAGGAAGCGCAGCATGGTCCCCGCGTTGCCGCAGAAGACCTCGACCTCTCCGTCCGGTCGATCTCCCGGCTCCAGCCGGACGTCGTCGCCCCTCTCCTCTACCTGAAAACCACAGCGGCCCAGGGCAGCCAGGAAGAGGCGGGTGTCCTCGGCGAAGAGGGGCCGCTCGACCACCATGGGTTTGCGGGACAGCAGGGCCAGGTTGAGCCAGCGGTGGGTCAGGCTCTTCGAGGACGGCACCCGCAGGCGGCCGGACGCCTTGCGGCCCGCGGAGATCTCGATGGGATCATCCTTCGACGTCGAATGTGAGGCCGTCATAGCCGAATTCCACCCCGGGCGGCAGCGGCACCTGGGGATCTCCATAGTCGATCTCGTGCGCGAGATGGGTGAAGATGGTCCGCTTCGAACCGATCCGCTCCGACACGGCGACGGCCTCGTCCACCGAGAAGTGGGTGGAGTGCGGCCGGTAGCGCAGGGCGTCCAGGATCAGGATCTCCACCCCGGCGAGCAGCTCGAAGCTCTCGTCCGGGATGCGGTTGCAGTCGGTCACGTACGCGAAACCTCCGAGGCGGTAGCCGAAGACCTCCATCTCGCCGTGCCAGACCGGTATGGGGATGATCTCACGTCCGAGGACCCGGAAGGGCTCGCGCACCTCCAGCAGGTCGAGCTGCGGCTTGCCGCCGCCTGCCTGGGTGCGCTCGAACACGTAGGCAAAGATCCGGCGGATGGCGCCCAGGGTCTCGGCCGAGCCATAGCAGGGGATCGCGTTGCGCTGCCGGAAGTTGAAGATCCGGATGTCGTCGAGCCCGAAGATGTGGTCCGCGTGGGCATGGGTGAAGAGCACCGCGTCGAGCCGCGGCAGCCCGAAGCGGAGAGCCTGCTCGCGCAGGTCGGTCGGCGTATCCACCAGCAGGATGCCGCCGTTGACCTCCAGCTTGAGCCCGGGCCGCGAGCGCCGGTTCTTCGGGTTGGTGGACGTACACACCTTGCAGGGGCAGCCGATCACCGGCACCCCGGTGGACGTCCCGCTGCCGACCATGGTCACCCTCATCCGCCTGGCCACTCCACCCGCCGGCTCCGGAACCAGGCGTCCAGCAGCCGGACCTCCCCTCCCCGGACCTTCCACACCTGCGGCTCGTGGAAGTGGCCCAGAAGAAGGACGTCGTGGCCTTCGGCCAGGCGGCGCTCGGCGTAGCTGCGGATCGCCTGCTCGGGCAGTCTCACCTTGTGCTTGAAGTTGGTCTGCGAGAGGCGCTGCTCGGTGGAGTGGACCATGCGGTGCGCCAGGAGCCTCGGGATGTGGCAGACCGCGAAGCGGACCGGCGCGCTCTTCGAGAGCCAGCGCCAGAAGCGGTACTGCCGGTCCTTGTCGTTCAGGCCGTCGCCGTGGACCGCCAGATAGCGGACGCCGTCCACTTCGAAGGAGGTCTCCAGGACCACGCCGTCGAAGGCGTCGGCGTAGGGGCTCCCGGCCAGGAAGAAGTCACGGTTGCCTTCCACGTAGTCGATCCGGATGCCCTGGCGGCGAAGGTCCCGGAGAGCCTCCACCACCGCTTTGACATCAGGGGTCTCGAATCTCGGATCTCCGATCCAGACCTGGAAGATGTCGCCCAGAAGGATAAGCCGGTCGCAGCCCTGCCCCGGCAGCTTCCGGAGCTGCTCGATGAAGGGCCCGGCCGGACCGCCGGGCCCTCCCAGGTGGGAATCAGCTATGACCGCGACGCTCATCTTTTCTCCCTCTCCCCCGGCACGGGGGAGAGGGTCGGGGAGAGGGGGAACGGGATCAAACGATCGACAGTTTGGGCTTCATTTCGCTCTGGCGGGCGACCTCGTCCACCACGGCCTCGCCGACCCGCTTGAAGGCTTCGGCGTGCGGACCGTCGGGTTTGGCCACCACGATCGGGACCCCGGCGTCGCCGCCGAGGACGATCTCCGGGTCGAGCGGGATGGCTCCGAGGTAGGCGGTCTGGAGGATCTCCGCCGTCCTCTCCCCGCCGCCCTTCTTGAAGATGTCCGTCACCTCGCCGCAGTGCGGGCAGACGAAGGAGGACATGTTCTCGATGATCCCGATCACCGGCACGTTGACCTTCTTGAACATGGCGAGGCCCTTGCGGGCGTCGATCAGGGCCACGTCCTGCGGGGTGGTGACGATGACGGCGCCGGCCAGCGGCACCTTCTGGGTCACGGTGAGCTGGGCGTCGCCGGTGCCCGGCGGCAGGTCGAGGATCATGTAGTCGAGCTCGCCCCATTCGACATCGCCGAGCATCTGCTCGATGGCCCGCATCACCATGGGGCCGCGCCAGATGACCGGCGTGTCGGTCTCCAGGATGAAGCCGAGCGACATCACCTTGATGCCGTACTTCTGGAAGGGGATGATCCGGTTGCCGTCCACCCTGGGCTTGTCGGTGATGCCGAACATGGTCGGCACCGAGGGGCCGTAGATGTCGGCGTCGAGGAGGCCGACCCGGTAGCCAAGCTGGCCCAGCTTGACGGCCAGGTTGGCGGCCACGGTGGACTTGCCCACCCCGCCCTTGCCGCTCGCCACGGCCACGACGTGGCGGACGTCGGGGATCAGGGTGCTGTCCTGGGCGATGGCCTTCTGCGCCGCCTCCTCGCGGGTGGTTGGCTTCACGACGCTGATGTTGACCCGGACCTCCTCCACCTCGGGGAGGGCCCGGAGGGCCTGCTCGGCCGCTTCCTTCACTTTTTCGGCCGCGGCCGGGTTGTGGGTGGCCATCTGGAGGTCCACCGCCACCTGCCCGGCGCAGGCCTTGATACGGCTGACGAAGCCGAAGGAGACGATGTCCCGGCTCATGCCCGGGAACTTGACGCCCCTCAGCGCCTCCCAGGCCGCGGTTTCCAAATCGGTTGCCATAGCGGACGCTTCCTTGCGAATAGGAGCCGAATGCCGGCTCACGCCCATCGTACCATCAGGCCTGATTTGTCTCTTCGGGCAGCTCCAGCCCGGCGAGCCCCGCCACCTGGCGCCGGACCTCCAGGATGAGCTCGCCCTTGCGCCGCAGTCCGTAGTCGGCGGCCGACAGCGGAGCGCCGTAGTGGACCTCGATCGGGCCGGGCCGGATGGCGAAGCTCCCCTTGGGCTGCACCGCCCGGCTCCCCCGGATGCCCACCGGCACGATCGGCAGGCCGGTCTTCATGGCGAGGAGGAAGCCGCCGCGCTGGAACGGCAGGAGGGTGTCCGTGGTCGAGCGCGTGCCCTCGGGGAAGAGGAGGATGGACGTCCCTTTCTTGATCCGGGCCAGGGCCGCGGCGAAGCTCTGCCGCGCCGTGCTGCGGTCGCCGCGGTCGATCGGGATGAAGCCCCCGGCGTACAGCCCCCAGCCGAAGAACGGGATGCGGAACAGGCTGCGCTTGGCCATCATCCGGACCTGCCCCGGGCAGGTGGTGAGCAGGACCGGGATGTCGAACAGGCTCTGATGGTTGCAGAGGAAGACGTAGCTTTTCCCGGGCTCCAGGGCGGAGTCGTAGGTGGCGCGCAGCCGGATGGCGCTCGCGGTGAGCAGGCAGCGGGACCAGAGGCGGGCCACGCCGAACATCCAGTTGCCGCGCGGCGGCACCCAGCTCACCAGGATGGCGACCACGGAGAGGATGAGGCTCCCCATCACCAGGAAGGAGTTGCCGGCGAGAGTCCCCAGGACCATGAGTCCGAGGGAGGGTCGCCGCGGGGAGAGATCGTCCTTGGTGGCATCCATGGGCGGGCCTATTCTCTCCCGCTCTCCCCGCCCGGTCCAGACCGGGCTTCCTGGAAAAGCGACCCTGATAGAATCCCCCGCCGTATGAGTGTGGCAGCTCACTTCGCCCGGCGCTTCCGGTTCCTGACCCTGCTGCGCGTGAGCCTCGTGCTCGGCGCGCTCTGGGACGTGGCCTTCGCCGTGCTCCTGGGCTTCGTCCCGGTCCAGGCGGCGAAGGTGTTCGAGCTGCCCCTGCCGCCGCTGCCCCAGGGGGCGTTCTACCTCTGGGTGCTCGGCGTGCTCCTGTTGATGCTGGCGTCCCTCTACATCATCGCCGCCCGCGACCCGCGGCGGTACAGCGGCATCCTCGCGGTGGCGATCGGCGGACGGATCCTGGGCGGCCTGGTGCTGCTGCTGGCGGCCGCGCGCGGAGTCTCTGGTCTTTACCCCATGGCGGCGGCCGATCTGGCCTTCGGAATCTCCCACGCCGCCTTCTGGCTGCCGATCCGCTCGTGAAGATCCGCGAAATCGCCGAGGAGACCGGGGAGCTCGCCTTCCTGACGATGCGGGCGTTCGCCGCCCTCTTCAAACCCCCGTACGAGATCGGCCTGTGGATCCGCCAGATGGAGCAGATCGGCGTCCGCTCCCTGGGCGTGGCCGGCATCACGACGATCTTCACCGGCATGGTCATGGCGCTCCAGACCGCGCTCAGCCTGCCCAGCCTGGGGGTCAAGTACTACATCGGCGCCGTGGTCTCGAAATCGCTGGTGCGCGAGCTCGGCCCGGTGCTGATCGCGCTCATCGTGGGCGGCCGGATCGGCTCGGGCATGACGGCCGAGATCGGCACCATGAAGGTCACGGAGCAGATCGACGCCCTGCGCTCCATGGCCTCGGACCCGGTCAAGAAGCTGGTGGTGCCCAAGCTGGCCGCCACCCTGGTCATGCTGCCGGCGCTCACCATCCTCGGCGACGCGCTCGGCATCCTCGGCGGACTCATCATCGCGGTCACCACGCTCGACCTGCCGGCGGGGCTCTATTTCAACGACGTCTTCGACTCGCTCAACTTCGGCGACGTCGGGAGCGGGATCGCCAAGTCCTTTTTCTTTGCGTACTTTATCGCAATCGTCGGGTGCTACAATGGGCTCAACACGCGGGGCGGCGCGGACGGGGTGGGACGGGCGACGACCAACACCGTGGTGCTGGCGGCCATCCTGGTCCTGGTCTCCGATTTCTTCCTGACCAAACTCTTCTACATCCTGACGTAAGAGGGGATCGATTTGTCTGAAGAGCTGTATCAAATCCGCGGCCTGGTCAAGAAGTACGGCTCCCGGGTCGTGCTCGACGGCGTGGACTTCGACGTGCAGCGGGGCGAATGCCTGGTCATCCTGGGCCGGTCCGGGAGCGGCAAGAGCGTCACACTGCGCCAGCTCAACGGCCTGGAGAAGCCGGACGCCGGCACGGTGACGTTCGACGGCACCGAGATCTCGGCCCTGGAGGAGCGCGAGCTCTTCCCCCTGCGCCGGCGGATCGCCATGCTGTTCCAGAGCGGAGCCCTGTTCGACTCGATGAATGTTTTCGACAACGTGGCCTTCCCGCTGCGCGAGCACACGAAGTCGTCGGCGGCGGAGATCGCGGACACGGTGCGCCAGAAGCTCGCCAAGGTCAACCTCACCGACCGGGACGTGGAGCGGAAGGTCCCGTCGGACCTCTCGGGCGGCATGCGCAAGCGCGTCGCCCTGGCCCGGTCGCTCGCCCTCGATCCCGAGGTGGTGCTCTTCGACGAGCCCACCACGGGCCTCGACCCGGTCACCTCGGCGACGATCGGCGGCCTGATCAACTCCATCCAGAAGGACCTGGGCGTGACCTCCGTGGTCGTCACCCACGACATCCCGCTGGCCCGCCGGGTGGGCGACCGGCTGGCCTATCTGGTGGAGGGGAAGTTCGTCTTCGTCGGCACCTGGGAGCAGGCGGACGGCTCCGACCATTCGGACCTCCGCAGCTTCCTGGCGGGACAGGAGGAGGCCGAGCATGCCGCGTAGCGGAAGCGCGTTCCGGGTCGGACTCGTCATCCTGGCGGCGGTGGCCGTGCTCGGCGCCGGGGTCTTCCTGATCGGCGAGAAGAACAACTTCTTCAGCCACAAGAACAAGTACTACATCCAGTTCGGCGCGGTGAGCGGCCTGAAGACCGGGAGCCCGGTGCAGCTCAACGGCGTGGACGTGGGCACGGTGGCAAAGGTGGTGCTGCCACAGAACCCGGCCGAGGAGAGCATTCAGGTCTGGATCAGCGTGGACGACCAGTACTCCGCCCGCATCCGCGGCCCGCAGGACGCCGCGCTCGCGGGCCCCAACGCGAGTCGAACCGCGGCCGGCGCCTCGCAGGCGCGCATCAAGACCCTCGGCCTGCTCGGCGACAAGTACATCGACCTGACGATCGGCGCGCCCGGCTTCCCGGAGATCCCCAACGAAGGCGAGATCCCGGCCGCCCAGCCCACCAACGTGGACGCCCTGCTCGCCTCGGGCGAGGACGTGATGGACAACGTGGTCGAGATCTCGGCCTCGCTCTCCACCATCCTCGGCCGCATGGAGCGCGGCGAGGGCCTCCTGGGCGAGCTGACCAGCGATTCCCAGTCGGGCCAGCGCCTCAAGGAGTCGCTCATCGGCACCTCGGAGTCGATGCGGCGCATCGCCGACAAGATCGAGAACGGCCAGGGCCCGCTCGGCCGCCTGCTCAACGACAAGGCCATGGCCGACAAGCTCTCCGCCTCGCTCGACCGGCTGGATCAGGTGATCGCGAGCGTCCAGAGCGGCCCCGGCCTCGCCCCGGCGCTGATCAACGACCCGCAGATGAAGACCAGCGTCCAGGACACCCTGGCCCAGCTCAACCAGGTGGCGCGGGACCTGCATGGCTTCACCGCCGATCTGGAGACGAGCGACGCGCTGCTGCCCCGCCTGGTCAACGACGAGGAGTACGGCCGCGAGGTCACCGGCAAGCTTCAGCACGTCGTAGACCAGCTCGACGAGGTCTCGCAGAAGCTGAGCCGCGGGGACGGCACGGTCGCCAAGCTGCTGAACGACCCCCAGATCTACGACGCGGTGAACGACATCATCATCGGCGTCAACGAGTCGCGGATCCTGCGCTGGCTGATCCGCAACCGGCAGAAGAAGGGGATCGAGAGGCGTTACGACGACACGCGCAAGGAGATGCAGGAGGAGGGCCGGACGCCGCCGCCTCTCGACGCCGGCCCGGATACGACGGAGACCCCGCCGCCCCCGGTGCCGGAAGCGACCCCCGAGCCGACCCCGACACCGGAGGCCACCCCTCCCCCTCCCGCCTCCTGAGGAGAAGCGACCCGGAATGGCCAACCATATTCTCGTCACCGGCGGCGCCGGCTTCATCGGCTCGCACCTGACCCATCGCCTGCTCTCCCGGGGCGACCGGGTGACGGTGCTGGACGACTTCAACGACTTCTACGATCCGGCACGCAAGCGCGAGAACGTCGTGCCGTTCCTCGGTAGGTCCGCCCCCACCGATTACCGGCTGGTCGAGGGCGACATCCGCGACGAGGCCCTGGTGGACCGCCTGTTCGCCGAGGGACGGTTCGACGGCGTCATCCATCTCGCCGCCCGTGCCGGGGTGCGGCCCAGCCTGCAGGAGCCGATTCTCTACGAGGACGTGAACTGCATCGGCACGCTCCGGCTCCTGGAGGCGGCCCGCCGGCACGGCCCGAAGACGTTCATCTTCGGCTCGTCCTCGTCGGTCTACGGCATCAACACCAAGGTCCCGTTCGCGGAGTCGGACGAGGTGAACCAGCCGATCAGCCCCTACGCCACCACCAAACGGGCGGGCGAGCTGCTCTGCTACAACTACCACCACCTCTACGGCTTCCGCACCGCCTGCCTGCGCTTCTTCACGGTCTACGGCCCGCGGCAGCGGCCGGAGATGGCGATCCACAAGTTCACCGACCTGCTCTGGCGGGGCGAGGCGGTGCCGATGTACGGCGACGGCGGCAGCCTGCGGGACTACACCTATGTGGACGACATCATCGACGGGGTGGTGGCGTCGCTCGACCTGGCTCCCGGCTTCGAGATCCTGAATCTCGGTGGCGCGGAGACGACCTCGCTACGCGACCTGGTTCTGTGGATCGCGCAGGAGCTTGCCGTGGAGCCGCGCATCGATTATCTTCCCGCACAACCCGGGGACGTCCCGATCACGTATGCCGACGTGTCCAAGGCGGCCCGTCTGCTGGGCTATTCCCCCAAAGTACCGATCCGGGAGGGGCTGCGGCGTTTCGTAGCCTGGTATCGGCGGGATCGCGAGGACAAACAGCCATGAACATCTGTGTTGTAGGAACCGGCTACGTCGGACTGGTGACCGGCGCCTGCCTGGCCGATTTCGGCATGAAGGTCGTCGGCGTCGACAAGGACAAAGCCAAGATCGACCGTCTGTCCAAGGGCGAGATTCCCATCTACGAGCCCGGCCTCGACACCCTGGTCCGCAAGAACATGGACGAGGGGCGCCTCACCTTCTCCACCGATCTCGGCCCGGCCATCGAGGAGGCCCAGGCCGTGTTCATCGCCGTGGGCACGCCTCCCAAAGAGGACGGCTCCGCGGATCTGACCTTCATCCGCCAGGTGGCCGAGTCGATCGGCGAGCACCTGAACGGCTACAAGATCATCGTCACCAAGAGCACGGTGCCGATCGGCACCGGCCAGATGATCGAGCAGACCGTCCGCCGCAAGGCCGGCGAGAAGCACCGGTTCGCGGTGGTGAGCAACCCCGAGTTCCTGCGCGAGGGCTCGGCGATCGACGACTTCATGCAGCCCGACCGGGTGGTGATCGGCACACGCGACCCACGCGCCGCCGAGCTGATGCAGGACGTCTACTCGCCGCTCAAGTCCGCCGACGTCCCCTTCATCATCACGGACGTGGAGAGCGCCGAGCTGATCAAGTACGCCTCGAACGGCTTTCTCGCGACCAAGATCTCGTTCATCAACGAGGTGGCGCGGATCTGCGAGGCCTGGGGCGCGAACGTCGAGGTGGTGGCCAAGGGCATGGGCATGGACAGCCGCATCGGCTCCAAGTTCCTGAGCGCCGGTCCGGGCTTCGGCGGCTCGTGCTTCCCGAAGGACACCCGCGCCGCGGCCCAGATCGCCAAGGACCAGGGGCTCTCCTTCAAGATCATCGAGGCCGTGATCGAGGTCAACGACGAGGTCCAGGCCCGCATGATCGAGAAGGTCTCGGCCGCGATGGGCGGCCTGTCGGGCAAGACGATCGGAGTGCTCGGCCTGTCCTTCAAGCCCAACACCGACGACGTCCGCGAGTCGCCGGCCCTGGTGATCGTCCGCGGTCTGCTGGACGGCGGCGCCGCGGTCCAGGCCTACGACCCCGAAGCCGCGGAGGCGTTCGAGGATATGCTGAGCCATCCGAAGCTCAGCTTCCGCAAGGACGCCTACGACGCGGCCGAGGGCGCGGACGCGCTGGTGATCGTCACCGAGTGGAACCAGTTCCGCAAGCTGGAGCTGGACCGCCTGCACTTGAAGCAGCCGCTCATCATCGACCTGCGCAACCTGTACGAGCCGGAGAAGATGGCCGCCGCGGGCTACCGCTACATCTCCATCGGCCGGCCCGAGGGCCGCCCGGAAGCCGCCCAGTTGCGCGCCGTGGGGGGATCGAGATCGTGAAGAGAGCCGTCGTCACCGGCGGGGCCGGGTTCCTGGGATCACACCTCTGCGAGCGCCTGCTCGCCGAGGGCTACCGGGTCGTCGCCGTCGACAACCTGGTCACCGGCCGCATGGACAACATCCAGCACCTGCTGGGCCGCGAGGACTTCGAGTACCTCCGGCACGACGTCTCGAAGCCTTTCGAGATCGAAGGTCCGATCGACCGCATCCTTCATTTCGCCTCGCCGGCGAGCCCGATCGACTACCTGGAGCTGCCGATCCAGACCCTGAAGGTCGGCTCGCTCGGCACGCACAACGCGCTCGGCCTCGCCAAGGCCAAGGGCGCCCGCTTCCTGCTCGCCTCCACCTCCGAGGTCTACGGCGACCCCAAGGAGCATCCGCAGAAGGAGAGCTACTGGGGCAACGTCAACCCGATCGGCCCGCGCGGCGTCTACGACGAGGCCAAGCGCTTCGCCGAGGCCATGGCCATGGCCTATCACCGGACCCACGGCCTGGAGGTCCGCATCGTGCGGATCTTCAACACCTACGGCCCGCGCATGCGGCTGCGCGACGGCCGCGTGGTGCCGGCCTTCCTCCAGCAGGCGCTCACCGGCGAGCCCATGACCGTCTTCGGCGAGGGAAAGCAGACGCGCTCGTTCTGCTACGTGAGCGACCTGATCGAGGGGATCTGGCGGCTGCTCAACAGCGACCTCGAGACCCCCTGCAACATCGGGAACCCGGCGGAGATGACGATCCTCGAGTTCGCCGAGACCATCCGCGACGCGGTCGGCAGCGGCAGCGAGATCGTCTTCAAGCCGCTGCCGGTTGACGACCCCCAGACCCGGCAGCCGGACATCACCTTCGCCCGCACCCGGCTGGGCTGGGAGCCGAAGGTCTCCCTGGAGGAAGGCCTCGGGAGCACGATCGAGTACTTCCGCCGGGAGCTCGTGCGGGAGGGCCGCCTGGAGGAGCCCCAGATGGAGGAGGTGCGCTGATGCAGTGCGCGCGCTGCGGCCGGCCGGACGCCCCGGCCCTCACCCGGCGTCCGATGCCGGGCGCGTTCGGGCTGGAGATCCAGGAGAAGATCTGCGCCGACTGCTGGGCCGAGTGGCAGAAGATGGAGGTCATGGTCATCAATGAGCTGCGCCTGAACTTCATGGACCCGGGCGCGCAGGAGGCCTTGAACCGCCACATGCGGGAGTTCCTCTTCCAGAGCCCGGGCTCAGGCGGGCTGACGAAGATCGGCACCACCGAGTGATCCAGGATCAGCGCCGGATCCCCCGTCCCCTCCTCTACCGCTTCATCGCCCTGGTGGCGATCGTGGGCACCGGCTTCGCGGTGCTCCGCTGGTCGCCCATGGCCCAGTACCTGAACAAGGAAGAGATCCTCGCGCTGTTCGACCACCTGCGCGACACCTGGTGGGCGCCCGGACTGCTGGTGCTGAGCTACTTTGTGCTCTGTCCGCTCGGAGTCCCGGCCACGCCGCTGATGATCGCGGGCGGCATGGTCTGGGGCGTGCTCTGGGGGTCGGTGTACAACGTGATCGGGATCTTCCTGGGCGCCGCCTCTACCTATTGGCTGGGCCGCATCCTCGGCCGGGAGTTCGTGCTCCATCTCTTCGGCAACAAGCTGAGGAAAGTGGAGCGCATGGTGGCGCGACGCGGCGGCTTCTGGAGCCTGGCCGGAGTGCGGTTCCTGCCCCTCCCCTTCGTGCTGGTCAACTACTGCGCCGCATTCGTGGGCATCCGGCCGGCCCTGTTCCTGGGCGCCACGGCCGCGGGTCTGTCGCTGACCGTGCCGATCTTCACCTACTTCGCGCACACGCTCTCCCAGGCGGCGACCGGCAACCGCTCGGGGGTCTACCTCCAACTCGGGGTGGCGATGGTCCTGCTGATGCTGATCATCCTGCTTCCCCGGCTGTGGCAGGGGCGGAAGAGGAAGGAGCGGTATCTCGAAACCCTTGCCCGCCGCCGGAGCCGGCAGGTACCCTGAAGGTGGAGGGCGGCGGCGCCCTCTCCCGCGAAGCGGGGGAGGGTCGGGGAGGGGTCTTTCGGGAGATTCCTGCTAGGACAGGAAGGGTTCCTGTCATGACCGGAAGGACTCCTGACGGGGCAGGAGGAGCTCCTGGCGTCGCCGAAGAGTCTCCTGACGCGGAAGGAAAGGTTCCTGGCGCAGCCGGAAGAGCTCCTGATGTGACCGGTAGGATTCCTGACGCGGCAGGAAGGACTCCTGACGTAACCGCGATGCTTCCTGACACCGTAGGAATGGTCCCTGCTGTAACAGGAATGGTTCCTCGCATGACCGGAACGGCTCCTGATGGGGCAGGGATGGTCCCTGGCATGACCGGAAGGGTTCCTGATGGGGCAGGGATGGTCCCTGGCGTGACCGGAAGGGTTCCTGACGGGAAAGGGAGGGTTCCTGGCGCGGCAGGAAGACCGGAGGAGACCCCTCCCCGTCCCTCCCCCGCTGCGCGGGAGAGGGCGCCCCCGCCCACCCTCTGGTTAGAGCCAGCTAGCCCAGAGCCTTCTCGATCTCCGGCAGGTCGATGAGCCGCCGCAGGAGTCGGCAGGTACCCTGAAGGTGGAGGTGTGTCACCCGGGACGTTGGATGCGTCCGGCGTCTCGCCGGGCACTGTCCTAGGAGGTATACTGTTTAAACGGTGGAGGTGTCTTATGGCACTAGAGAAGGAACTAGAGACTTACGCTAAGAAGTTGAATGCGTTGAAGGCAGAGCATGAGGGCAAGTTTGTGTTGATCCACGGCGAAGATGTGGTAGACACATTTTCCAGCTATGAAGATGCCATTAAAGCAGGATATCAGAAGTTTGACCTTGAACCGTTCTTGGTTAAGCAGATTCGTGCCATAGAGCAGGTACAATTCATCTCTCGCTTCGTTGATCCGTGCATCTCGCGAGCCTAGCCTGTGGCTCTGTTTAGCGCTGAGATCGCCCCAGCTGGCCCGCTTTGTTCTGGAATCATTGGGCTTAGCAAGGCACGTGAAGATGCTTTGCAGCGCTCGGGCCAGCCGCTTCCACCCCTCGTCCCTATTCTTGCTCTCATAGATACTGGTGCGAGCTGCACTTGTATTGATCCATCTGTGCTGCATGCACTGAATCTCTCTCCAACGGGAAGTACAAGTATTAGCACACCTTCTACAGGGAATGTACCTCATACTGCCTATCAGTATGACGTTGGATTCGTTATTGTTCCACCAGATGGAACGCCTTTGATTTTGCAGACAGTTCCTGTTATCGCTTCGGAGCTGCTATCTCAGCAGGGGTTTCACGCATTGCTAGGGCGGGACATTCTAGACCAGTGCCTTTTTGTCTACAACGGGAAAGAGGGATTCTTTACCCTAGCGTTTTAGCCGTCTTTCTTCCATCGCACCTGCGCAGCGTTGACGGCAACTCTCGCCGTCGTTCAGGCGTCAGCGTGGCTCGCTTCGCCCCGCCCTAATACTGCGCCCTTGCGTTTCGCGACCGCTGGCCCGCCGCAGGAGTCGGCAGCCCTAAAGGTGGAGGTGTCAAGGCATGCGCAGAGCATTCACCCTGGAGTACTGGATCGACGAGGATTGGTACGTCGGGCGGCTGAAGGAGATTCCCGGCGTGTTCAGCCAGGGTGAATCCCTGGAGGAGCTGGAGGAGAACATCCAGGATGCCTACCGGCTGATCGCAGACTCGGGAAGACTGAGCGCCAGCTAGGAGTCAGGGCCGAGCCGGCGATGCCGCCTCGACAAGCCGCGATCTTCTGCCGCGCAGACTCCTAACCCAGAGCCTTCTCGATCTCCGGCAGGTCGATGAGCAGCGCGCCGCCGGTCACCGAGGACGAGGGGTCGAACTCGTAGTCCCGGATCACCCGGCGGAAGACCTCGCGCAGGGCGCGGGCGCCGAGGCGGGGCTGGCGCGCGGCTTCGGCGGCGATCCTTCTCACAGCGGCCGGCGAGAGGGCCAGGTGGACGCCGCGGCTTTCAAAATAGGCGCGGCTCTGGTGGTAGGCCGAGTCCGGGCTCTCCAGGAAGATGCGGACCAGCTCGTCCGGCCCCAGGTCCTGGAGCAGCACGACCGCGTCGAAGCGGGAGAGGAACTGCGGGCTCATCCCGTACTCGAAGAGATCCTCGTTGCGCAGCCAGTCCCGCAGGTGGAAGACGAGCGCCTCCTTGACCGTGCCGCCTTCGACCACGGTCACCGGCCGGAGCGCTCCCCGGTCCTTGCCGATCGTCACCCGGTCGTAGACCGAGTCGTAGAGCCCTTCGAACGCCCCGGCGCAGACGAAGAGGAGGCCGCTCGAATCGATGGTGGCCGTGCCGCCTCCCGACCAGTCCGGCAGATCGAAGGTCACGGCCTCGTTCTCGATCAGGGTCAGGAGAGCTTCCTGCGCCCGGATGCCCGACACGTTCGACTGGCCGCCGACGTGTGAGCGGATCTTGTCCACTTCGTCCACGAACACCATGCCGTTCGCGGCCCGGCCGAGGACATCCGGGAACGAGGCGTGCGGACCGAGCTGCTCGCGGGCCCGCTGGAGCAGCCTTCCGAGAACCGCTTCGCCCGGCCGGCCGCGCTCGGCCTCCTCGCCCAGGACGTTGGCGTGGATGCGGATGACCGTCGAGCGCTGCGCGAGCCCCGGGTCCGAGGCCAGGTACGACTCCACGGCGCGCAGGAGCGTGGTCTTGCCGGTGCCCGACGAGCCGATCATCAGGATGTTACCGGTGCGCAGCCCGGCGAGATGCTTCGAGAGCGCCACGGCCATCTCGCGGACCGAGTCCTCCTGTCCGAGGACCCGGCGCGACAGCGCCTCCGCGATCTCGGCCGGTTGGGGGATCATACCCGCATCAGAACGGCGCCCCAGTGGAGACCGGCCCCCAGGGCCACGAAGGCGACGAGGGCGCCCTCCGGCGCCATGCCCGCCTGCCTCGCCTCGTGGAAGGCCAGCGGCAGGGTGGCGGAGGTGGTGTTTCCGTATTTCTGGATGTTGTTGTAGACCTTGTTGTTCGGCAGGCCGAGGATCTGCTGCGCCTTCTCGTTGATGCGCAGGTTGGCCTGGTGCATGATGACCAGGTCCAGGTCGTCCGGCGTATACCCCTGCTTCGCCAGCACCTGGCGGGTCACCTCGGGCATGCGGGTCACCGCAAGCTTGAACACCGCCTTGCCGTCCATGACCGGCACCGTGTCGGCCTCGCGGATGGCCTCGCAGGTCACGAACGGCCGCCGCGCCGAGCCGCCGCCCGGCACGTAGAGGATGTCCTTGTGGTTGCCGTCGCCGTAGAGCAATGAATCGAGGATGCCCCGCCCCTCCCGGCCATTACTCTCCCGCGCCTTGAACACCATGGCCCCGGCGGCGTCGCCGAACAGCACCAGGAGGTGGCGGAAGCGGGAGTTCCACTCGAAGTCCTCCTGCGGCAGCGGCCCCGGGTCGCGCCCGTGGAGCACCTCGAAGGTCTGGGCCGAGAACGGCATCAGGGAGGTGTGGACATCCGTCCCCACGAGGAGCACGTTCTTCGCGATGCCGCTGCGGATCAGGGCGTCCACCATCTGGAGGCCGTAGGCGTAGCCCGCGCACTGCTGGCGGATGTCGAGGCACGGGAGCGGCCGCATGCCGAGCTTCTGCTGGAGGAGCGTGCCGGCGCCGGGGAAGTAGTGGTCGGGCGTCATCGTGGCGCAGACGATGTAGTCGATCTCGTCCGCCGCCATGCCGGCGTCGTCCAGGGCGGCCCGCGCGGCCTGGGCCCCCAGGTCGGAGGAGCCGACTCCGGGCTCCACGTAGTAGCGGGTCACGACACCGCTGCGCTCGCGGACCCATTCATCGCTGGTCTCGATGATCCTGGCCAGCATGTGGTTGTCGACTTGGAGCGGCGGAACGGCGACGCCGGTCCCTGCGAGCACGGCACGAGCCTGGGTCATCTGGGCTCCTTCATGAACGACAGGTCAGGGCACGTCCGGGGGCATGCCGGGCCGGTCCCGGAGCCGGGGGTCCGGCCGCTGCTGTCCCGGGCTGTAGAGCACGGTCAGGTCGCCGCGCCGGATGAACCGATAGGTGCCTGGCTTCCGGCCGTCGAGCCCCGCCGGCTTGGTGTCCTCGTAGATCCAGACCTCCAGGGGCGAGGCTCCGGGCACGGGCGGCACCTCGTGGTCGATCTTCGACGGCGTCCCATAGAGGATGAAGATCGCGCCGCGGTCGGTGCGCCGGCCCTGGATGCCGGACTCCGAAAAGGCCTTGTCGGCGTAGGCGGCGCGGTCCTCGAAAGCCTCCCGGATCGGGTTGCCCGGCTTGTCGGGGTTCGGATCGCGCTTCGCCCAGAAGGCTTCCACGAACTCGCGGGCCTTCTCGTCGTCCTGAATGGCGAGAAAGGCCTGGATCTCCTGAGGGGTGGCGAGGCGGGACACGGCGCCGACCAGCCAGCCGGTGTATTCGGGCCCCAGGAACGGATTGGTGATGTCGACAGGGTTGCGGGAGGCCGTGCTGCCACAGCCAAGCGCAAGCAGCCCGGCGAGGACCACGGTCCTGCTAGCGCCGGAGAAGGTCAAGGAACTCTTCCCTCACGGGTTTCTGGTGGAAGATGCCGCGCAGGGCGGAGGTGACGGTCAGGGCGCCCGGCTTCTTGACGCCGCGCATCTCCACGCACAGGTGGCGGGCCTCGATGACGACCATGGCCCCCTTGGGCTGGAGCTTCTCCTGGAGGAAGGTGACCACCTGCTCGGTGATGCGCTCCTGGAGCTGCGGCCGCTTGGCGTAGAACTCCAGGATGCGGGAGAACTTGGACAGCCCGAGGATGCGCTCGTTCGGGATGTAGGCGATGTGCGCGTGGCCGTAGAACGGCACGAGGTGATGGGCGCACATGGAGTAGAAGGGGATGTCCTTCTCCATCACCATGTGGCTGTAGCACTCGTCGTTCGGGAAGGTGGTGACCTTCGGCTCCGCCCCCTCCTCCAGGCCGTGGAACATCTCGATGTACATCTTGGCGACCCGGACGTCGGTCTCGGACAGGTTCGGGTCCGAGAGGTCCAGCCCGAGGGTGGCCAGGATCCCGCGGACGTGATGGGCCAGGGTCTCGATCTTCCTGCGCTGCCCCTCGTCCAGGTCGGCGAGGGCCGCTGCCGGAAGGTGGTCGGGGACGATGACTTCAGGATTGCTCATCTGGGCGCACCCCTCGAAAGGACTCCTATCCTATGGGCCCGGCCCGCCTCTTGCAACCTCCAGGGAGGGGGTCTTTCGGGCCCCCTCTCCCACAGATCGCTCAAAGGAGGACCTCTATGAAAGTCCGTGACATCATGACCGAGAACCCGGCCTGCATCACCCCCGAGACCACCGCCCGCCAGGCAGCCCGCCTGATGGAGGACAACGACGTCGGCAGCCTGCCGGTGGTCGAGAGCGATTCCACCCGCCGCCTGGTCGGCGTGGTCACCGACCGCGACCTGGCCCTGCGCGTGCTCGGCCGCGGCGAGTCGCCCGAGGTCCCGGTGCGCGAGGTCATGTCGAGCAACGTCCAGAGCTGCCGCGCCGAGGACAGCATCGACGACGTCGAGAACGCCATGTCGCGCCACCAGGTGCGCCGCATCCCGATCGTGGACGCCGACAACTGCGTGGTCGGCATGATCGCCCAGGCCGACCTCGCCCGCGAGCGCAAGGCCGTCGGCGCCAAGGACCTGGGCAAGGTCCTGGAGAAGATCTCCGAGCCGGCCGGCGTCCGGTAAAGACGGGACAAAGGACCGCAGGGTGTCCTTGCGGTCCTTTCCGCTTATGATCGGCGGATGATCTACGACCTCTCCCCGATCGTGCGCCCCGACATCCCGGTGTGGCCCGGGGACACCCCGTTCGAGTCCCGCCTGACCTGGTCCATGGCGGGAGGGGGAACGGTCAACGTGTCGGCCATCACCACGACCCCGCACCTGGGCTCCCACGCCGACGCGCCGTTCCACACCGAGCCCCGGGGCGAGACCATGGCCGACCTGCCGCTGGAGCGCTACCTGGGGCCTTGCCGCGTGGTCAAGGTGCCGCCGCAGCCGCTCATCGAGCCCCGGCACCTGGAGGGGATCGACCTCACGAATCCGCCGCGGATCCTCCTGAAGACCGAGAGCGTCCGCGACCGCCGGACGTTCCCGGAGCGCTTCTCCGCCCTGTCGCCGGAGCTGGCCGCCCTGCTCGCCGAGAAGAAGGTGCTTCTCGTCGGGCTCGACACCCCGTCGGTCGATCCGTTCGACAGCAAGACCCTCGACGCCCACCACGCCCTGGCCCGCGGCGGGGTGTCCAACCTGGAGGGGCTGGTGCTCGACGGCGTGCCCGAAGGGATCTACGAGCTGATCGCCCTGCCGCTCCGCCTGGACGGTCTCGACGCCTCCCCCGTGCGCGCGGTGCTGCGCACGCTGGAATCCTGAACTAGAATGGGGGCTGGAATGGCGGCCATAATGGCGGAAAACAGCGCCATGCGATGGGTGTGATGTCCGAAGGAGGGAATCCCATGAACAGCAAGGAATTCGTCGCAGGGCTGATGGAGGAGATGAATCAGCTCTTTGCGCGTCTCGGAGAGACCGAGACGCTGGAGTCCGAGTCCGAAGGCCAGGTGGACGTGGTCACGCTGCTCCGCCTGGCGCTCAAGAGCGAGCTGGAGGCGAGCGAGCTGGCCGGCCTCTGGCTCCCCACCACGCCGGAGATGGACGCCAAGATGTGCCTCGCCATGCAGTGCGGGGACGAGATGAAGCACTACGGCCTGATCAGCCGGCGCCTGAGCGAGCTGGGGGAGGACCTGTCGACGTTCGACCCGCTCTCCGACGGCCACAGCCCGCTCTACCAGTACCTGCGCGGCCTGCGCACCACCGTGGAGCGCATCGCCGCCGGGCCGTTCACCAGCGAGGCCATCGCCACCGTCCGCAACGCCCAGTTCGTGACCTTCTGCCGGTCGGTCGGCGACGAGGGCACCGCCCGCCTGTACGACGACGTCATCCAGCCCGAGGAGCAGCACCATCACGAATTCGGGCGGCAGGTGCTGGAGAAGTACGCCACGACTCCCGAGCTCCAGGAGCTGGCCGCCGCCGCCGTGCGCAACACGCTGGCCATCGCCGACGAGCTCCGCAACCTGGCCGCCAAGACCACCGGCGTCCACAACATCCCTGTTTCCTGAAGGATCGACATGCCTGAGATCTCGACCGTCGCCGTCCTCGGCGCGGGCACGATGGGACGCGGCATCGCCCACGTCTCCGCCCTCGCCGGTTATACGACCTATCTGTACGATCCGTTTGCCGAGGCCCTGAAAAAGGCCGAGTCCACCATCCACCGCAACCTCGCCAAGGGCGTGGAGCTGGGCAAGGTCAAAGCCGAGGACGCCGATCGCGCCCGGACCGGCCTGCGCACGGCCGAGGACCTGGCCGCCGCCGTCCGCGAGGCCGACCTGGTCATCGAGGCCGTTCCCGAGGACATGGGCCTCAAGATCCGCACGTTCCAGGAGGTGGTCCGCAACGGCCCGGAGCACGCGCTCCTGGCCTCGAACACCTCGGCCCTCTCGATCACCGAGATGGCCGCGGCCACCGGCCGGCCGGACCGTTTCGCGGGCATGCACTTCTTCAACCCGGTCCATGTGATGAGGCTCATCGAGCTGGTGCGCGGCCTGGAGACCTCGCAGGAGACGCTCGACGCCATGGCCGCGGTCGGCGTCCGCATGGGCAAGGAGATCGTGACCGTCAACGAGTCGCCCGGCTTCGTGACCAGCCGGATCAACGCCCTGATCGGCAACGAGGCCTTCCGCATGCTCCAGGAGGGGGTGGCGAGCGCCGAGGACATCGACAAGGCTCTCAAGTTGGGCCTCAACCATCCCATGGGGCCGTTCGAAATGGTGGACCTGGTCGGCCTGGACGTGCGGCTGTCGATCCTGGAGTTCCTGCAACGCACCCTGGGCGAGGCCTACCGGCCGAACACGCTGCTCATCCAGCACGTGAAGGCCGGCCGCCTGGGGCGCAAGGTCGGGCGAGGCGTGTACGACTACAACGAGCAGGGGGAGAGGGTACGATGAGCGATCTGACCGGACGTGTGGCCCTGATCACCGGGGCGAGCAGCGGTCTCGGCTTCGCCGCGGCGCGCGCCATTGCCGGACGCGGTGCCCGGGTGGCCATCGCCAGCCGGGGCGAAGAGAAGCTCGAAGCCGCCCGCGAGCGGCTTCAGGGCTCTGAAGTCATCGCGGTGCCGGCCGACGTGCGCGACGCCGACTCCCTCTCGCGGCTCGTCGAGGAGGTCGGCCGCCGGCTCGGGCCGATCGACATCCTGGTCGCGAACGGCGGCGGTCCGCCGGCGAAGCCGGCCCTGGAGGTCACCGAGGAGGACTGGCAGGTGGCGATCCCCCTGGCGCTCCTCTTCGTGCCGCGCCTCTGCCGCCTGGTCCTGCCCGGCATGCGCGAGCGCCATTGGGGCCGGATCGTGGCGATCAACTCGGTCTCCTCCCGCCAGCCGATCCCGGGCCTCGCCCTGTCGAACGCTCTGCGGCCGGCCGTGCTCGGCTATCTCAAGACGCTCTCGCAGGAGGTGGCCGGAGAGGGAGTGACGGTCAACGCCGTCCTCCCGGGCTACACCCTGACCGAGCGCCAGGACGAGCTGGCAAACTCCGCGGCGGCCCGCACCGGCCGGACCCGGGAGGAGATCATCGCGGGCTGGATCGGCGGCACTCCTGCCGGCCGCATGGCCGAGCCCGACGAGATCGGCGCCATGGTCGGCTTCCTCTGCTCGCCCGAGGCTTCCTACGTCACCGGCCAGGCGGTGACGGTCGACGGCGGCTACGTCAAAGGTTTGATGTAGCCAATTCTTTGACTCCCAGCTCCAGCCGCCGCGCCAGCTCGGGCAGGGCCTCGGCGGCCACCGAGCAGTGGGCGATCCGGAGATAGCGCGGCTCGATCGAGATCAGGCCGGTATCGTGATGCTCCAGCAGGTGCCGGCGAACGGTCTCCGAATCCAGTCCGAGCTTCTCGGGCAGCTCGACCAGCGCGAAGCAGCCCGAGTTGAACGGCAGCACGGTCAGCAGCTCCGGGTCCGCCTGGGCGAGCGCGCCCTTGAGCGCCCGGTAGCGCTCTTCCAGGAGCAGGCGGACCTGCTCGACCTCCTCCGCGATCCGCGGGTTGCGCAGCGCCTGGAGCACCACGACCTGGCTCGCCGCGATCGGCGAGCCGATCGTGGAGCGCACCAGCGTCTTCACCCGGCTCTCCATCTCCCGGGCCGCTTCCGAGCCCGGATCGAGGGCGAAGGTGAGGAATCCGACCCTTCCGCCAAAAAAAGCCAGCTCTTTCGTCGCGCCATCGACCTTCACAGGCACCAGATTAGAATGAGACCCGATCAGGTCCCAGAACAGGGAGGCGCGCGGCACGTCCGGCTCGAACACCAGACCGGCGTACGCGTCGTCGCAGACCACGACCAGCGGGCGGCGCTCCGCCGCCTCCACCAGAGAGGCCTTCATCGCCTCCCGCTCGGCCGCGGTCAGCGAGTAGCCGCCCGGGTTCGACGGCAGGTTGAGCAGGGCCACGGCCGGCTCCCCGTCCGGCAGCTCCGAGAGTGTTTCTGTTATTGAACGGATGTTGTAAGCTCCGTTCACGTATCCGGGAGCTGAGAGGACTGTGGAGCCGGTGCGGACCGCGAAGGCCTGCCGGTAGTTGCCCCAGTACGGGCGCGGGATGGCGACCGCCTTGCCCTTGCCGCCGAAGAGGCCGGCGACCAGGGAGAGGGCGTGGCTGAGCCCGGCCGTGACGAGGGGAAGCGTTGACGGGAGGGAGGGGTCCACGCCGCGGCGCTGCCATTCGCGCCAGAGCTGTCGGACTTCGGCGATGCCTTCGACCGGGGACTCGGCAAGTGCTAAGTCCCGGTCGGCGGCGAGGAGGCGGAAGGCGTCCGAGATCGCGCTCTCGAGGGCCGCGTCGAAGCGGCTGGAGCCGTTCATGGGCGGGCAGTATACGATTTCGCGGGACACACCCGCATGAAACGAAAACTCGGAATCACCTCGACCCTGATGCTCACTCTCCTGGCCGCCAGACTGTACGGAGCCGCGATGCCCGAGCCCATCTCCTACACACTGCGCTTCCCCGCACCCCAGACCCACTACGTCGAGGTGGAGGCCCTCGTCCCGGCCGACGGCCGCCCCGCGATCGAGCTGATGATGGCGGTGTGGACGCCCGGCTCCTACATGGTCCGGGAGTACTCCCGCAACGTCGAGGGCATGACCGCGACGGCGGAGACGGGAGAGCCCCTCCCGCTCACCAAGACGACCAAGAACCGCTGGCGGATCGAGACCCGCGGCATCCCCCGGGTGGCCGTGCGCTACCGGGTCTACGCCCGCGAGATGTCCGTGCGCACCAACTTCGTGGACGAGGGCTTCGCGATCCTCAACGGCGCGCCCACGTTCCTCACCCTGGCCGGCGGCTCGCACCGGCCCCACGAGGTCCGGCTGGTCCTGCCAC
>DATANP010000184.1:0-6276 GCA_036266195.1 Thermoanaerobaculia bacterium | reverse complement strand
CTTCGGGAAACACCTCTTGCAGCGCGCGCACGGCATCCTCGATCCGGCCGCGCAGCTCGGCATAGGTGATCGGTTCCATTCCGGCCACGGCAATCCTTCCGGAATGCCGGTCGAGGCAGGCGCTCATGGCGTCCTGGATGGGCCCGCGGGCCAGGAGCTGCGTCATGACACCGCTTCCAACTCGTCCCGGTACACGAGCGCCTGGCCGGCGATCGCCAGCATCGTGGTCAGGCTGCCGCCGGCCTGCTTGAGGCCGAGGATCTGCGCCAGGCCCATCAGGAGCTCGCTGTCCCACATGTAGCCCGCGCCGCCCTGCATCTCGGAGCAGAGGGCCGCGAAGCTCGACGTCCGGTCCACGCAGAACCACTTGAGCGCCGCGACCTCGGCCACCACGTTGCCGCCCTCCTCCAGGCTTTCGAAGCGATCGATCAAGCCGGCGACCATCAGCGCCTGGTCGGCGGCGGCGCGGGCGAGCGCGTGGCGGTTGACCGGCCAGCTCGCGAGCGGCCGGCCGTCGATCCTCCGGGCCCTGGCATACTCCAGTACCCGGTCGAGCAGGCGGCGGTGGATGAGGCAGGCGTCGGCGCACATGAGATAGCGGGCCAGCGTCATCACCTTGTTCCAGTGCATGAGCTGCCGCACCCCGCGCTTGATGGCGAGGTGCGCGGCCGGCACGCGGACGTTCTCGAATTCGATCAGCGCGGAGTCGATCGAGCGCGTGCCGAGCTTGTCGAACACCTTCGAAACGCGCACGCCCGGCCGGTCCTTCTCGACCAGCACGGTCGCCATCTCGCCGTCGAGCTTCAGGGTGACGAAGCAGAGGTCGGCGTTGAAACCGTTCACCACGTAGATCTTGCGGGCGTTGACCACGAGCTCGCCGCCGTCGCGCACGGCCGTGGACTCCATCTCGCGGCCCGGCTCGGTGTCGGCCGCGCAGCCGACCAGGCGGCCGGCGTTCATCCCGGGCAGGAAGCGGTCGCGGACCTCGGGCTCGTGCGCGGTGGCCAGCCAGTGGCCGGTGATCTCGGTCTGGCAGTGCATGCCGAGCGAGATGCCGAGGTCGCCGAGCTGCGACACGGCCTCGCTCAGGATGAGCGCGCCGAGCAGGCCGAGACCCTGGCCGCCCACTTCCGTCGGCAGCGAGATGCCGAGGAAGCCCTGGCGGCCGAACTCTTCCCACTGGGCCTTGGTCAGATGTCCGCCGGGGCCGCTCCCGCCGATGACCCAGCCGGGGAGCTTCTCCGGCCGGAAGTACGCGAGGGCGCGCTGCCGCAGGTCCCGGTGCTCCGGCGTGAAGCGCTCCGCGAACGCGGGATGGTCGAGAAGAAGCCCGGTAGTCATTTTCCTTCCAGCGTCGTGGTGTGTCCGTGGCTGAACGCGATGCCCAGCCGGTCGTGCTTGAAGGCGGACTCGTCGGGAACCCCGAGCAGGATCACGTAGACCGTCTCGTCCTCGGCTCCGAGCCGGGCGAGATCGGCGCAGCGCAGCCCGTCGAAGCCGCCGATGCAGGTGATCCCCACGTTGTCGAGCCGCGCCGCGGCCAGGTGGAGCCGCTGGCCGAGCTGCGCGGCGTGGAAGTGCAGCTCCGTGAACGCAGAGTATCCGAGCCGGTCGAGCAGGCGGAAGACCGGGGCGTGGAAGATCACCAGCGCCGCCGCGTTGCCGGCCAGCTCCTGCTGCATGCAGGCCGGTCGCGGGTCTTCCGCCTGAGAGGCAACACGGTGAAGACCATGGTTCCTCGGGTCGTAGGAGTAGACGCCCGCGAGCCCTTCGACGTTCCTCGCGATCAGCCGCACACCCAGCCGCGTGGAGCCGTCCGTCAGGCAGTCTTCGGGCAGGCTGTCGCCGCGCAGGGCGCCGAGCAGCTCGCCGATCTGCGCCACGTTGAGCGGCTCGCGGCGGAAGCCCTTGGCCGAGCGCCGGGCGAGGATCGCCGAGCGCCATTCCTTGGCATTGGACGGCTGGCAGCGGCCTTCGGGCAACGGCACGAGCGAGCTTTCATCCACCTCCGGCTCCAGCAGGATCGGAGCGCTGGCCGGCGGGCACGGGGGCTCGAGGGTCGAGTCGAACGAGAGCACGTTGCGGATTGTCTCCCAGTTCGCGATTTCATTGGCCTCGGGTCGCTCCAGGGCGGCGGGCTGGACGCCGCTCTCGGCTTCCGGCCCGGTGGCGAGACCGGGCCTGGAGCTGGCGAAGGAGAGCACCGCCATGGGCTCGCGGCAGAGGTCTTCGAGCCGCAGGCGCTCGGCGAGGAACGAACGGGCGAACCGCAGGTGGAGCGTCGGGCTCAGGCCGAGCGCGGCGGTGTAGATCGCGAGGTTGCTGGCCACGTGGCCCACGTCGAGATGGCAGTACCCGTAGCCGCGGAGGTGGTATTTCTTCATGCTCAGCCACGGCCGGGCGATGAGGACGAGCAGGGCGTCGAGATGATGGCCCGGCGCGGTCGCGAGATTGATGCCGTCCAGGTCGTCCCGGCCGAGAGGCGCCAGGCTGCTCGGCACGAGGCGGCCCTTCTCGATGTCCCAGAGATAGGTCCCCTCGCCCACCACGCAGGCGATGATCTCGAAGGGGTAGAGCGCTCCGGCCGAGGGCGAGGTGCGCCAGCGCACCCGCTCCCAGGCGCCGGCCACGAAGCGCGACTGGCTCTGCAGGCCGTATCCCACCTTGAGGACGTCCTCGATGGCGGTGCGCCAGGGCACGATGCCCGGGGCCGGCCGGACCGAGGCGGACTTCGCCTGGTCGGCGTCGAGGCGCGCCTCGTTCCAATAGGTGATCAGTTGCGTCCCGGGGACGGTGGGTCTTGCAAGCTGCATCATCGCGATCTCCAACTTCCGTGTCTTCAGGGCTCGAAGAAGTGATCGTGCAGGCCGCTCAGCGCGGCCGCCAGATCTTCGGGGTGAACCAGGCAGCTCAGGCCGGAGCGTCCCGAGGGCCGGGCCATCAGGTCGCAGCGCACGCCCGCCCCGGAAAGGCAGGTGAGCATGCGCGCGCGGATCTCCTCATCGAAGGCCACCCCCTCGCCGACCGCCCCGAGCAGGGCCGGCGAGCCATCGCCGCCATCGCCGCCGGTATTGCGCCGCGACGCCAGGGCAACCACCCGGGTGTCGCCGCGTTGAAGCTTCTCCACGAGCAGCGTGCCGGAGGTGGAGCCGGCCTCCGGGATCGAGGAGATGACGATCCGCGTGGAGCGTCCGCGCAGCGGATCGAGGCTGCCGTGGTTCACGATCTTGGAGCCCCAGGCGCCCATCTGGGCCACCTCGTCGAAGGAGATCCGGTCGATCACGCGCGCGCCGCGCACCTCGCGCGGATCCGCGGACATGAAGCCCGGCACGTCCTTCCACAGCTCCAGCCGGTCGGCGCCGAGACCGGCGGCCACGGCGCAGGCCGTGTTGTCGCTGCCGCCGCGGCCGAAGAGCACCACGCCGTCATCGCGGTCCATGCCATAGAAACCGGTGAGCACCAGGATGCGCTCGCGCAGCTCCTGGCGCATCCGCTCCAGACCCTCCGCGCTGCCGGCGATGTCGCACGAGCCGGTCCGCGGCGGCCCTTCGGCGCGCAGCACCACGTCTTCGGAGGCCACGGCCCGCGCATCCTGTCCGGCCGCCCGCAGCGCGTCCGCGAGCAGGATGACGCTCAGCCGCTCGCCGAACGAGAGCAGCCGGGCGTAGGTCGTATCCGGAACCTCTCCCGGGGGGAGGGACAGCGCCAGCGCCTCGAGCTCGTCGAGCACCTCCCCGACCCGCTCGGCGGAGCCGTTCGCCAGCGCGAGGTGCCGCCGCCGCAGAGGATCGAGCGTGCCGCGCAGCTCCTCCGGCCGGCCGCGCTGCCGCGCGGCAAGGTCCAGCAGATCGGTCACTCCCTGGAGGGCCGACGCGACGACCAGCAGCGGTCCACCCTCGCGGCGTCTCTCCGCCAGCGCGGCAGCCGCCCGGCGCAGCTCGCGCTCTCCTTGAAGAAGGCTGCCGCCGACCTTGACGACGGCGAGGGGTAGGGTCTCTTTCGTTTGCAGCATATCGACAGCTCTCGAGTCTCTCTACCGGGGATGCGCGCTCGACAGATGAAATAGGTCATCATCTTGTTACCTCTCCGTCACCCGCCCGTCACCCGGCTTACAAAGTGGATAGGTGCCACGAACCCGAAAAAGCGCGTCGTTCCTCCGGGATTCATCTTTCTGTGCGCGCCGGCGAAGAAAAGGGATGTGACGACGAATTTCAAATCGTGTGACACGAAAGTGACGCGAAGCGCACATAAGCTAGATAGACGGTCGCTCCAGACAGGGGGTCGCCGCTGCAACCGCTCATAAGGCCTGGCCTTGGAGGATGTATGAGATTTGTCCTGGTATCTTTCTTCCTGCTCTCCCTCCTGCCGCTTTCGGCCCGGGCGGAATCCTCTCCGGGCTTCCAGCGTGCCTATGAGGCGGGGACGCGGGACCCCAACGGCCAGTTCATGGGCGGCACCGAGATGTTCACGCTGGCGAGCCACGCCGGCAAGCTCTGGGCCGCGACGGGCTATTACTGGGACCTGCCCGGCAAGGACCCGTCGCCCGGAGCCCAGGTGCTGGTCCTGGACCGGCCCGGCGGCACGTGGCGCGTGAGCCACCAGTTCGACGCCAGAGAGTGGCGGACCAGCCTCGACGCCGTCACCTTCACCACGGACGGCAAGGGCGAAAAGCTCGCGCACCCGGTCTCCATGCTGCTGGCGGTGCCCACCAACCCGGACGGCAAGCTCGTCGTGCACGTCCGCGACGAGGAGAGCGGGGTCTGGGCGTCGGCGCCGCTGGCCACGGGCCCCAAGATCGTGAGCGCCCGCAGCGCGTTCGTGCACCACGACCGCGTCACGGGGGTGGACCGCGTCCTGGTGGCGACCTATCCGAACGGCGTGTTCAGCGGCGTCTACGACCCCGCGGCTCCCACCCGGATCCGTTGGGAGCAGGCGCCTGAGCTCACCGGTTACGACCGGCCGATGGGCTTCGCCGAGTGCAACGGCTCCGTCTACGTCTCGGCCAAGGACCTCTACCGGCGGGTGGACGGCGAAAGCCCGCGCTGGGAAAAGGTCTACAGCTTCGGGAAGACGGTCCTCAAGCCGGGCGTGGGAACGCGCGGCCTGGCCGCCGTCCCCAACCCGCAGGGCCCGGGCGAGATCCTGCTGATCGCGCTCGACGGGAACCCGGCGAAGATCCTCCGCATCGATCCCGCGCTCGGCCACAAGGCCACCGAGGAGCTGGACGTCCTGGCGCTCCTGGAGCGCCAGTGGGGGCGGCGGCCGAGCGCCGCCGTGCCCGCCTACAACGGCATGACCCCGGTGACCGACCCGCGGACCGGAGAGACCGTTCACCTGATGGGGCTGGCGGCCAACTTCTCCGCCGCCATGTCCACGGAGGAATACCCCAAGGAGGGGTGGGAGCGCGGCGCCTGGTACCTGGTCCGGCACGCGGACGGCCGGTACGACCTGCGGCAGATCCTCGACGAGTCCGAGCCGCGGCTGGTGGCGACGAGGGAGATCACGGTCTCTCCCTTCGGCGACCGGACTGTGTACTTCGCGGGATACAACCCCAATATGAACCTGTCGCACAACACGGCCTGGATCTACTCCGCGCCCGTGGCGGTCGCCCTGGCCCCGCAACGGCCGGCGACGGAGGAGCCGCCCGTCGTCGCCATCATGAAGATCCAGGGTTCCGGAGAGACCTCGCCGTGGAAGGGCCGGCTGGTGAGGACCACGGGGGTCGTCACCCAGGTGGCCGCCAAGCGCGCCGGCTTCTGGATCCAGGACCCCGCCGGCGACGGCGATCCCAAGACCTCGGACGGCCTCTACGTCTCCGCCGCGGGCCTGTCGGCGGACGCGGTGTTCCCGGAGGTGAAGGACACCGTCCGCCTCACCGGAGAGGTGGACGAGGAGAGCAAGAAGGACGAGCTGCCGCGCACCCGCCTGCGCGACGTTTCCCGGGTCGAGGTGCTCGCCAAAGGCAAGCCTCTGCCGGAGCCCGTCGTGCTCTCCCATCTGCCCAATGCCGCCGATGCCGCGCGTCCCGAGGGGCTGGCCGCGTGGGAGGCGCTCGAAGGGATGCGCGTCCGCGTCGAGGACGCGGCGGCGGCGACGCTCGTGGGGGTGGTGGATTACGCGTCCGGCAGCTACCGGGTGGAGCCCGAGGTCTCGCAGGTGGTCAACCGCGAGGCCCCCGCCGGCGCTCCTCCCGGGCACCCTTGAGCGCCTGAGACCCGCCTAGCCCGGCGGGCAGTTGCTCTGGTAGGGAATGGGCAGGTAGCCGCCATCGCTCGC
>DATANP010000183.1:0-4672 GCA_036266195.1 Thermoanaerobaculia bacterium | reverse complement strand
TGCAGGGCGAAGCGCAGCAGTTGCCCGACGCCGCCGGCCGTGGGGTGCGAGGCGAAACCGACCTCCTCGACCGTGGCTCCCACCAGCAGGCCGGTCGCGCCGCGCCGGACCACGTAGTCGTGCGGGCCACGAAGGCTGCCGTTCCACGGCCAGTCCACGCCTCCGAGCATCAGCATCTGGCCGCGCACCGGGCGCACCGGCAGGGGAGGGAGGCCCGGGATGTGGCCGCTCCAGGCGCCGGCGGCCATCACCAGCAGGTCCGCCTCCCAGTCGCGGTCCCGGCCCACGAGCCGGACGCCGTCGCCCGCGCGTTCGATCCGCTCCACCTCGGCGCCGTGTGTGATGACCACGCCGGCCTTCCGGGCGGCGATGGAGAGGACGGTGGTCGCCTGGACGTTGTCCACCCGGTGCTCGCCGGGCAGCAGGAGAGACCGGCGGATGCCCGGCGAGGCGTCCGGCACCCAGCGGGCCAGGACGGAGCCGTCGATCTCCTCGACCATCTCGCCGCAGCCGCGCGCCGAGGCCGCCACGCGGTCCAGCCAGACCTCCTCGCGGTCGTCCATGGCGATCAGGATCGCGCCGCTCGAATCGTGCTCGACGGTGAGGCCGGTCTCCTCGTTGAGCGCCGGAACCCAGGAGAGCCAGAGGTCGCGCGAGGCGCGGCAGGCGTCGAGGAGCGGACCTGCGACGGTCTCGGCCATGGGCGAGAGGAGGCCGGCCGCGGCGAGCGACGCCTCGGCTCCGGCCGAGAGACGTTCGAGAACCTCGACCTGGTGTCCGGCCCGGGCAAGCTCTCTCGCGCAGGCGAGGCCGATGATGCCGCCGCCGACGACGAGGACATCCGGCATCAGGACTCCTCGGAGAGGGCCCGGTCGAAAGCCTCGACGGTGGCGTCGATCTCCGCGTCGCCGTGCGCCGTGGAGAGGAAGAGCGCCTCGTAGGCCGACGGCGGAAAGTGGACCCCCTGGCCGAGCAGCCGGTGGAAGACCCGGGTGAAGCGCTGGCGGTCCGTGGCGTGGACGTCCTGAAGGTTCTTCACCGGACTGTCCGTGAAGAAGAGGCCGAGCATCGAGCCCTGGCGCTGGATCCGGAGGGGAATGCCACGCCGGCGGGCCGACTCCTCGAAGCCGGACTGGAGCTTCGCTCCCGTGTTTTCCAACCTCTCATAAGGACAGTCGACGTCCGCCGACAATTCGGTGAGGGCGGCGTGTCCGGCGGCCACGGCGAGCGGGTTGCCCGACAGGGTGCCGGCCTGGTAGACGGGACCGGCCGGGGCGATCCTCTGCATGAGGTCGCGCCGTCCCATGTAGGCCGCGAGCGGCATGCCGCCGCCGATGACCTTGCCGAAGGTGCTGAGGTCGGGCCGGATGTCGAACAGGTTCTGGGCGCCGCCCCAGGCCACGCGGAAGCCGGTCATGACCTCGTCGAAGATCAAGAGCGCGCCGTAGCGGTCGCAGAGGCTCCGCAGCCCTTCGAGGAAGCCGGGCTCGGGCGGCACGAGGCTCATGTTGCCGGCGACCGGCTCGACGATGATCGCCGCGATCCCTTCCGGGCTGGCCGTGAAAAGCGCCTCGACCGCGGGCAGGTCGTTGTAGGGGGCGACCAGGGTATCGGCGGTGACCGCGGCGGGCACGCCCGGCGAGGAGGGGACGCCGATGGTCATGGCGCCCGAGCCGGCGGCGACCAGGAACGGGTCGGCGTGGCCGTGGTAGCACCCCTCGAACTTGACGACCTGGTTGCGGCCGGTCGCGGCCCGGGCGAGGCGGAGGGCTGACATGGTGGCCTCGGTGCCCGAGTTGACGAGCCGGACCATGTCCACGGCCGGCAGGGCCGAGGCGATCATCTCGGCCAGCTCGACCTCTGGCATGGTCGGTGCCCCGAAGGCGGTGCCGCGGCCGAGGGCCTTGTGGATGGCGGCCACCACGGACGGGTGGCGGTGGCCGAGGATGTGCGGACCGTAGCCGCCGATGTAGTCGATGTAGCGCCGGCCGTCCTCGCCTTCGAGGTACGCCCCCTGGGCCGAGCGGACGAACACCGGGTCGCCGCCGACCCCGCGGAAGGCGCGGACCGGCGAATTGACGCCACCGGGCAGGACCCTCTCGGCCCGTTCGAGCAGGCTCATAGACCCCTCACCCCCTGGCCCCCTCTCCCATCCCCTCCCGTCCGCCGGGAGAGGGGGGACGTTGCTGAGGAGAAAGAGCCTTGTTGAAAGTGGGTTGCTTCAGGTGTGTTCCCCCTCTCCCGGGAGGGTGGGAGTGCGATGGGAGAGGGGGTTAGGGGGTGAGGGGTTCTCATTCCACCCATCCTTCCGCCAGCAGGCGAGCCGCCTCGCGGGCCGCGTAGGTGATGATCAGGTCGGCGCCGGCGCGGCGGATGCCGATCAGCGACTCCATCATCACGCGGTTGTAGTCGATCCAGCCGCGCTCGGCCGCGGCCTTGATCATCGAGTACTCGCCGCTCACGTGATAGGCCGCGAGCGGCAGGTCGAAGCGCTGGCGCAGCCCGGCCAGGATGTCCAGGTAGGGGAGGGCGGGCTTGACCATCAGCATGTCGGCCCCCTCTTCGACGTCCAGGGCGGCCTCGCGCATGGCCTCGCGGCCGTTGGCGGGGTCCATCTGGTACGACCGGCGGTCGCCGAAGGAGGGCGCCGACTCGGCGGCCTCGCGGAACGGACCGTAGAACCCGCTGGCGAACTTGACCGCGTAGGAGAGGATGGGCGTGTCCTGGTAGCCGGCCGCGTCGAGCGCCTTGCGGATGGCCCCGACCCGGCCGTCCATCATGTCGGACGGCGCAATGATGTCGGCGCCCGACTCCGCCAGGGAGACCGATTGCCTGGCGAGGTTCTCCAGGGTGACGTCGTTGTTCACCGTGTGGCCGTGAAGCACGCCGCAGTGGCCGTGGCTGGTGTACTCGCAGAAGCAGACGTCGGCGATCTTGATCAGGTCCGGCAGCTCGGAGGAGAGGGCGCGCATGGCGCGCTGGACGATCCCGTCCGGCGACCAGGCGGCGCTGCCCACCTCGTCCTTGTAGTCGGGGAGGCCGAACAGGAGGATCGAGCGGATGCCTTCGGCGAAGGCGAGCCGGCAGGTCTCCACGATGCGGTCGACCGACTGCTGGGCCACGCCGGGCATCGAGCCCACGGGCTTCTCGACGCCTTCGCCCGGACAGACGAACAGCGGCAGCACGAGGTTGTCAGGGGAAAGACGCGTCTCCCGCACCAGGCGGCGCAGGGTCGGCGTACGGCGGAAGCGGCGGAGTCGGGTCTCTGGGAAGGACATGGCAGATGCGGTTGTATCGCGGCAAAGTCGTGAAAGCAACCGGGCGAGACTTGGTATAGTCGTTCGCCGCGTCGCGGCATATGCTTTGCACGGAGACACCACCCCATGAACCTTCTCGAACCCCTCACCCGCCGGCAGCTCGTCATGGTCACGGGAAAGGGCGGGGTCGGCAAGACGACGGTGGCCGCCCTGCTGGGCCGGGCGCTGTCGCAGGCCGGCCGTCGCACGCTGATCGTCGAGGTGGACCCCCGCGAGAACGTCCACCAGATGTTCGGCGTGCCGCCGTCGGGCGGCAACATCGAGACCGCGGGCTCGCGGCTCTGGGTGCAGAACCTCAAGCCGCGGCAGGTGCTGGACGAGGTGATCCGCGAGCGCCTGAAGCTGGAGCTGCTCACCCGACGGGTGCTGGACAGCCCGATCTACCAGCACTTCGCCGCGGGCGCGCCGGGCTTGAAGGAGATCGCCATCCTCGGTCACGCCTGGCGCCTGCTCAACCGCCTGGGTGGGCTGGGCGCGCCGGAGCTGGACACCGTGGTCCTCGACGCGCCGGCCACCGGCCATGGCGTCTCCCTCCTGGCGGCGCCGCTCCTGGTCTCGGACGTGATCCGCCGCGGACCCTTCGCGGAGATGGCGGGCGACCTGGCCACGTTCGTGTCCGACCCGGAGCGCTGCGGCATCGTGGTGGTCACCCAGGCGGAGGAGATGCCAGTCCAGGAGGCGGTCGAGCTGCGCCAGGCATTGCGCCAGAAGGTGAAGCGCGACCCCGAGCTGCTGATCGTCAACGGCTTGTATCCTCCGGCGCCTCAGGAAGGCATGGACAACGAGCTGGTCTCGCTTTGGCGCCGCCGCCGGAAGCTCAACGAGGTGGAGATGGCCCGGGTGTCCGCCGAGTGGGAGGGGCCGCGGGCCGACCTTCCACTCCTGGCCATGAATCGCGGGCCGGGCCTGATCAGGGCGCTTCAGACCTGCCTGGAGCGGGGGGGCGAGTCATGGAGCTGATCTCGGACCGGCATCCGCTGGTGGTGGTCGTGGGCTCGGGCGGCGTGGGGAAGACCACGCTCGCCGCCTCGATGGGCGTCCTCTCGGCGCGCCAGGGCCGGGACACGCTGGTCATGACCTTCGATCCGTCCCTCCGCCTCAAGGATGCGCTGGGAGTGGGAGAGGAGGCGAAGAACCAGGAGATGCCGGTGCCTCTCGACGCGCCGGGCCGGCTGAGCGCGAGCCTGCTCGACGCCCGCCAGACCTTCGACCGCCTGATCGAGCGCTACGCTCCGGACCCGGAGTCGTCGCGCCGCATCCTGGAGAACCGCTTCTACCAGCACCTCTCCGGGAGCCTGGGCGGCATCCTGGAGTACATGGCGGTCGAGCGCCTGTTCGAGGTGCAGGCCGAGGGC
>DATANP010000182.1:0-3510 GCA_036266195.1 Thermoanaerobaculia bacterium | reverse complement strand
ACCTCTCCGAAGGTCTCATCGTACATGACGGGAATCTTCTGAAACTCCCGAACAGGCTCCGGTTCCCCGCCCCCCAGCGGAAGGATGGCCTCGACGTTGCGAGTGGCCGCGAAACCGTACTTGCCCGCAGGATGAAGCGTGATACCAAATGCACGCACTCTCGGATCTGCGCCGAAGACCTCGGCCGCGGCCGGTGCGATGAGCTCAAGACACCTTTCCAGGTCGGCGCCCTTTGCCGTGGTCTGTGCAGCGGGCTGCTTCTCGGGTTCAGAGAATGTCGCTGTCGTACTGGCCATGAGGATGCCTCCAATCCCACGTACTTGAAGAGCGGCTAGGACTTCCGAAGGCTAGCAGCACCCTGGCTGCGGAGCAAGGCGTCCAGGGAGAAAATAGACACATAAACAAGTCACATTATGGCGGAAAGGCCGGCCGGCACCCAGCGCCGGCCGGCCTCGGTCAGGTGGCTACTCCGTGGGTTCAGGCGGCGGCACCGGCGGCACCGGCTGCGTGCTCACCGGACGGTTCCGGCCCAGGACCGGGATGCGGAACTCGGCCAGCTTCTCCTGGCGCGGCCCCAGGTGCGACCGGATGGCCGAGCGGATGCGCAGGGCGTTGTCCCGGCCCTCGGTCAGCAGCTCCCGGAGCCGCCGGGTCTCCCCGCGCAGCCCGGCCCGGTGATAGTCCTGGCGCGCCGTGATGGACCGGATCTCGGTCAGCACGTTCGTCAAGGCCGTGACCGGGTCTACCATGTTCGGCAGCGTGTTCCCATTGTTGTTCACGGCCTGGAGCAGGCGCTCCCAATCCGTCATGAAGTCCGCGTACGACGACTTGTTTGGCATGGTGTTTCTCCTTCTCTCAAAAAGGCTTTGCTCGTCATTGAGCCAGCCGACTCTCTCTGTTGTTCCCGGCAACAGCTCGCGAATCCTGCCTCAAGCTCGTGCTTGATGTCGTGCGACACTCTGGCCGCTGTATGCTCCATATCTACGATCGAGCTGGCGTTTCTGTCTACGGCCGATCGGATTCCCCGAGCCCCCGCGACAGTCTGCGAAGCCCCGGAGGGGGGAGGTGGAACTGTGTCGAGGGGGATGACGCGCCCCGCGGGTGGAGAAAGGCGCCGTGCCGGGGGCATGGCAGGCCGCTTCGGGGGGAGGTAGAACTGTGCCGGGGGCTCGGCAGGCCCCCTTGGGGGGAGATGGAGATATGCCGGGGGCTCGGCAGGCCCCGCCGAGGTCGCGCGATGCGGCGGGGCTCTGCTCGCAACGTGTTTTTCGTGCAGGGTTGTCGTTCCTGGCGTGCCGATGTAGGATGACGGCATGACCCAAGTCACGCGAGAGAAGATCGAATCCCTTGAAGAGGAGATCGACCGGCTGACCGACCTTCTCCAGGGTTACATGCGCTTCAAGCACCGGACGGTGCGGGACGTGGAACGGGACCTCGACTGGGGCCGGGGGACGCTCAACCGGATCTTCTCCGGCCGCAGCGAGCTCAAGCTGCGGCACATCCTGGAGGTGGCCGCCACCCTGGACCTCTCTCCCGAGGACTTCTTCCACATGGCCTACGAGGTCCTGCCCAAGGGGGCCACGACCGTCGAGCGGGTCATGGCGATGCTCGACGCCCTGAAGCAGCGCGCCCAGGTCAAGTCCATGTCCTCGCTGTCGGCCCAGCTCGACGTCGACCTCGTCAGGCCGATCCTGGAGCAGATGGTGCAGAGCATGCTCGCCGACACGCTGGGGACGAAGCCGAAGGAGGAGCCCAAGGCTCCCGAGGCTGGCCCCAAGCCTCGCAGCAGGCGAGGCAAAGGGAAGGACGAGCCGTGAGGAGCGTCGAGCGCATCCTCGAGCTCCTCGACCAGATGGGGCAGCAGGCCGGCCGCGAGCCCAACCCCCTTCCGGCGCCGCCCCCGGTGGACCTCGAAAACGTTACGCCAGCCATGGAGGATCTGGTGCGCCGCCTCCTGGCCGCCAGCGGGACGGAGACGCCCGAGCCTCCGAAGAGGCGAGCCCGCAAGCCGCAGAAGAAGAAGGACGGCTAACCCTCCGGCAAGGCCGGCGCCGCCGCGGTGGCCGGCAGCTCTTCGAGCTCGCGCAGGTAGTCGGCGACGCGGTCGACCAGGTCGAGCGTCAGAATCCTCCGGGCGCAGGCCTCCTGGAGCAACATCAGGGCTGCCACGGCCTCGCGGCGGATGTCCAGGTCGAGGAAGGTGTCCACCAGCTCCTGCGCCAGCGGCATCACCTCGGCCTCCCGCCCCTGGCGAAGCCAGACCTTCGCCAGCTCCAGCCCGGCGATGGCGGCGTCGTAAAAGCGGCCGAAGCCTTCATATCCTTCTCTGGCGTCCTGGAAAGCCTGTTCCGCACGGTCGAGATCGTCCAGGCCCGCCCAGATCGTCCCCTCGGTAGCCCGGAGCCGGACCCGGTTCAGGCCCTCCTCCGGCAGCAGCCGGTGGAGGCGGGCCGTCCAGAGCAGGCGCTGAGCCTCCTGGAAGCGGCCGACGCGGACGAGAAGCTGAATCGAGTTCTGGAGAATGGAACGGCCAAGCTCGGGCGAGCGCTGGAGATCAAGCAGCTCTATGCCCTCCAACAGCCATCCCAGGGCCTCCTCGGGTTTCCCATCGCAGGCGGAGAAATGGCTTCTCATGAGCAATACCCGCCCAGCCCTGTGCGTGTCGCCCGCTTCCAGGTAGCAGGATCGGGCCCATTCCGCGGCGAGGTGGGCCATGGGGAAGCTGCGGCGGTCGCAGGCCAGCGAGGCGCTGATCTCGGCCAGCCGGGCGAGCAGGAGGGTGTCGCCGCTGCCGGCCGCGAGGAAGTCGGCGGCGTCTCCGAGGATTCGCTCGGCCGCGTCGAGCCGGTCAGCCACGCGGTATGCGTTGGCCAGCTCGGCCCAGGCCAGGGCGCAGGTGTCGAAGCACTTCGTCTCACCGTAGACCGCGATGTCGAGGCCGTGGGCCGCGGCGCAGGCCGACTCGGCGGCCCGGATCATCCCCCCGGGGTCCTGGAAGCGGAGTGCGTTGCACCGCTCGATCCAGACCTCCACCCAGGTCAGAGGGTCCAGGGCGGCGACGTCTTCGGGGGTGAGGTCGGTCCACTCCTTGCGGCCGCCGAGGACGTCCTCGATCAGGCGCTCGGACCGTCTCCGGGGGACCGGCCGCTTCTCGGCCCAGCGCACGGCGGCGCTGAAGGCCCGATCGATCGCCTCGTCGTAGGCGTCCGGCCTGCCGCCTCCGTCTGGAGGGTCCTCGTGGCCCGCCATGACCAGCATCGGACCGGCGACGAGCGTCCGGCAGAGGTCGCAGGGCCTGGCGAGGTGCCGGACGACCTTGCGGAGCGCCTTCTGGGACAGCGTGCCCTGCAGGAAGCTCTCAAGCTCACGGGGACTCGGATGCCGGCTCACTCGACTCCTCCCAAAACCATCGTACTACCCGGTTGAGGCGCCAAGTATCTCACATTCGATCCGTCCGTTGCGAGAGGAAACAAGTCTCCCCCTCTCCCGGTGACGGGAGAGGGGGCCGGG
>DATANP010000181.1:0-10119 GCA_036266195.1 Thermoanaerobaculia bacterium | reverse complement strand
TACTCTCATCTTGCTGCTAAATGCCGGCGTATTCTACCAAGTCCGACCTTACTCGCCAAGCTTTCTGCTTGACGTATCAACCGGCGCACTGCTTCTTGCCTTTTTCTGGGCTGCCGTGGCTCATCGCGCCTTCTGCCGAGGTGAGCTTCATCTCGGGAGGCGCACAGCGCAAACTCTTGCCGAAGCGGTGCTTGGTTTCGTCCTATTCGCGAGCTTGACTGTAATCGTCTTCAGCAGCACAAGCCTGACCGCTTTGCGGGACGAGTGGCAGCCGACGCCCGGCGGGGACTTAGGCGACGCGCTGCCAGTTTCTGCCGACGGCAGGTTTCTATTCATCCACCAGAAACTCAAGAAACGATCAGTCTTTACGCGGGTCGGCATTGTCAACCTGGAAAATGGCAGCTTGATTGGTTGGCAGGAGAAGCCGGGCATTCACGGGCTTTCCTGGTCCACCTCCGGCACCGTGCTGAACGCTTTGATTACCCACAATACTCCCATCGATTGTGGGGGTTTTCCCTGTGAAGGTTCTACGTCCTGGTACCGTCTGAGCCCGGACCTGCACGTCCTTTCCGTCAGAAGATTTCCCGGGATCGGATCCCTCCATCAGTTTGCCAAGGGCGGTCTCATGCTTGTCACTTCACACAAGGGAACCGGCACTGTATACTGGCTCTCCGACCAGGACGGCAGCTTTCGGAAGATCCTCGCCTCAGAACTTTACCAATCTCCACATGTCTGGTCGATAGAAACAGGCTCTGTCGTAGTGTTCCCCGGGGTAGCCAGTCTGAACGCATGGTGGCTCGACCAAGGGGGCCAGATTCGTCACGAGGCATCCAAGAAGCATGGGGCCGCCGAGCATTACTACATCGTCGGATCTCGCATCCTTTCCTTCCAAGAGGCCAGGACGGAGATCAGGCGACGCGCACTCCCTATGCCATCCACGAAACCGGATCTGGAGCCCCTGCTTCCGCTAGCCGATGGGCCTCTCAATCTTGCCGCCAGCCAATTCTTTTTTTCTTATCAGCCAATCCGAGGGAGAAAGACCGAGGTTTGGAGGCGCCATAGGAATGGAGACTGGACTCGGATTCTAGGGGAACTCCGAATCAGGGATTTCATATGGGGTGATGTCTTCCGGCGCCCGGATTCCGTGGACTTTTACAGTGCCGACATTGACTATCAGACCTGGACCTGGGCCGCAGCTCTCTATTGGGGGAGGCACCAGCGACTTGTCCTCTATGACCATCGGCTAAACCGTAGTGTGCCAACCACCATTGCATGTAGTCCCGGGGAAGACGGCACGGCTCGATTGAATCGAGTTCAGGGATTCAGCGGACTGGTGCTCCGTTACGTCTGCTCTGACTCGACCGGCCGCCAGCGACATTGGTTCCTGACCCTCATCCCGGGCTCAGGCAAGGTTCGATATCTTCCCGCCCACTCAGCGGCCGTGCCGCCCGACCCCTTCGACCGCTGGCTCTACCTGGACCCTGACGGAGTCTCCGTCTGGCTCTCGAAGACCGGAGAGGTCTGGCGGGTCGCTCCTGGGCAGAAGCCTCTCCGCCTCAATCCTCCAACGCCTCACTGACTCCACGCCCCTGACCGTACCCAGGTTTCCCATCTCTCCCCTCCTTGTTTGGCGTCCGCCCAGTCTACGCTGAGCCGCCGCTGCCGGATGACAGGCGGTTGCGAGCGACTTCGGAACCGTCACCCCCCGGAGGCGAGCCGTTCACCCCACGGGCGGAACTGACCAACCCGCGCTGGAAGTCATCCAGCCCCGGGGGTGAACCGTCACCCCCGGGGGAGAAACGGTCCACCCCCGGGGGCGGACCTCCGCACTTCCGGGAGAGGCCGTCCAACCCAGGGGAGAAGCCGCCGCTCCCCGGGGGCTGGAGATCCAACCCCCGGGGTGGACGGCTTCGAGGCCGGGCGCATTGGCCCCAACCTCATGAATCGATTGTCAAAGATCGTCGGCTCGACGTCCGAATACCTCCGACATTCGAGCCGAAAAGGAATATACGGCAGCAATAGGTGATTGACAAGCACCCTTCGGGTTCGGTATCCTCCGAATCGTCATGGCTTCCGACAACCGCAAGACCCCGGGCCAGTACCTCGTCCTGTCGCTGATCGCCCTGCCCTTCCTGGTGTTCGCCGGGTTCCTCGCCTATTTCGGGGTCCGCGGCACGCCGATGACCGCGCTCGTTCACTCGGCGGTCTTCTCCGAGGCGCTGACGCGCGCCCGCCACGACCCGCGCGTCCTGGAAGCCCTCGGCTCTCCCATCGAGTCCGACGCTCCGCGCCTCGCGGTGTTCGAGGACGACGGCGCCTCGGGGCAGGCTCACTTCACGGTGCTGCTCCGCGGACCGAAAGCCGCCGGCCGGCTCGCCGTGCTGGCCGGGAAACGGGCCGGCGCCTGGGCGTTCGAGAGGCTCGCAGTCCGGCTGGACGGAGGGCGGGAAATCGATCTGCGGCAGCAGGCACAATAGGTCATGCGGAAATTCGCCGCCCTCCTCGCGATCTTCTTTACCGCCGCCTCCGCCCAGGCTCTCACCGACCGCCAGCTCGACAATCTCGAAGCCTTCACCCGGCTGATGGCGCTGGTCCGGTTCTTCCACCCGTCGGACGCGGTGGCGGCGGCGGACTGGAACCGGGTGGCCGTGGCCGGGGTCTCCAGCGTACGGGACTCCGGAGATCTGGCGCGCGGGCTGGAGGACTTCTTCCGGCCCCTGGCTCCCACGTTGAGGGTGCGGCCGACAGGCGAGCGCCCGGAGACGCCCGCGGAGCTTCGGCCTCCCTCCGGCGACGCCCGGATCGTGGCCTGGCGGCACTACGGCGGCCACTTCGACTCCGACCTGAAGCTCTTTTCCAGCGAGCGGATCGACGACCGCAACCCTCCCGGCTACGGCACCCTGGCCCAGGCGGTGCTCGTGCCCGACTCGCTCAAGGGCAAGCGGGTCCGTCTGCGCGCCTGGATCCGGGCGGAGATGGTGGGCGACGGCCGCGTCCAACTCGGCCTCCGGGTCGACCGGGCCGGCGGCAAGCCCGGGTTCTTCGACAACATGGCGGACCGCCCTCTCCGCAGCACGCCCTGGAAGCCCGTCGACATCGAGGGCGACGTGGCGCCGGACGCCGAAAGGATCCTCGTCATGCTGGTGATGACAGGCGGCGGCAAGGTCTGGATCGACGAGGTCTCCCTCGCGGCGGTGGGCGGCGGCGGAGGGTCGATCCTCCTCAACCCGGGCTTTGACGACGGCGAGCCCGGCGCCCAGCCGCCAGGCTGGCTCTTCCCCTACGAGTCGGTCCGGGCCGGATATCACCTGGTCCTGCGGAGGGTGAGCCAATGTCAGGAAGGCAACTGTCCGGGGATTGCCTCCGATCCTCGCCGCTCCGTCGGCCCCTATGTGTATTCCTGCCGTGCAGGCAGTTGCGCCGAGATCAGCAGCGACCCGATCGCCACCCCTCGCTTCGTCCAGCCCGCCCAGGTCCTGGAAGCGGACCTCGGAAGCGGCGTAACGGCCTGGCTGCCGGTCACGCTCCATGCCGATGCCGAGGGGACGCTTCCGCACACGCCCGCGCCGGCTCTGGATGTGGACACCCAGGCCGACACCCCGGAAGCCTGGATGGCCGCCGTGGCGCTCGCCTGGGGCATCTTCCAGCATCTCCATCCCGAGCTGAGTCCGGACGATCCCGCGTGGCGCGCGGCCCTGCGCCCGGCCCTGGCCACGGCCGACTCCCGGGACCGCGAGGCGTTCCTCCGCTCCATGCGCGCTCTGCTCGCGCCTCTCCACGACTCCCGGGCGAACATCGTGCCTCCGAAAGGCGGGCTGTACGGAGCCCTGCCGCTGGCCTGGGAGGTGGCCGAAGGACGGCTGGTGGTCACCGGTGTGGTTGAGGGTACGCAGGGCATCCGACCCGGCGATGTGGTCGAGGCCCTGGACGGACGGCCGGCACTGGAGGTTTTGGCCGCGGAGGAGGCGCTGGCCTCGGCCGGCACTCCGGAGGCCCGGCAGTGGCAGGCTCTCGAATCCCTCCTGTTTGGTCCGAAGGGCTCCCGCATGACGCTCCGGCTCCAGGGCGGCTCCGAGATCGCTCTGACCCGGGAGACTCCGTACGAGAAGCTCCCGGTCGGCACTCCCCTCCAGCCGGTCGCCGAGCCCCGGCCGGGCGTCCTCTATATAGATCTCGGACGGATCGAGGAGGAGGACCTGGAGGCGCTGACGCCGCGGCTGGCGGCGGCCAAGGGGATCGTCTTCGACCTGCGCCGGGGCCGCAACGTGTCGACCGTGCTTCTCTCGCACCTGATCGATAGGACGGCCGCCAGCTCGAAGTGGCAGGTGCCGGTGGTCATGGCCCCGGATCACCGGGACGTCGAGTGGATGACCACGTTCTGGACCATCGAGCCCAAGGCGCCCCGGTTCCGCGGCCGGGTGGCGTTCCTCGCGGACGGCCGCTCCGACGGCTATGCCGAGACGCTGCTCACCATGATCGAGGCCTACAAGATGGCCGACATCGTGGGCGCCCGGTCCGGGGGCAGCAATGGCCCCATGAACCGGGCCGACCTGCCCGGGGGCTGGCGCCTGACGTGGAGCGGCCAGCGCGTGCTCAAGCACGACGACTCGCCGCTCCAAGGCATCGGCGTGGCGCCCACGGTGCCGGCCTACCGCACCCTCCGCGGTATCGCCGAGGGGCGGGACGAGGTCGTCGAAAGGGCGCTCGCGGCCGTCGGCCGGTAAACGGCAGGCGCGATTCGGGGTCTTTCCTGTCAAAGCCGTATCGCCGGCAGGGAGGATCTCGTGTCGAATTCAATGAAATCCGGGTTGATTTTCACTGCTGTTCTCGGTCTGGCCGCGGTCGTCCTGCCGCAGGCCGCTTCCGCGCAGATGACCCTGACGGGCTCGGTCAGTCCCAAGCCGGTGAGCTACGTCGGCACCGTGACCTACTCGGCGTCGGCGAGCGGCGGCGATCCGGCCACGACCCAGTACGCGTTCTTCCGCCGCCGGCCCGGCGGCACGTGGATCCCCAGCGTGAGCTCCCCCAACTGGCAGTCGAGCGGCACGTTCCAATGGCATCCGACGATCAGCGACGTGGGCACCTGGGAGACCTATATCTGGGCCAAGGACGCCTACACGCCGGCCAGCGCGAGCGGCGGGTATGGCTATGCCGCGGGCTACAACACGATGCCGATCGACGTCATCGGACCTCCCACGGTGCCTGGCCCGACCTCGGTGAGCTGCGACTACTCGGCCAGCGGCGTCTGCTGGGTGACCGGGGATTTCACCGTCAGCGTAAGCGCGTCCTCCGGCGGCTTTGGGAGCCTCGTCTACCAGATCTGCCGCAGCAATGACACGACCGGCTGGGGCGGCTGCGACTCGAACCTGACGCTCAGCGGCGGCACGTCGTACATGGTCTCGGGGAGCCACCTGCCGTCGGACGGCTACCAGCGCGCCTACTACTTCCAGGCCCGCGACTCGGCGGGCGCCCTGAGCGGCTGGAACACGCCCAAGTACGTGCGGGTGGACCGCTACGCGCCCTCGGCCAGCGCCTCCAACGCCTCGGCTGTGACCTGGTACTCCTACCGCACGGCCACGATCTCCGCCAGCGACTCCGGATCGGGCGTGCAGGCGGTCCGCTACAGTTGGAACAGCGCCCTCGACGCGAATTGCACCACGGGCTCGGCCACGTCGTCCGGCGCGACGCTCACGGCGCCGTCCGGCGACAACCTGCTCTACGTCTGCGCCCGCGACAACACCGGTCGGGTGGGCCAGTGGAGCGGGCGCTACCGGGTGTCGCCGCTGAGCCTGACCGGCTCGGTGAGCCCGACGCAGGGCAGCTATCTCGGCTCGTTCACCTACACGGCCTCGGCGAGCGGCGGGACCCCGTCGACGACGCGCTACGCGTTCTTCCGCCGCCGCCCCGGTGGCACCTGGATCCCGGACGTCAACGCGCCGAACTGGCAGGCGGGCAACACCTTCACCTGGACCCCCACTTCCGCCGATACGGGCACCTGGGAGACCTACATCTGGGTCAAGGACGCCGACACGCCGCCCGGCATGAACACCTATACCTATGCCGCCGGCTTCAACACCATGCCGATCACCGTGGTGGGGCCGCCGACCGTGCCGGGCCCCACGACCGCGGCGTGCGCCTACACCGCGTCCGGCGAGTGCTGGGTGCAGGGCGACTTCACGGCGAGCGTCACCGCCTCCACCGGCGGCACCGGGACGCTGGTCTATCAGATCTGCCGCAGCAACGACACCACGGGCTGGGGCGGCTGCGAGGTGAATCTCACGCTCAGCGGCGGTACGTCGATCCTGGTCTCAGGCACGAACCTGCCGTCGGACGGCTACCGCCGCACCTACTACTTCCAGGCCAAGGACTCGGCGGGCGCCCTGAGCGGCTGGAACACGCCGCTCTACGTGCGGGTGGACCGCTATGCGCCCGCGGTCAGCGCCACCAACGCCTCGGACGTGGACTGGTACTCCAACCGCACGGCCACGGTCTCCGCGAGCGACTCCCAGTCGGGTCTCCAGGCGGTCCGCTACAGTTGGAACGCGGCCCTGGACGCCGGCTGCACGACGGGCACGGCCACGTCGTCGGGAGCGGTCCTCACGGCGCCCGTGGGCGACAACACGCTGTACCTGTGCGCCATGGACAACACCGGCCGGGTGGGCCAGTGGAGCGGGCGTTACCGGGTGGCCGCTCCCCTGAGCCTGACGTGCTCGGTGAGCCCGGCCACGGGGAGCTACGTCAACGGCTTCACCTACAGGGCCACGGCCAGCGGCGGCATCCCGTCGACCACCCGCTACGCGTTCTTCCACCGGGTACCCGGCGGCACCTGGATCCCTGCCGTGAACGCTCCCAACTGGCAGACGGGCAACACCTACACCTGGATGCCGAACGCGTCCGAAGCGGGCACGTGGGAGACCTACGTCTGGGTCAAGGACGGCGACACGCCGGCCACCCAGAACACCTACGGCTACGCCGCCGGCTGCAACCCGGGGCCGGTCACCGTGCTGGGACCGCCGACCGTGCCAGGTCCCACGACCGCGGCGTGCGCCTACACCGCGTCCGGCGAGTGCTGGGTGCAGGGCGACTTCACGGCGAGCGTCACCGCCTCCACCGGCGGCTCCGGGACGCTGGTCTATCAGATCTGCCGCAGCAACGACACCACGGGCTGGGGCGGCTGCGAGGTGAATCTCACGCTCAGCGGCGGCACGTCGATCCTGGTCTCAGGCACGAACCTGCCGTCGGACGGCTACCGCCGCACCTACTACTTCCAGGCCAAGGACTCGGCGGGCGCCCTGAGCGGCTGGAACACGCCGCTCTACGTGCGGGTGGACCGCTACGCGCCCTCGGTCAGCGCCACCAATGCCTCGGACACCACCTGGTACTCCAGCCGCACGGCCACGGTCTCCGCGACCGATACCGGGACGGGTGGCTCCGGCGTCCAGGCGGTCCGATACAGTTGGAACACCGCCCTCGACGCCGGCTGCACCACGGGCACGGCCACCTCGGCGGGCGCGGCGCTGACCGCGCCGTCCGGCGACAACACGCTCTACCTGTGCGCGAAGGACAACACCGGCCGCGTGGGCCAGTGGAGCGGGCGCTACCGGATCTCGCCCCTGACCCTGACCGGCACGGTGAGCCCGAAGCCGGCGAGCTACCTCGACACCGTCACCTACACGGCCACAGCCACGGGCGGCACCCCGGCCACGACCCAGTACGCGTTCTTCCGGCGTCTGGGCAGCGGCCCGTGGATCCCGGACGTGACCACGCCCAACTGGCAGTCGAGCAACGTCTTCACCTGGAAGCCGACCGCTTCCGACGTGGGCGCCTGGGTGACCTACATCTGGGTCCGGGACGGCGACACGCCGGCCACGATGAACACCTACGGCTTGGCCGCGGGCTTCAACACGGGGGCCATCGACATCGTGGGCAAGCCCACGGTGCCGGGCCCGACCACGGTGGCCTGCGCCTATACGACCGCCGACGACTGCTGGGTGACGGGCGACTTCACGGCGAGCGTCACCGCGTCCACGGGCGGCATGGGCAGCCTCGTCTACCAGATCTGCCGCAGCAACGACAAGGGCGCGGGCGTCTTCGGCGGCTGCGAGGCGAACCTCACGCTCACCGGCGGCACGTCGATCCTGGTCTCGGGTGTCGACCTGCCGAGTGACGGCTACCGGCGCTCCTACTGGTTCCAGGCCAAGGACTCCGCGGGAGCGCTGAGCGGCTGGAACACGCCGATCTACGTGCGCGTGGACCGCTCCGCGCCCTCGGTCAGCGCCACCAACGCCTCGGACTCCTGGTTCTCCAGCCGCACGGCCACGGTCTCCGCGAGCGATACGGGCTCGGGAGTCCAGGCGGTCCGCTACGCCTGGAACACCGCCCTCGACGCCGGCTGCACGACGGGCACCGCCACGTCGGCGGGAGCCACGCTCACGGCGCCCTCCGGCGACAACGTGCTCTACCTGTGCGCGAAGGACAACACGGGCCGGGTGGCGCAGTGGAACGGCCGCTACCGCGTCCGGGTCGTGCCTCAGCCGGCGATCACGGCGATCTCGCCGAAGGTCATCCACCAGGGCTCCGAGACAGTCCTGACGGTGACGGGCGTCAACCTGCAGGAGGCTGCGGTCTCCATCGGCACCGAGCCGGTCGAGGGCGGCGTTCCGGACCAGGTCTTCCCGACGGCCGAGCTCCTCTCGATCAACGAGGCGGGCACTTCGCTCACCGTGCGGATCGACGCGACGGAGCCCGGCATCAGCGGCTTCTACAACCTCGCCGCCGTGACGGAGGGCGGCAGCGCCGTCGGTCAGTTCCGGGTGGTGGGCACGGCGCCCGTCGTCGACGTCTACACGCCGTCGGAGCCCGTGCAGGGCAACGTCCACGTCTTCATGGTGGCAGGCGCCAACCTGGCGGGCTCCCAGGTGGTGCCGCTCGATCCGGCGGTCAAGGTGCTCGACCTCGACAACAGCAACGACGGGGCTTTGCTCGGCCTGCTGTACATCAGCTCGGACGCGCCGGTCGGTGCCTACGACATCCGCGTCCAAAAGCCGGGAGGCGAGTACCAGACGCTCTCCGTGACCGTCGTCGGAAGCCTTGAGGAGGCGACGGTATCGACCACCGAGCTCGACGTGCCCGGACGCTCGCTGCGGCCGGACGTGCCGAACCTCTATCTGCAGGAGCCGGTCAGTCCCGAGGGTTCCGAGATCCGGCGCCGGACCGCCGCGGACGAAGGCGGTATCAAGGCCGCTGGCAGTATCTGCGGCTCCATCCAGGCGAGCGACGAGCTCTGGGAGTGGTCCGCCATCCTGCTCTCGTTGAGCAACGACCTCGGCGAGCCCCTCACGCGCGAGGCGCTGAACCACCTCGCTCCTGGAACGAGGATCAACTTCAACTCGCTCACCGTCGCCGCCTACGCCTGGCTGCGGTATCGCTTCTTCTTCCAGTGGTGCAGCGGACAGCCTACGCGGGTCAGCTTCTGCGTGGGAGGCGGCATCTACTACATGGTGCCCTTCGTGGGCGGCCACGGGTACGACTTCGACCTCTGCTACGGAAACAGCGGGGGGAAGTTCGAGCTGAAACCGAGCGGCCGGATCACCCGGCACGAGTGGAGCACTTCGGGGTCCTGCCTGGACGTCAACGATACCGATCCGGAATCTCCTTCGGGCGACCGCAGCGGCGAAATCGTCGTGCACTGCTGTGATCCGACCGACGTCTCTCTGCAAACGTCGGGCACGGTGTGGAACTCGGAGTTCGAGGCGGGCGGCAAGGTGATGGAGGTGCGCCCGGAGAGCTGCTCCGAGGTCAACAATTGCAGCAAGAAGATCGAGTGGCGGTACGTGAAGGCGGACGACTCGGAGGGACCACCGCTCACCGGTCCGGTGAACCTGGTCACCACTCCGGACCAGCGCAGGGCCAGGGTCACCGTCACCTTCACGCCGGAGGGAGGCTCATTCCAGGGGAGCGCCTGGTCAGGTGGTGAAACGCTCGCCACCCGCTCCGGCGAGAGCACCAACGGCACCACGGCCCAGGTCACTCTCACGGCGGTCGACAATCCAGGTCCGGGATCGGCGACGGTGACCACTCCCACCTACCAATGGGACGAAAGGCTCCAGTGCACGGCCG
>DATANP010000180.1:0-4198 GCA_036266195.1 Thermoanaerobaculia bacterium | reverse complement strand
TGGCCGCGGAGGCTCTGGTCGTCCTGATCGTTCTTGCCCGAAGCCGGCGCTCCCGGATCGTCGGTCTGCTCGTGCTGATGGCGGGGCTGGGGTTGTATGCGCAGCGCGTCCGGATCGCAAGCATCCTGGCCGGGACGGACCTGTCGATGCAGGGCCGGGTGGTCTATTACAAGGGCGCCTGGGCGGGGTTCCTGGCCCGGCCGTGGCTGGGTTGGGGGCCGGGCTCCGCGGCTTGGACGGCCCCGGCGTTCTTCGAGCCCGTGCCCGGGGTGAGCCCGGTCGGCGAGTCGGTCGGCGAGCTTCACTCGCTGCCGCTCCACCTGGCCTACGAGGGGGGCGCGGTCGGACTGGTCCTCGCCCTCGCTCTCGCCGCCGCGTTCCTGGTGCGCCGGCTGGCCGGAAACAGGGAGGACCCCGCCTTTCTGCTGGCTGGACTGGCAGGGCTTCTGGGCGCGGCCGTGGCTTCGCTCGGGAGCGCGGCGCTGGCGATCCAGGCTCTCCCCCTGGCCGCGGCCGTGGCCGCCGGAGCCGCCCTGGCCGGAGACCGTGCTCCGGCGGTCTCGCGGCGTCCGGTCCTGATCTATGGGCTGCTCGCAGTGCTGGCGCTCGCGCCGCTCCAAGCGGCCCGGTGGTTCTACGACCGGGCGGTCGCCGGCCGGGATGCCCGGGTGGCGCTCCAGCGGGCGGTGAGGATCGATCCTCTCTTTCCTCTCTACAGGATGCGGCTCGCGCTGCTCGACGAATCTCCAGGCATGGCTCTCGAGGCGGCCCGCGACGGCCGGGCGGTGCCCACGTTGTGGACGGTCGCCGGGCTCCTTGGGTCTCCCGAAGCTCTGGACACGGCCTGCGCTCTCGATCCCCTGAACCCATTCCCCCCTTTCTACCGTATGGCCCTGGAGCCGCTCGCGCCCGAGGCTCCGCTCCGGGGTGCCCGGGCACTCCTGGCCGAGCCCCGCCTCGCGGCGGCCACGTTCTGGGAGGAGCAGTCGGACCTCCTCGCGCGCTCCATTGAGGAGGTGAGGCGCTGGCCCGGCGTGGATGCGGGGTGGAAGGAGACGTTTCTCGCGTCGTTGCCCACCTTCGCCGAACGACGCGGCGTGACCGGACGCCTGCAGTTGGAGATCGACACCACGCCGGACCTGGCCCTCTCGCTCCACACCTTCCGCCGGCGCCCCTTCCCGGCGCAATGGCCACTCGTGCAGCTCCGGACCGCGCCGCTCGCGAAGCTCGATCTGCCTCCGGCGACCACTCTCCGGGGCACCCCGGCGGGCACCTTCAGCCACGGCTGTCCGGCTCGGGAGCGTTCAACCCGTGGGCAGCGCTTGCTCATCCGCTGAGCATTCAGGAAAAAGCTTCGATCTCCACAGAGCCTGTGGAAAACCTTGTGGGAAAGGCCCCGGTTTCGCCCCGAAATACGCGGAGAAACGGGCACTTGGTCCACTTTGCCCAAAATTCTGTGCAATCTTTGTAAGTGCTTGTGGATCAATCACTTGAAAAAAACAGCACGGCCACCGCAAGTCGCTGAGGGCAAGCCTCGTGCCAGAAGTCAAGACTTTTTCCACAGTTTTGCTGTTCCGCCCGAATTGAAGGCGGAAGAGGGACAGAAAGCGGACGGGCCAGGGGCCGCGGAGAGCCTTCCCGGGCGGAGGATCAGCCGTAGATCGCCGAGACGAAGGGTCCGTCCATGAACCGTTCAGGATTGATTTGACTCTGCAAGTAGACCCCCTTCGGCCGGTCGCGGAGGAGGAGCCGGGCCGACTCCGCGAGGCCCGCGGAGGTGGTGGTCTGGATGGCGCGGAGGCGGTGGCCTCCGACCTTGCGGGGACGGATAAGGCGCGAGCTTTCGAGGCGATGGAGGGCGCCGCGCGAGTCCCGGCCCTCCACGGCGGCATAGACGACGACCACGTCGTCCTCGACCAGCGGGGTCACTTCGAGCATGCGGTCGAGGAGCCGGCTGGGCAGCTCCGCCTCGGGCGCGCCTTCGCTCCGGAGCTGGTCGACCAAGCCCTGGACCCAACTGTAGTGGCCGGGATAGCGGAAGGTCTTGTAGTCGAGGTTGCGCACCCGGCCAGCCAGCGCGGAGGGCAGGTCGGCGGCGCCGCCGGAGGTGAGCGCCTCTTCGTAGAGGACGCCGTCGATCAGGACGGTCCGGCGGTCGGTGAGGGAGGGGCGGGTGACGGTCTGGAAATCGCGGACGACGACCGCGTCCTTGACGTACTCGGTGGCCACGCCCTTGGGGTTCCAGGTGAATCCGTAGTGGTGCGGCTCGCGGGTGGTCTGCGTCAGGGCGCCGACGCGCATCTCCAGGGTCTCGGCCTTGTCCACGCCGTGCTCCCGGCAGAAGCGCTGGAAGAGGCGATTGCCGAGCACGTTGACGTAGCCGGGCGCGAGGCCGGTCTGGAGCAGGAAGCCCTGCTCGGCGTCGCGCGCGATCTCCATGATCCGGTTGGTCTCTTCGACGTACTCGGTGAGGTTCGCGTAGTGCAGGCTGTTGCTCCGGGCGAGCCCGGCCATGCGCACGGCCTGTTCGCCGGGCAGGCAGTCGAGGAGGATGTGGGCGCCGCCGAGGATGCGGTCGAAATCCTCGCTGGAGCCTTCCAGGGGGAGATGGAACGGCTCGACCAGGCCGGTGCGGGTCGACTCGTGGCAGATCCACTCGGCGGCCTCGCGGGCCTTGGCGGCATCGGCGTCGCCGAGGAAGAGGTCCACGTCGAAGTCGCCCAGCTCCCGCAGCAGCAGGCCGGTGGCCTGGCCCATCCCTCCGGCTCCGGCAATGACGATCCTGTACCGTTCGGTCATGGCTCCACCCGGGCCAGAGGTCGTCTGGCGCGGTCCCTTTTCATTCCCTGGGGGTTGTTCGAAGCGGGTCCGTTCTGTATCCCGCGGAAAGCCGCGGCATCCTAGCACCGGCCCCGCGGGGGGTCAACGAATCGGGCTGGGGGGACGGCGGCGGATCGGCTGGCCGGCCGTGGCGGTGCGGTTGCGGCCGGTCTCCTTGGCGACGTACATCGCGGTGTCGGCAAGCCGCAGGAGGGCGCTCTTCATCTCTTCGAGGGAGAGGTCGTCCGCCAGGTGCTGCTTCAGGGTGGCGACGCCGATGGAGCAGGTGAGGCCCTTCAGGTGGAGCGGGTCGGGCTGGATGTCGCCCGGGCCGTCGCAGTAGGTCTTGCCCACGATCTCGGCGCGGATCTCCTCGGCCACGTCGATCCCGGCCTCCATGTCGCAGCCCGGCAGGAGGAGGACGAACTCGTCGCCGCCGTAGCGCGCCGGGATGCCGCTCACCCGCGCCACCTTCTGGCGCAGGAGGTGGCCGGTCTCGCGTAGCACCTGGCTGCCCGCCAGGTGGCCGTGGGTGTCGTTGACCCGCTTGAAGAAGTCGAGGTCGAGGAAGAGGAGCGACAGGTCCATGTCCCCGGCCTTGCAGCGCCGGATGGTGTCGGCCAGCGCGATGTGCAGGTAGCGGTCGTTGTACAGGCCGGTCAGGTTGTCGCGCTTGGCGATCTCCTGGGCCTGGCGGCCGTCGAGCACGTTCTGGATCGAGATGGAGATGTAGCCCGCGAAGATCTCCAGGAGGTTGCGGTCCTCCTGGCTGTAGCCCGGGGCGTTGCGCCGGTTGATCAGCTCCAGGACGCCGCAGACCTCCTGCTCGATGCGGATCGGGATGGCGATCAGCGAGTGGGTCTGGTAGCGGGTCTGCTCGTCCATCCGCCGGTAGAAGAACCGGTCGGTGGGCGCGTTGGGCGTGACGTAGGCCTCGCCGGTGAGGTAGACCCGGCCGGCGATGCCCTGGTCGGCCGGGATGGTCTGGCCGACGAGGCCCGCCGACTTGTCGCCGAAGGCCGCGATGAAGGTCAGGAGGTTGCGCCGCCGGTCCTCCTGCTTCTCGGACGGGTTGTCGAGCAGGATCGAGCCGGCCGCGGACGGCACGAAGCCGTCGGCCCGGCGCAGGACCTCGATCAGGTTGTCCGCGAGGCTGAGCTCCAGGCTCGAACGGTTGGCGCGGCGGCGCTCCAGGAAGCGCTCGAGCCGCACGTGGTCGAGGCTGTGGTAGTCGGAGGTCACGCGGAGCACCTCACCCGGATCATCGAACTTCGGCAAAGCATCACTCATACACAGGTGCCCGGAGATCTCGGCACGTCGTCTCCTTTTTCCCAACGACAGGCGCGCGATCTGTGGAGGGACGGCCTGCTGAAGATAG
>DATANP010000179.1:0-9650 GCA_036266195.1 Thermoanaerobaculia bacterium | reverse complement strand
CAACGGGACGTTGGACGCGTCCAACGGGACGTTGGAAGCTTCCAATGGACCGGTTTCTTCAGCCTGGCAGAAGCCAGAGCCCGCCGGCCACCAGCGCTCCCAGCAGCTCCACCAGGCCCTTCAGGATGGCGAGGATCGCCGTCGCCGAGGTCCAGATGAGGAACCAGAGAAGGACCCATGGAACCAGGAGAATGCGAAGGCTTTCTCCGGCCCGGCTCCAGCCGGGCGTGCTCTCGGCGAGGCGGCGCCAGAAGGAGAGGCCCGCCGTGGGCGTGGCCATGCATTCGCAGGCGTCCGGGAGGATCTCCTTCCCGTTCCGGAAGGTGGATTCGAACCGGCTCTCCGAATCTCCGGCCACACGGTAGGCGTCGTCTTCCATGGGGTGGCCCGCGTACTGGAACCGGTTGCCGGCCGCGCAGGCGAGATAGAGGATGAGGAAGGGCCTGAGCAGGCCGAGACCGAGGCCGGTCTCCTGGATCTGCAGGGCGTGGTAGGCCTCATGGAGCAAAAGGCCGAGGCCGTCCACGGAGCCAGGGTCCCAGTATTTCGGCTCGACGTAGATCCGGCTCCGGCGCGGCAGGAGCTTTCCCGGCAGGGTGATGGCCTGAATGGCGAACATGTTGAAGACGTGCGGGATGCCCAGGTGGAATCGGACCAGGCCCATGTTCAGGGTCGGATAGACGGCCCGCAGGAGCTGCCGGACGTGCTCCGGCAGCTCCACCTCGGGCGGGAAGAACCAGCGGCGGAGACGCTCGGCCAGTCTCAACCCTTGTAGGTGATCCGGTAGATGGCCCCGGCCTCGTCGTCCGAGACCAGCAGGGCGCCGTCGGGCATGACGAGGACGTCCGCCGGCCGGCCCCAGGCGCGGCCGTTCGGCCTCAGCCAGCCTTCGGCGAAGGTGTCGTAGCTCACCGCTTTTCCGCCTTCCACTTTGACCAGGGTGACGCGGTAGCCGATCGGCGTGTCGCGGTTCCAGGAGCCGTGCTCGGCGATGAAGGCCTGGTTGCGATACTGGGCCGGGAACATGGCGCCGGTGTAGAACCGCATGCCGATCGCCGCCACGTGCGGACCCAGCTCGCGGGCCGCCGGGGTGTACTGGCCGCAGTTCTTCCCGTCACCGAACTTCGGGTCCTTGATGCCGCTGCCATGGCAATACGGGAAGCCGAAGTGCATGCCGGCTTTGGGGGCACGATTCAGCTCGTCCGGCGGCACGTCGTTGCCCAGCATGTCGCGGCCGTTGTCGGTGAACCAGAGCTCCCTGGTCTGCGGGTGCCAGTCGAAGCCCACGGTGTTGCGGATGCCGCGGGCGAAGATCTCGCGGCCCGAGCCGTCCGGCTTCATGCGGGTGATCGAGGCGTAGATCGGGTTCTCTTCGTCGCAGACGTTGCAGGGGGCGCCAACCGGCACGTAGAGAAGGCCGTCTGGCCCGAAGGCGATGAATTTCCAGCCGTGGTGGCGGTCCGAGGGGAAGGAGTCGGAGACGACGACGGGCTTCGGCGGGTCCTGGAGATGGTTGTCGATGCCGTCGTAGCGCAGCACCCGCGAGACGTCGGCCACATAGAGCGCGCCGTCGCGCCAGGCGAGGCCGCTCGGCATGTTGAGGCCGTGGGCGATGCGGATGACCTGGTCGGCCCGGCCGTCGCGGTCGCGGTCCACCACGGCGTGGACGCTGCCTTTCTCCCGCGACCCCACGTAGAGGGTGCCATTCGCGGACAGAGCCATCTGGCGGGCGTTGGGCACGTCCTCGGCGAAGACGTCGATCCTGAAGCCGGGCGGCAGCTTGATCTCGCCGATCGGCAGGCGGCTCTGTCCCGATCCCTGCCCCTCCGATACGGCCGGAGACGGCGAGCAGGACAGGGACAGGACCGTCATCAGGGTTGCGCAGAGGAGATGTCGGGTGTTCCTCAAGATGGCCTCCTTCCTCCCAGCCGGCCCTCAGTCTACCCCGATGTCTATCCCGATTCGGCGCTTGGGCTTAGACTTGGTTCCCTATGAGCCTCACCCCGGAGCTGGTCGCCGACATCCTGGTCCGCCAGGGCCTCATCACCGCGGAGCAGGGAGATACCATCAAGCAGGAGGCCCGGCTGGTGCCCGGCCGCGTGCGCTCGTCGAGCGCGTACGAGCAGAAGTCTCTCGCCTACGAGGTGGTCACCCGCCTGCGCCTGCCGAACCTGAAGGATTCCGGGGCCCCGCTCACCGACAACGACATCGCCCAGGCGATCGCCCGGGACGCGAAGCTGGACCACGTACGGATCGACACGCTGTCGCTCAACGCGGACCTGATCGAGTCCAAGATGTCGCGTCCGTTCGCGAAGCGGCACCGGATGATCCCCCTCGAGATGACGAACGGCCGGCTGCGGTTGGCCTGCGCGAACCCGTACGACATCGAGGGGATCGACTCGTTCAAGCGGATCGCCGGCCGGGACCTGGAGCTGGTGGTGGCGTCGGAGCCGGAGCTGCTCAAGGCGCTGACCGAGTTCTACGGCCTGCGCCATTCGGTGAAGCGGGCCGAGCGCGACCTGACGTCCGGCATCGACCTCGGCAATCTCGAGCAGCTCGTCCGCATGAAGAGCGAGAACGAGATCGAGTCGAGCGACCAGCACGTAGTCAACGCGGTCGAGTTCATGCTCCAGCACTCGTTCGACAGCCGCGCGAGCGACATCCACGTCGAGCCCAAGCGCGACCGCAGCCTGATCCGGTTCCGGATCGACGGCGTGCTGCACGACATCCAGACCATGCCGAAGGTGGTGCACGCGGCCGTGGTCTCGCGCATCAAGACCATGGCCCGCCTCGACATCGCCGAGAAGCGCCGCCCGCAGGACGGCCGCGTGAAGACCACCCGCGGCGGACGCGAGGTCGAGCTGCGCGTGTCCACGCTGCCGGTGGCGTTCGGCGAAAAGGTTGTCATGCGCATCTTCGATCCCGGGGTGCTCATGCAGGACCTGACCGCGATCGGTTTCTATGCCGACGAGCTGCAGGTCTTCAACGATTTCATCAGCCGGCCGCACGGCATCGTGCTGGTGACCGGTCCGACCGGCTCGGGCAAGACGACGACGCTCTACTCCGCTCTCAAGGTGATCGCCACGCGCGACATCAACGTCACGACGATCGAAGACCCGATCGAAATGGTTTACGAGGATTTCAACCAGACGGCGGTACAGAACAAGATCGGGGTGACGTTCGCGAGCGCCCTGCGGCACATCCTGCGGCAGGACCCGGACGTGATCATGGTGGGCGAGATCCGCGACCCCGAGACCGCTCAGTATTCAATCCAGGCGGCGCTGACCGGACATCTCGTGTTTTCCACGCTGCACACGAACGACGCGTCGTCGTCGATCTCGCGCCTGGCGGACCTGGGGGTGGAACGCTTTCTGATCAGCTCGACGCTGGCGGGCTCGATGGCGCAGCGGCTGCTCCGGAAGATCTGTCCGCACTGTGCCACGGAGCGCTTCCTGACGGCCGAGGAGATCGCGACGCTGCGCCTGGCCGTGCCGCCGGGCAAGCGGGTGAAGGTCAAGGAAGGCGAAGGCTGTTTCGAATGCCGCAGCACGGGCTACATCGGCCGCACGGGCATTTTCGAGATGCTGCCGATCGACGAGGCGATCAAGAATCTGATCGTGAACGGCGCGGACGCGCCGGAGATCAAGCGCGAAGCCACGAAGAACGGCATGCGCACGCTCCGCCAGTCCGCCCTGCGCAAGCTGGCCGAGGGGATCACCACGTTCGAAGAGGTGGTGCGGGTGACGGGGCTGTAGAAACCTCACCCCCTGTCCCCCTCTCCCATCTCCCACCCGCCCAACCCCGGGAGAGGGGGGACGCATGCCAGCGGTATTGCCTTGAATCGGCCAGGACTCGGCAAGATCGCCCCAGAAAGGTTCCCCCTCTCCCGGCGGGGGCGTGGGTGGGAGATGGGAGAGGGGGACAGGGGGTGAGGTCTACGCCGGGTTGCTGAAGTACTCCGCCACCAGCTCTCGCGCTCTCTGGGCGTCGGCTCTCGGTTCGGTGATGCGGCTGAAGAGGGTTCGGTAGGTGGCCTGGAGGGTCTCCAGGTCCTGCTGCTGGAGGAGCTTGTGGAGCTGGTCGATGGCCCGCTGCGAGGCCGCGGGGTGGAGCTTCGCTTCGGATTCGCGCTCCAGGAGGACCATGGCGAAGAGGAGGGGCTCGGGGAGATCCTCGAAGGCGGCTTCCGGGGGCGGAGGCGGCGGTGCCGGCGCGGGGTTCCTGACCGGCTGGGCCTGGACGATGATGGTGTCGTCGAGCGGCTTCGGCAGGCCGGCCTGCGGGGCCCTTCTTTCGAAGAAGGGCAGGGTGCGGACCTGGTGGGCGAAGCGCGAGAAGAGGCCCATCAGCTCTTTTTCGGAGGAGAAGTTGCCGACCAGTCGGGCGTCCTTGCCGATCTCCAGCCTCTGGGTCTCCTGGAGGACCACGTGCGCGCGGGCGCCGTCTTCCAGGTGGAGCGAGCGCGCGCTCACCTTCCAGGCGGTCAGGAAGCCCTGCACGTAGCAGGTCTCGACGCAGCGCACGGTCGCGGCTTCGACTTCCACCCCGCGGTCGATGCGGATCGAGCCGCCGAGCGATTCCAGGGTGCCGTACTTGCCTGAGTTCTGCACGACGACGTTGCCGGGCGCGTGGATCGAGAGCTGGCCTTCCGCGTCCAGCTCGATGCGCGTGCCCCGCGGAATGATCAGGGTGGGAGCGGCTTCATCCATTTTCATGATGGGTTGCTACTTTCCGACGAGGGGGGGCAGCGGCTCGTAGCCCTGGACGGGCGGGGCATTGCGCGCCTGCAACAGCAGCCTTTCCTCGTTCTGCCAGCGATGGTCCAGGATGTAGATCAATGGATCGGCCGGCACCCACCGGCCGTCCGCAAGCTTGCGCCGGACTTCGTAATGGACGTGCGGGCTCGTGCTCCAGCCCGTGTTGCCGACCGTTGCGAGGACGTCGCCCTGTTTCACCTTCTGGCCCGCCCGCACCTTGATCTCGTTGCAGTGGCCGAAGAGGGTGACGAAGCCGTCGCCGTTGCGCACGATCACGAGGTTGCCGAAACGCCACCAGTGGAGGCTCCGGCCCATGGGATAGACGCCGGCGAAGACGACCGTGCCGTCGGCCGGGGAGAGGATCGGCTTGCCGACCGGCGCGGCCAGATCGAGGCCGGTGTGCAGCTCGAATTCCTTGGTGTACGGGCTGCGGCGGCGGCCGAACGGGCTGATCAGGACGAAGTCACCGCCCTGGATCGGACAGAAGGAGGGGATGCTCCGCACCTGTTCCTTGTGCTCCTGCTCGTAGGCCCGCACCTGCCGGAGGGAGTAGCTCAGCAGGGTCAGGCGCTCGCCGATCCGCTCCTGGAAGCGGTTGCCGCGCTCGATGGTGCCTGAATAGATGGAGTCGGGCGCCGGCGGCGGCGTATCGGCGGCACGGCCCCGGCTCGCCGCCCGGCGGTCCACGTCGAGGCCGTAGGCGAGCAGGATCTTGTCCATCCGCAGGTTGAGCCCGCTGCTCCTGCCCTGAAGCTCCTCGAGGCGGCCGACCAGCTCCTGGAGCCGTTCGCCCTGGCGCGTGCGTTCGGAGACCAGGAGGCCATACTCCTGGCGGTTGAGCATGCCGCCGATCACGCCGGGCGCGGTCCAGGCGGCCACGGTCAGGAAGGCGAGGTAGACGAGCGCCGGGATGCACCAGAGGGTGAGCTGCCGCCGCGTGAGGAAGAGGTAGCGGACCCTGCGCCGGATGTCGCTCGGGTGGATCTGGACCTCCAGGGTCCAGGTCTCGGGAGGAGGACCGTCCTGGCGTAGGCGGGAGAGACGGAACCAGCGGGGCAGCCAGAGCTTCATGGCCTTCTTTCAGCCGACCGGGATCTCCAGGGCGGACTGGAAGGGATTGAGACGGTCGATCTCCGCTTCGCTGGCGTGCTTCGCGACCGCGGCCTGGAGCGCCTTGTGGAGCGATGGGCCGCCGGCCAGGATGTTGCCTCCCTGGAAGAACCGCCCGCCGCCGTCGAGGTCGGACACGACGCCGCCGGCCTCGCGGATGAGGAGGACGCCGGCGCCGATGTCCCAGGGCGAGAGGCGGAATTCGAAGAAGCCGTCGTAGACGCCGGCCGCGGTGTAGGCCAGGTCGAGCGCGGCCGCTCCGCAGCGCCGGATGGCCTTGGCCTGCTGGAAGACCTCGCGGAACACGTCGAGGTAGACGTCGAGCGTGGGCAGGGCCCGGAACGGGTAGCCGGTGGCCAGGAACGCGGCGCGCAGGCCGTCCTGGCTGGAGACGCTCATGCGCCGGCCATTCCAGGAGGCGCCGCCGCCGCGGGTGGCGCTGAAGACGTTGTTGCCTTCGGGGTCGTGGATGACGCCGGCCAGCAGCTCGCTCCCTCGCCGGCAGGCCACGGACACGCAGTAGACGGGCAGGCCCTGCATGAAGTTGGTGGTGCCGTCGAGGGGATCGATCAGCCACTGGCAGTCGGAGTCGCCCTCCCCCGCTCCGCCGCCCTCTTCGGCGAGGATGCGGTGGTCGGGGAAGCGGCGGCGGATCTCGGCCAGCACGGCGGCTTCACTTTCGCGGTCGGCCTGGGTGACGAAATCGTTCACTCCCTTGCGGTCCACCGCAAGGCCTTCGCGCCGGAAGTACCGTCCCACCACTTCCGCTCCGGCCTTCGCGGCGGCCAGGGCCGTTTGCAGCAGCTCGTCGTGCATAGCCCGTCCATTATGCCAGGAACGGGCCAAGTTGCCTTGTTTTAACGGTTTTTCAGCACCGAGGCGGGCTCGGAGTCCTCCAGCCGCGCGCGGATCTGCTGGGCGAGCCGCGCCACGGCGGGCTCGGTCATCAGGGTCAGGTGCGTCGCGGGCACGCCCTGGACGTCCACCGGCCCGGCCGAGATCTCGCCCCAGCCGAGGTCGTCCAGCGGCTCTTCCTCGGGGAGCCCGGCGCGGAACAGGGTCACCCGTCCCACCCAGCGGCCCGGGGTGTAGCCGCGCACGGCGCGGGTGTTCGCGGCGTAGACCTCGACGATGCGGCGGATGCCGGCCTCTCCGGCCTCGGGCGGCAGGAGGTCGGCCTCGCGCAGGCGCTCGACCAGGAGGTCGAGCCGGGCTTCGGGGGCGAGCGGCTCCAGTTGGTCCTCAGTCAGCCCGAGCGGCCGGTTCCAAAGGGTTTCGACGTAGAGCGCGACGTCGAGCAGGATGTCGAGCCGGGACGGCTCTTCGGCGCCGGCGACCCGTGGCGAGCTGTCGAGGATCAGGAGGTCGATCTCCCCGGCCGGCACGCCCAGACGGTGGAGCTGGCGGGCCATTTCGAAGGCGATCAGGCCGCCGAGCGACCAGCCGCCGATCCGGTAGGGCCCCTCGGGCTGGACGCGGCGCAGCTCTTCGACGTAGAGCGCGGCCATGTCCTCGATGCGCTCGAGCGGCGCCTCGCCCTCGGCCAGGCCGCGCGAGCGCAGGCCGTAGAACGGCCGGTCCGGTCCCAGGTGCCGCGCCAGGGCCGCGAAGCAGAGGACGTCGCCGCCGGCCGGATGGACGCAGAAGAACGGCAGCTCCGGTCCGGACGGCTGGATGGGCACGACGCAGGACGGCGTGCCGGCGTCCTGCCGGCGCAGGAGGGCGGCCATGGCCTCGACCGTTCCACCCTGGAAGAGGACGGCCAGGGGCAGCTCGCGGCCGAAGCGCTCCTTGACCCGGGCCATGAGTCGGACGGCGAGGAGCGAGTGGCCGCCGGAGGCGAAGAAGTCGTCGCGCACGCCCAGCCGGCCGGTCCCGAGGACTTCCTGCCAGATGCCCACGAGCTCCAGCTCCAGCAGGTCGCGCGGCTCGACGCGCGGCAGCTCGACGCCCGCGTCGGGCTCCAGGCGGGCCAGGGCCTTGCGGTCCACCTTGCCGGTGGGTGACAGGGGCAGCGACTCCAGGAAGAGGAAGCTCGACGGCACCATGTAGTCGGGCAGGCTGTCGCGAAGGTGGGCGCGCAGGTGGTCGCGGAGCTGGCCGGAGATCTCCTGGGCGGTCTCGGTCGGTTCGAGGCCGTTCGGGACCACGCAGGCCACGAGGCGCGGATCGCCCCCGATCTCATGGACGATGACCGCGCAGTCGCGGACGGCCGGGTGCCGGCCGAGCGCCGACTCGATCTCGCCCAGCTCGATGCGCAGGCCGCGCAGCTTGACCTGGCGGTCGACGCGGCCGAGGAATTCCAGCTCGCCGTTCGGCAGGCGCCGCACGAGGTCGCCCGAGCGGTAGAGGCGGGCGCCGGGCTCCCCTCCGAACGGGTCGGGCACGAAGCGCGCGGCGGTCAATTCGGGCCGGTTCAGGTAGCCCATGGAGAGGCCGTCGCCGCCGATGAGCAGCTCGCCGGGCACGCCCACGGGCAGGGGCACGAACCGCGGATCGACCACGTGCATCTGCGTCCGGCCCACGGGCCGGCCGATCGGCGGCACGGCCCGGTAGGTGCCGGAGCAGAGGTGGGTCGAGGCGTAGATGGTAGTCTCGGTGGGACCGTAGCAGTTCAGGAGCCGGTCGAGGCCGGAGCGCGTCCAGCGATTCAGGGTTTCGGCCGGGCAGGCTTCGCCGCCCACGCTCACCACGCGCAGGCTCGGCACGCCGTCCACGGGCAGCGCGGCGAGGCCGACCGGGGTGAGCACGGCGGTGGTGATCTCCTCGCGATTGATCAGCTCGGCCATGCGCTCGCCGGAGAGCCGGGCGGCGGAGTCGGCCACGCACAGGGTGGCGCCGGTCGTGAAGGCCATCCAGGTCTCCAGCACGGAGGCGTCGAAGCTGAAGGAGACCGACTGGAGGACTCGGCTGGTCTCGGTCACCTGGAAGTGCTCCACGGCCTGCTGGATCAGATGCACCGCGGCGGCGTGGGTGGTGGTGACGCCGTTGGGCCGGCCGGTCGAGCCCGAGGTGTAGATGACGTAGGCGAGGGACCTCACCCCCTGGACCCCTCTCCCATCTCCCTCCCACTCCCCCGCCGGGAGAGGGGGGACTTGGCTGGGGCGATCGATCGCGTTCAGGACGACGATCTCGGCGTCGGTGTCGGGGAGGATGCGAAGGAGATGATCCTGGGTCAGGATGACTCCGACCCGTCCGTCCTCGATGGTCCAGGCGAGGCGGTCTTCGGGGTGGGCCGGATCGAGCGGCAGGTAGGCGCCTCCGGTCTTGAACACGGCGAGGACTCCGATCAGTCTTTCGAAGCCCTCTTCGGCGCAGATGCCGACGAGCGCGCCGGGGGCGACGCCGAGCGCTCGCAGGTTGCGGGCAAGGTGGTCGGCTCGGGTGTCGAGGTCGCCGTAGGTCAGGCTCTCTCCCTGGAAGCGGACGGCGACGGCGTTCGGACGGCGCGCGGCCTGGGCTTCGAAGAGGTGGTGGAGGCAGGCGTCCGGCGCCGTGGGCCAGCCGGTAATGCCGGTGTCGTTCCACTCGGCGAGGAGCTGGTGGCGTTCGGCGGCCGGGAGCATGGGCAGGTCGCCGACGCGGACCGAGGGATCGGCCGCCGCGGCTTCCAGCAGGGCGGCGAGGTGGACCGAGAGGCGGTCGATTGTGGTGGCGTCGAAGAGGTCCGAGCTGTACTCCCAGGAGCCGGTCAGGGACTCGTCCAGGGAGAGCAGAAGGTCGGTCTTCGCGGTGCCGCTGTCGAGCGCGATGGGTGCGAGCGTCAGGTCCGGCAGGTCGAGC
>DATANP010000178.1:0-11776 GCA_036266195.1 Thermoanaerobaculia bacterium | reverse complement strand
GGCCGGGGTGGCAGGCAGCATGAAGGCCGGCAAGGGCTGCGGACTCAGCAAGATGGGTGTGATCGCCGCCGTCTCCTGGGCGGACAGGGACAGGTGCTCAGAAGGGCGACGAGACAGAACGCAAACGCCAGGGCCAGCTTTCGCATCTTTCTCTCCTTTTCCTTTAAAGAGGGATGCGATTTTGGCCGGGAGAAACCGTCACCGGCAGAACTGGAAGTGCTCCGCGAACTTGCGGATCTCCTCCGGGTCGGCGTTGGTGCCGGTGAGGTTCAGCTCCTTGGCGGGCTTGCCGGGATCGGGGTCGGGGCCGAACCAGATGCCGACCCGGATGCGGCGGTCGCTGTTGGGACGGCAGCCGACGAGCATCATGGTGGTGATGCCTTGCGTGGACTTGCCGTTGTGGTCCACCTCGCCGCGGCTGGCGGTGTAGACGACCTTGTTGCCGTTCACTTCCACCTCCCCGCGGCGGAGGATGTCGATGTCGTTGACCTTGGCCTTGATGTCGAGCCAGTCGGGCGCAGGACCCTTTCCAGCGACGAAGTCCTCGAGCTGCCGGGCTTTCCGGCCCGTCTGGCGGGCTTTCACGTAGATGAAGCCCCGCTCCTTGAAGCCGCCGGTCTCCTCTCCGGCTTTCGGAGCTTTGCCCGGGACCGGCGGATCGTCGGTGAACATCGCCATGTCCATGAAGAACGGGATGGAGATGGTGCCCATCGGGTAGTAGCCCTCGGGCAGCTTGTCGTACGGGAGCACCTCCTTGGCCCGGGCTTCCCGCTTTGCCGGATCCTTCCAGCCCTCCGCCAGCTCCTTGCCCTGGCGGTAGGTGAGGTAGGTGATCACGGCCATGGCAACCATGGCCAGGACGACCAGGGCGGCACAGCCGCAGCCGATGTACATCCAGGGGGACGTCTGCTTCTTCGGCGTGGGCTGCATGTCACATTTTCTCCGGGATCGGGACCCCCAGCAACTCGCCCAGGGTCTCCAGGCCGCGGCGGAAGATCTGCACGGTGGCGAGACGGGCCGCGCGCACGGCCTCGTCCTTCTCCTGGAGGATCGGGTGCTTGTGGTAGAGGGCGTTGAAGCGCTGCGCCAAGCCCAGGGCGTGGCGGGCGATCAGCGACAGCTCCAGGCTCTCGGCGCCCTTCTCGACCAGCTCGCCGGTCTCGGCCACCGCAATCGCCAGGTCCCACAGGTCCTCGCCGAAGACCTCGGCCGGCAGGCTGCCGACCTCCTCGGCCTGGACGTCGTCCGGCAGCCCGGCTTCCCGCAGGCGACGGCGGATGTTCTTCGCCCGCACCAGCGAGTACTGGAGGTAGGGGCCGGACTCGCCCTCGAAGCTCAGGGCCTCGTCGAAGTCGAAGGCGATCACCCGGTTGGTGGTGGCCTTGACCATGAAGAAGCGCAGGGCGGCGGTAGCGATCTGCTTCGCGAGGCCGTCCAGCTCCGAGTCCGACAGATCGCGGTTGCGGGTGGCGATCTCCTCCCGGCTCTTGGCGATGAGCTGGTCCATGAGGTCGTCGGCCTTGACGCCGATGCCCTTGCGGCCCGACATCTCCAGGGCCTTGCCCTCTTCTTCGCCTTCCCCGATGTAGCCGAGCAGGCGGGCGGTGGCGGTGGACAGCGCGACCATCTCATAGGCGAAGTGGATCGAACGGTCGGCCTCGGACGGATGACCGAGGGCCTGGAGGCCGGCCTTCACGATCTTCTGGAGGTAGCTCTGGCGGGTGTCGATGACGTTGATCACCCGCTGGGCCTTACCGAAGACGGGGTGGCCCTCGACGCCGTCAGCGGTCGTCTCCCAGACCGCCTCGTCCTGCCAGAAGCGGTAGCCGAAGTCCATGCCGAGAAGGCCGAACTTCCAGAGCTGGTAGGCGATGTCCTTGCCTACGTAGGTCACCGTGCCGTCGGAGCGGACGATCACCTTGTCCGGGTCCTCCAGGCCGGCGAACTCCTCGCTCTGGGAGAGCGGCATGACCCAGCAGCCGCTGTTCTTCCCCTCCTTCTCCAGGTGGACGGCGCCGCTCTCCTTGAGCTGCTCGAACGCCTTGGCGAAGAAGTTGAGCCCGAGGATGTCGCTCTCCCGGGTCAGGAGGTCGTAGGAGATGTCGAGCCGCCGCATGGTCGCGAGGTGGCGGCTGACGACCCGCCGCGCCACGAAGCGGCCGAGGTCGGCCCTCTCGCCCTGCCCGATCTCGAGCTGATGCAGGGTGTCGCGCCGGAAGCGCTGGCGCTCCTTGTCCTCGTCGTACCAGCGGCCGACCTCGCTATAGAGGTCCCAGCAGTAATAGTCGAAGGGCTCCGGAATGGCCGCGATCTCTTCCTTGGAGAGACCCCGGAGGTCCACGAAGCCGACGACCACGTCCGCGAGCTGGACGCCGGTGTCGTCGATGTAGTTCTGGACCTCGACGCGGTAGCCCAGGCTCTTGAGGGCGCGGGCCAGGACATCTCCGAGCACGGCGTTGCGCAGGTGGCCGATGTGGGCCGCCTTGTTCGGGTTGATGTTGGTGTGCTCGATGACCACCTTCCCCGACCTGGGCTCGCCCGGGAGGAGCGGGGCTTCCAGGAGCTGGGCGGCCACGACCGGGCGGTCGAGGTAGAAGTTCAGGTAGCCGGCGCCCTGCACCTGGACGTCGCGGACGACGGCCGGGCGCTGGAAGGCGGCGGCCAGCTCCTCGGCGATGGCCCGCGGGTTGCGCTTGAGCACGCGGGCGAGCTGCATGCCGGCCGGCGAGGCCAGGTCGCCCAGCTCGCGCCGGGGCGGCACCTCGATGAACGGCTGATGTTCGACGCCGAAGCGCTCCCGGATCGTCCGGGCCAGCTCTCCGGCGAGTTGGGCCTTCAATTCGGTCCACATGGCGGGCAGAGTCTACACTATGGGTATGAAGCCCTTGATATCATCTCCTCCCATGGCCTCTGTGGGAGATTCCGGGGAAGCGATGATCGAGAACAGGCTGACGGTGACGATGGACAGCACCCAGCTCGAGATCCTCGAAGGGGACATCACGGAGCTGGAGGTGGACGCGATCGTCAACCCGGCCAACGAGCAGCTCCAGCTCGGGTCCGGGGTGGCCGGAGCCATCCGCGAGCGCGGCGGGCCGTCGATCCAGGTGGAGTGCGACCGCATCGGCGGCACTCCGGTGGGCACGGCGGTGATGACCAACGCCGGCCATCTCAAGGCGAAGCGGGTGATCCACGCCGTGGGTCCGCGGATGGGCGAGGGGGAGGAGGACAAGAAGCTGGCCTCCGCCGTGCGCGCCGCCCTGGCGCTGGCCGACCGCCGGGGCCTCAAGTCGATCGCCATGCCCGCGATCTCGACCGGCAACTTCGGCTTCCCGCTCGACCGCGCCGCCCGCGTGATCCTGACCGAGATCCAGCGCTTCCTTCAAGGCGGCACGAAGCTGGAGCGCGTCGTCATCTGCCTGCACGGCGACGACGCGTTCCAGGTGTTCAAGCGCGAGCTACGGCGGGGATTCCGGTAGAAAGAGGGCGTGGCTCCCTCTCCCCCGGTACGGGGGAGAGGGCTGGGGAGAGGGGGAATGGGATCAAGCCACGAAGTAGGCGCTCGCTCTCACCTGCAGCCGGGCCCGCGCCTCGAAGCCGCTGCCGACCAGGGCGAAGGCGCTGGAGCTGCCGAGCACGGGCAGGACGATCCAGCCGTCGAAGCTGTCGCCTCCGGCGTAGGGCGGCACGACCGGCTCGATCTCGGCGATCTTGGTCCAGTGCTCCTCGTCGGGGTCGAACGAGGCGCGCAGCTCGACATAGGCGCGATCGAGATCGATGGTCCTCTGGCCCGACGGATGCCAGATCGAGAAGACAAAGCGAACTTCGTCGTACGCGCTTGTCCCGAGAAAGGCCTTTCCCGCCACTACCAAAGGGAAGGTGAAAGAACCCTGGGAATCGGTGGCGAAGATCTCCGGTGTGGGATCGAAGACCACCTGGCGCGGCGGGGTCGAGCTCATCTCTCCTCCTTTCCGACACGGGCAAGGGCGAGGGCACGGGCGATCCGGCCCCGGCTCTCCTCGTCCTCGGCCCCGAGCAACGGCGCGCCGATGCCGAAGGCGACCGCTCCGGCCCGGGCGTACGCCGGGATCTCGTCCACGCTGAACCCACCCCCGGCCAGCATCGGGATGTCCCCGAGCGGCTGCCGGATGGTGGAGAGATAGAGCGGTCCGCCGACCGGGGGCAGCGGGTAGACCTTGACCAGGTCCGCCCCCAGCTCCCGGGCCAGGACCACCTCGGTGGGAGTCAAGGCGCCGAGGATCAGATACAGGCCGGCACCCCGGGCGATCCGGGCCACGTCGGAGCTGACGTTGGGGGTCACGATGAACTCGGAGCCAGCCAGAACCGCTTCCCGCGCCCGCTCGGCGGTGGTCACGGTGCCCATGCCGATCCAGGGGGGCCCCCCCTCCGGGCGCGCCGCGAGCATCTCCCGCACCAGGCGGGGGGCGTCGGGCACCGAGAAGGTGATCTCGACCAGCTCGATGCCGGCGCCGGCGAACAGGCGGGCCTGCCGGGAAGCCTCGTCGTACGATCCGGTTCGGACAACGCCCACGACCGGCGAACGGGTCAGGCTGAGGGCGACCTGCGGGCGGATTTCCACGGTTGTAGTCATGCGGGCGGGAGTTTATCATCCTCACGCGCAGCCGCCCGCGAGTCGGTCGAAAGCCTGTTCTTCCGGGTGGGCAGGCGCTCCCTCCCGGGTTATCATGCACGGGGAACCGGGGGTAACCTCCGCTTCCTATGGAAGCAGAAGACCAAATGGCAGTGTCTGATCAGCCAATAGGCAGGGAGTCCATAGACGAGCTCCTGCGGCGGCTACGCCCCAGGCTGAAGCAGGTGCTTGGCCGGTACCGGATCCCGGCACCGGACGCCGAGGACCTCGTCCAGGAAGCCCTCATCTCGACCATCCAGAAGTGGGAGACGATCCAGGATCCCGAAGCCTGGCTCCTCGTCACCCTGCGGAACCGCTGCGTCGTGTACTGGCGCAAGCGGCGGAATACGCTGTACAACTCGGTGGACACGGCGATCCTTGAGCTCCTCTCCGAGCCCGTGGCCGCGCCGCAGGAGCGCGCCGAGCTCCTCTGGGACCTCAACAACCTCCTCGAGGAGCTACCGCCCCGCTGCCGAAAGCTGCTCCAGCTCCGCTACGGCCTCGGCTACGACTCCGCCGAGGTGGCCGAGAAGATGGGCTATCACCCGTCCAGCGTGCGCAAGGTCGCACGCCGCTGCATGGCCGCGTTGACCTACCAGATGGTCACGCGCGGCTTCACCCGCGAAAACCTGTAGCGGGTCCTCTACTTCTTCTCGAGCGCCCTCTGGGTCCTGCGGCAGATACCGCGCAGGATCGCGACCTCCCGGCTGTCCGGACCGGCCATGGCCACCAGGCGCCGGAGGTCGCGCAGCACGCCCTCGAAGCTGCTGTCGCGGTCGAACCCGATCTGCCGCAGGACGCCCGTGGCCTGCTCGAACAGGCCGTCGATCTCGGCCGTGGTCGCGGGCGGCTCCGGGTGGCCGACCGTGGCCGGCGGAGGGAATTTCTCGCCAAAAGCGCTCCGGGCCTGATACAGCTCGTAGGCCAGGATGAGGACCGCCTGGGCGAGGTTGAGCGTGGGCTGGGCCGGCGAGCATGGGATGGTGACGAGGAGGCTCGCCAGCGCGAGGTCGTCGTTGGTGAGCCCGCCGACCTCCGGTCCGAAGACGAGCGCGGTCGGTGTGCCGGGCGGATCCTGGGCGAGCCGGGCGGGCAGCTCGCGGGGGTGGAGGAGCGGCACGTCCCAGCGCCGGTCCCGCGCCGAGGTGGTACCGACCACGCGCCGGAACGGGGCGAGGGCCTCGGGAAGGCTCGGCTGGCGCTCGCAGGCGTCGAGGATGTGCCGGGCGCCGACCGCGAAGGCCTGGGCCACCTGGCCGATCTTCGCGGCCGGCTCGACCAGGATCAGCCGGTCGAGCCCCATGTTCGCCATGGCCCGCGCCGCGGACCCGACGTTGCCTTCCTCCCGGGGGCGGACGAGGATCACGGCCATGCTCATGACCGCGAACTGTAACCGTTTCTTGACAGCCCCGTCGCCGGAAGGCTAGTTTGAGGCCGAAACTTCCCGCGGAGGAGTGCGAATGAGCCCGAAGGCCTACCTGATCTTTACCGGGAGCGGTCCCATCCTGGTGCTGTCGACCTATCCCGAGCTGACCGACGAGCGGCTGCTGAACAAGCTGCGCTACAAGGGGATCGAGAAGTTCATCGCTTATGAAGTGGCGCTGGACGCGGTGCGGTCCCGTTACGAGAGCTCCTTCGCCAACGTGTCGAAGGACCTGGAGTCCGAGGAGGATCTGCGGGTGCTCGACTTCAACGGGCACCAGATCATGGCGAACTTCTCGCTGGATTCGCTGGGCGAGTCGATCAAAGTCGGGTGAAAGGACCAAAGGGACCGCAGGGACTGCAAGGACCCAAGTCTTTGGTCCCTGAAGTCCTTGCGGTCCTTTATGTCCCTTCCCTGAAGTCCCTGAGGTTGTACCCCAGCCGCGCGAACAGCCGGTAGACCGCGGGCACCGGCAGGCCCACGACGTTCGAGTAGTTGCCGTCCACGGCCTCCACGAAGAGCGAGCCCAGGCCCTGGATGGCATAGGCCCCGGCCTTGTCCATGGGCTCCCCCGTGCCCACGTACCAGTCGATCTCCTCTGCGGTGAGCGGGGCCACGCGGACCCGCGTCTCCACCACGTCGGAAACGCTGCCGCGGCCCGGCTCTTCCAAGGCAATACCGGTGAGCACGGTATGGTCCCGGTTGGAGAGACTGCGGAGCATGCGCCGGGCGTCCTCCGGGTTCTCCGGCTTGCCGAGGATCTCGCCGTCCACCACCACGGTGGTGTCCGCGGCCAGCACCAGCTCTCCGGGCCCGGCGCGGGCGGCGGCCTTCTCCTTGGCCAGGCGAAGGACGTAGGCGCGCGGCTCCTCGCCAAGCCGGGGCGTCTCGTCGAGGTCCACGGCCCGGACGGTGAACGCCACGCCGAGCGCCCCCAGCAGCTCGCGCCGCCGGGGCGAGCCCGAAGCGAGGATCAGCCTGGGGCTCAGGGGTAGTAGCCCCGCACGGTCTTGGCTTCGAGCCCGGGCTTCGCCATCTTCACCTCGACGGCGCGGAACTTCTCCTCCCGGCTCTGGTTCGACGACTGGTAGGCGAGGAGGTACTGCGAGCGCAGCTCCTTCTCCACCTCCTCGAACGTCTTCGTCAGGTCGGCGCCGACCCCCACGAAGAAGGCGCGCCCGCCGGTCTCCTCGGAAAGGCGCTGGAGCCTGGTGCGGGTCTCGAAGTCCTTGAGGTCGATGCCGATCGAATAGATCGCCACCCCGCTCCGGCGGGCGTACTCCAGGGTCTCCGCGAAGCCGTACTTGCTGCCGTAGTCCTGGCCGTCCGAGAGCACGATGATCGCCCGCTTCCCCTTGAGGCCGCCGAAGTAGTAGAGCGCGTAGACGATGCTGTCGTGGAGGGCGGTGTCGCCTTCGGCCTTGAGACCGGCCAGGCCGCCGGCCAGCACCTCCTGCTGGTTGGTGAAGCGCACGGCGAGCGTCGGCTGGTCGGCGAAGGTGATCACTGCGGCCCGGTCCTTGGGGGTGATCACGTTCTCGAAGAAGTTGAGGGCGCCGCGCACCGCGGCCTCCATCTTGCCGCCCCCCTGGTCGCCCATGGACCCGGAGGTGTCGAGGAGCACGCCGGCGTAGATCGGCACGTCCTTGACCAGCTCGAAGCGCCGGACCTCCTGCTCGACCCCGTCCTCGTAGACCTTGAAGTCGTCCTTGGCCAACCCCTCGACCGGCCGGCCGCGGCCGTCCACCACGGAGGTGAACAGCTCGACGAACTGGATCTCCATCTGGTCCGTGAAGTCGCCCGGCACGTTGACCAGGACCGTGTCCTCGGTCGAGTTGCCGTCGGCCAGGAACGCCACGGCGCGGACGTACGTCAGGGCTTGGCCCTGCGGGATGAGGACCGGCTGCACGTACGGCGGCTGGTAGAGGGTGGCGACCAGGGTCTCGTTCAAGTAGAGCTCGACGCGGTCGAGCTTCTCGCCCTCGGGCAGCTCGACCTGGGCCTGGGCGCGGAGGCTCGACTTGTAGGTCTTGCCGGCCTGCGGCTCCACGAGCCGGATCGAGAAGCGGTGCGGGCCGGAGTTGATGACGATCTCGTCCTCGGCCAGCTTCTGGCCCGAAGCGCCCAGGGCCACGGCCGTGACCTTGTGGAGGCGCGGCTGGTCGCCGACGTTCAGCTCCACGCTGTAGGGTGGCCTGGCCTTGGTGAGCACGTTCTTGCCGTTGAGCAGGAAGCTCACCCGGGCGATGCCTTCGCCGGTCGTCTGGGCCTCCAGCCGGATCTTGCCGGTGATCAGCCCCGGAGGCGGAGGCAGGATGCGGATCGCCTGCTCGTCCGACATCGCCGGGCCGGAGTTGGCTTCGGCCAGGGCTGCTACTGCAGGAGCCGCTGGAGCCGGAACCGGAGCGGCCTCGACCGAGGGCACCTCGAGCTCGCGCTCCTGGCGGAAGAACTTCTTGCCGCCGGTGTCCTCGACCCGGAGGACGAGCGAGTAGCCGCCGGGCCGCAGGTAGCGCTGAAACACGAGCGGAATCGTACCGGCCGTCGTCTCCGACTCCGGGAGAACGAAGCGGTAACGGAAGTGCTCGAAGAGGTCGCCCTTGTAGAGGATCTCGCCGTCCACCGTGAAGGTGTAGGACGGGTTCCCCTTGATCACCTCGGGCCGGACCTCTTCCTTGGGGACGCTCACCAGGGTCTGGACTGTGGAGCGGCTGCCGTAGCGGCCCGGAAACGAGAGATCGACCTGGGCCGGGAAGGTGCCGGCGCCCTCCGGCAGGTCGGTCGAATAGGAGAGGAAGGTCGAGAGCCACTCCTCGCCGGGGTCGGGGATGACCCTGTTCTTGACCTGGGCCCAGTCGAGCGCCCGGGCGATCTGCCCCAGGATCTCGTCGCCCCGCGGGCAGGTTTGCACGATAGCCTGCTGCAGGGCCATGCCGGTCATCCCGCGCGTCTCTTGGGAGAAGCCGAGCAGGCCCGAGATGCCCTCGTTCGGATACCAGAGCCGGAACGGTCCGCGCCGCACGAACACGAGCGTGAACTCGCTCCGGATGCGGTCCGTGCCCGGGTAGTACCAGATCTCCATGGGCAGGAAGACGTCCGGGCAGGGACTGCGCATCACCTCGGCCGGCTCGCCGTGGAAGAGGGTCATGAGCGCCCGGTCCTCGGTGATGTTGCCGAACTTCTCCTTCGCGATCCGGATCCGGTCCTCCCAGTTGACCCGCAGCTCGTTGACCGCGGTCTTGGGGAACGGATCGCGCTGCTGCCAGAACCGCTGGATGAAGGCGTCGCGCTGGTACTCCTGCTTCAGGGCCAGGAACACGGCGCGCTCCTTCTCATTGATCAGCGGGGCGACCTCCTCCAGGAACTTCCGGTGGCGCGGATCGAGGTTGTCGGGCGCCGGCGCGGGGTCCTGGGCGAAAGCAGGGAGAGCGAGGAGGAGGAGCGGGAATAGGAGGCGGGCGGTGGACCGGTACGACATCCTGGGATGGTACCACCGGGACCTCACAGGTCCAGAAATCTCACGGCAGTAAGGATCGGGATGTCCTGATACTCGCCCAAGGACAGGAGATGGCGATCTCCGGAGATGATGGCCGCCGCCCGAGCCGTCAGGGCGCAGGCGAGAACCATGTCATCGTCGGGATCCTCTTCCACCACGGCCGGGACCGAAGACGGATGGACGACCCTGGTAAGGGCGGCATAGCCGAGCACCAGATCCCGGGCCTGGGCTCCGATCGCGTTCAGACGCCGCAGGAACTTCCTCCTCTGCAGCACCTCATCGAGCTCGGCGAGCAACGCGGGGCTGGTGAACAGCTCGATTCGTCCGGCACGGGCAAGATCCAGCACCCGTTTCGACGGGCCTTGCCACAAGAGACCGGAGATGACGACGTTAGTATCAGCGACCGCCCGCATTCGCTCGGCGTTGCGCACGGACGGCATGGATCTCGGATTCGACTTCCTCGTCGGTCAGCGGAGCCATCGGCAGGGAGGCAAGACGGTCGGCAGCCTGGAAGAGACCGTCGATGCGCCGACGGCGAAGCTCCTCCCGAAGGAGAATCTCCAGAGCTACAGGATCGAGCAACCCGTTGTCCTTCGCCTCCCGGGCGAGACTGTCCGGAAGGTTCAACCTGATCTCCAGCTCTACGTTCGTCTCTTTACCCATGATCCGATCTCCCCGCCATCAGTATACACGACGTGTTGCGGATCATGGAGACGTTCGGGCTCATGGATAGTACCCGCGCATCGTCTTGACCTCGGCTCCCGGCCGAGCCACCTTCAGCTCCACCGTCCGAAAGGTGTCGCTGCCGCTCGTGTTGGTGGACTGGTAGGCGATCAGGTACTTGGAGCGCAGCTCCTCCTCGATGGCGGCGTAGACCGGGGCCAGACCGGAGACGTCCTCCAGGAAGAAGGCCCGACCGCCGGTCTCCTCGGCGAGCTTCTTGAGCTTGGGCTTCTCGACCTGGGGGCCCAGGCCGATCGGGTAGATCGCCACGCCGGCGCGACGGGCGTAGTCGAGCGCGTCCTCCCAGGCGAAGCGGCTGCCCTCGTCCTTGCCGTCCGAGAGGAGGAGGATGGCCCTCTGTCCCTTCACGCCGTTGAAGTAGAAGAGGGTGAAGACGATCGTGTCGTAGAGGGCGGTGCCGCGCTCGGCCTTCAAGCCGGCGAGGCCTCCAGCCAGGGCGTTCACGTCCTTGGTGAACTTCACCGCCAGGTAGGGCCGGTCGTTGAAGGTGATCACCGCGGCCCGGTCCTTCGGCCGGACGGTCTGCTCCAGGAACTGGAGCGCGGCGGCGCGGGCCTGGTCCAGGCTGTCTTCCATGGAGGCGGAGACGTCCAGGGCCACGGCGGCGTGGATCGGCAGGTCGGTCACCCGTTCGAAGCGGGCGATCGTCTGCGGCACGCCGTCCTCCTCGACCTTGAAGTCCTTCGCCGTGAGCCCCTCGACCGGCCGGCCCTGGCGGTCGGTGACCGCGGTGTAGAGCTCGACAAAGTCGACGTCCAGCTCCTCCAGGTAGTCCGGCGCGTTCACGAAGACCAGGTCCTCGGTCGTGTTGCCGTCCGAGAGATAGGCTACAGCCCGGACGTAGGCCAGCGGCTGGTCCTTCGGCAGGATCACGGCTTGGTTGTACGGCGGCTGGTAGAGGGTCGCCACCCGGGTCTCGTTCAGGAAGACCTCCACGCGCTCCACGGTCTCGCCGTCCGGCGCCTCCACCTCGGCCCGGACGGGCACGCTCGTTTCGTACCGCTCCCCCCGCCGGGGCTCGGCGAGGCGGACCCGGAAGCGGTTGGCGGCGGCGTTGACCAGCCGCTCGTCCCGCGCCAGCTCGCGGCCGGCCGCGTCGTACCCGATCGCGGTCAGGGTGCGCGGACGGGGGAGCGCCCCGAGGTCCAGCTCGACGCTGAACGGCGGCGTCCTCTTGGTGAGGACCGGCTTGCCGTCGAGCGCGAAGGTGACCCGCGCGATGTCCGCACTGGTCAGGGTGTCGAAGCGGTTCATCCCGGTCGGCAGCTCGCCGGGCGGCGGCAGGATCTGGACCACGGTGTCGCCGTTCGCGAGCGCCTGGTTGGCCGCCGCGAGCACCCGGGCGGTGTCCGGGTCCGACGGCGGCGGCGGAGGCATGGCGGCCTCGACGAGCGGGACCGTCACCGGCCGTTCGACGCGGAAGAAGCGGCCCGAGTTGAGGTCCTCCACCTTGAGGACGAGCGTG
>DATANP010000177.1:0-21151 GCA_036266195.1 Thermoanaerobaculia bacterium | reverse complement strand
AGGCCCATCTTCACCACCGCGTCCACCTCACCCGGACGCGGGCCATAGGCGAACCGGTTCAGCAGGTGGGCCGCGGCCTCGCGCTCGGTCAGGCCGGCTTCCTGCCAGGGGAGGTGCAGCGTCGGAGTGGTTGCCAGGGTTGGGAGCAGGATCAAGGCGGCAAGGACTCTCATGGTCCTTGAAACCCCCGGGCCGGCGCTTTCCTGCGAAAGGGACTCAAACTCTTTCCCCCGTCCGCTCGTATACTGTACTGTGTGTGTAGTACACTAAGACAGCCACAAGGCACCGGACATGATCGAGCTTGACGGTCTCACGAAGACCTATGCGGACGGCACGCAGGCCCTGCAGGGGGTGAGTCTCTCCCTGGACCAGGGCATGTTCGGGCTGCTCGGGCCCAATGGGGCGGGGAAGACCACCTTCCTCTCCATCCTGGTGCTGGCGCTGGAGCCGAGTGCGGGGCGACGGGTGTATGACGGGCTCGACGCGGCGCGGCCGGCGCTTCGCTCGGAGATCCGGCGGCGGATCGGCTACCTGCCCCAGGACTACCAGCCCCTTCCTCACCTCACCGGCGAGGAGTACCTCTTTCATTGTGCGCGCCTGCGGGGGATGAACGGCTCGGTAAAGAACCGGGTGCGGGAGCTGATCTCGGGCGTGGGCCTGGCGGACGCGGCCCGGCGGCCGGCAGGGACGTACTCGGGTGGGATGAAGCGCCGGCTCGGGATCGCCCAGGCGCTCATCCACTCGCCCCGGCTGCTCGTCGTCGATGAGCCCACGGCCGGGCTCGATCCCGAGGAGCGCATCCGGTTCCGGGGTCTGATCAGCGAGGTCGCGGAGAGCACGACCGTCCTCCTCTCCACCCACATCGTGGAGGACGTGGAGGCGACCTGCCCGCGGCTCGCGATCATCGGCCGCGGACGCCTGCTCTTCGACGGCAGCCCGACCGAGATCCTCCGCCAGTCGGCCGACCGGCTGTGGCGGATGCCCGCCGGCTCGGAGCTGCCGCCGGGCGCGCTGGAGGTGAGCTACCGGGCCGACCGCCAGGGCGACATCGAGCGGATCGTCTGGTCCGAGACCCCGATCCCGGGCGCGCAGCCGCGCGAGGTCGGGCTGGAGGAGGCCTACGGCGCCTTCCTGGCCCGGCACGGCGCGCCCCGGCCGGAAGGAGATGCGGCGTGAGGCTCGCGGCGTCCTTCATCTCCTATGAGGTCCGTACCCAGGTGCGGTCGCTCCGCTTCCGGGCGTTCGCCGGGCTCTACGTGCTCGCCGGGGCGCTGCCGGCCATCCTGATCCATCTGCTGCGGAGCCGGAGCCCGTTCGCCCTCGGCGAGGCCACCTACGTGGACGAGACGGTGACCGTCCTGCCGCTGCTCACCGCGGTGCTCGCGTTCCTGCTCTCGCTCGACGGCGTGACCCGCGAGCAGGGGGACGGGGCGTGGACCACGGTCACGCTGTGCGGGGTGTCGAACGCGGGCTACCTCTTCCGGCGCTGGATCGCGCTCCAGGCCGTGCTCCTGCCGCTGACCGCGCTCCCTCTCCTCGTCTCGGCCGGGTTCGCGGTGGCGGACGGCATCCGGCCGCTGGACCCGGGCATCTGGGCCGGCCCCTGGCTCTTCCTGGTGGCGCCGATCGCGCTGTGCATGTCGGCCCTCGGGCTCGGCGTCGGCACGATCGGCGGCGGGCCGCTGTCGTCGCTGCCCCTGCTCGCCGTGCTCCTCGCCGTGCTGCCGGCCCTGGCGAACCAGGGCCTGAACCGGCTCCGGCTGGTGCTCGACTCCCCGATGGCCTGGCTCAACGTGAAGGAGATCTCCTTCCTGATCATGCGGGCCACGAAGTCGCTCCAGGGGCTCCGCGAGTGGGGCATCAACTATCCGCTGCCCAGCAGCGAGACGGGGACCGACCTCGGCGTCCTCGGCGCCCAGAGCTTCGTGGTGATCGCCCCCCTGGCCGCCCTGGCCGTGGCGACGCTCGGCATGGCGGTCCTCTACCTGAGGCGCACCCGGCCCGACCTGCGGCCCCGGCCGGTCCGTCCGGACCATCCTCTCCGCGGCTCGCTCCTCCTCCTGAACCGGCTGCGGGAGCGCTACAAGGCCGACCCGGCGCCGGCCCTGGCCGACCGGCTCACCGTGGCCGCCGGCCTGCTCGCGGCGGCGGCGATCCTGGGCCTGCTGCTCGGCCGCGCCCACGCGTACGAGGCGCAGGCCGCGGTCCGCTATGCCTCCGAGACCGCCGCTTCCGCGCCGACTCCTGTCCAGGTGGCCCCCGGCCGCTGGCGAATCCACGGCAGGATCGAAGGCTCCCGCGTCGCGCTCCAGGTCGCAGGCGAGATGATCAACGCCGGCCGGACGCCGGTGAGCCATCTCGCGTTCCAGCTCAACCGGGATCTCGGTCTCGAGGTGACGGCGGACGCCGGATCGGTCGCCGCGTCGCGCGCCTGGGATCACCTGACGCTGGAGCTGGCTCCGCCGATCCCACCGGGCGGACGCCGGGAGCTGCGCTTCCGTCTCTCCGGCGTGCCATCCAGGACGGTCTTCCCGCAGTCTCCCGCAGGAGCGGTCGGCGGCAAGCCGAGCTTCCACGGGAGCTACGAGATCCACCGGAGCGCGCAGTTCAGCCGCGACCGCCTCAACTTCGCCACGGCCTGGCGCGAACCGTCGGTCTCGGGGTTCGGCGTGGATCTGTCCCGCGGCGCGCTGGTGCCGGTCCCGGTCTACGGCGGCTGGTATCGCGAGGATGATCGCGCGGCCGAGACGATCTCGCCGCCGGCCGAGGTGGAGATCGAGCTGGCCGCTCCGCCGGGCCTGTTCCTGGCGGATTCCTGCGGCGGAGTGGCTGTCTCCGGAAAGCTCACCAGCCGCTGCCGGACGACGCTCACGGATTTCGCCGTGGTGGGCGGCCGGCAGACGCTTCTGAAGAAGGCCGACGGTCAAGGCATGGCGGTCGCGGTCTTCCCCGCCCATCGCCAAGTCGCGGATCTCCATCTCGGCTTCCTCTCGCAGAGCGCCGGGATGCTGGAGGAGGCCTGGCCCGGCATCGGCTCGCTCGGGCGGCTGGTCCTGGTCGAATGGAAGGACCGCACCCGGCCGACGAACTTCTGGATGTACTACGAGCCGGGCGACAGCTTCGTCACGGTCAAGGGCAATCTCGTCTTCCTGGAGGAGATCAACCTGATCGGATCGCGCGAGATCAACCCGGAGCGCCTGGTCTCCGAGATCCTCGCCGTCCGCCTGTCCGGCCGCCGCCGCATCGATCCCGAGCAAGCCCTGTTCTTCCGGCAGTTCTTCAAGGACGTGGCCCTGGAGCGCCTCGGGCTCGGACCGGTGAACGGCGCCGTGGCCGGCCCGATGCACCCGCAGGACGAGGCCATGATCCAGGTCTCGCCGTTCGCCGAGAACGCCTATTACATGTACTGGGATTCGGGTTTTCCGGCCGTGGTGTCGGCCCTCCGGAGCCGCATGGGCGACGAGCCGCTGCGCGCCGCGGTCGAGGAGCTTCTCCGGCGCGGCGAGGACCCCTCCGCGCCTCCGGCCACGGCGCAGGAGCTGTTCGGCCTGCTCGCCCGCCACAGCCCGCAGCCGGTCGAGCCGCTGATCCGCGACCTGCTCAACGGCGACTTGCCCTACCCCGTGCTCGACAAGGTCGAGTTCCGGCGGGCAGGCGACGGCTGGAGGGTCGCCGGCCGCATGGTCAACGAAGGCAAGGGCGAGGCCCTGTGCAAGGTGGTGCTCTCGACCGACCTCGGGCCCGAATCGGCGGTGGTCCGCGCCGACACCGGAGAGACCGGGAGCTTCGAGCTGTCCACCCGCTACCGGCCTCAGGGTGTGTTCCTCGACCCCGGCCACGAGTGCCACCGCCTCGTGAAGCTGGGGGCTCCCCGCGACCGCGTCTACTTCTCCGGGAGCGCCAGATGAAAAACGCCCTCCGCACGCTTCGCACGACGCTCGACCTGCTGCTCGGCAAGCGGCTGCGGCTGTTCGCCGTGGCCGACGTGCTGGTGATCGGCTGGGTGTTCCTCGGCATGCTGCTCGACGCCGGGGACGAGCCGCAGGCCGTGTACCGCGAGGTGGTGCTGGTGCCGATGCTGATCCTCGGGCTGCCGGCGCTCTCCGGGCTCGTCGAGGTGGAGCGCCGGGCCGGCTGCCTGGACCTGGCGCTGTCGTCGCCGGCCGTCGAGCGCTACTTCCTGCGCCGGGCGGTCGCGGTGAGCCTGGTGATGGTGCTCCAGGGCTGGCTCCTGATGCTCGTCACCTGGCTGCGCGAAGGGCGCTCCTTCCCGCTCGTCTCCTGCTTCGCGCAGGTGGTGGTGGTGAGCGCCTTCCTCGGCGCGCTGGCCCTGTTCTGGGCGGTCCGCCTCAAGACGTCCGGCGGTGTCTGGCTGGCCTCGGTCGCCACGGCGGTCGCTCTGCAGCGGTGGTTCTTCCACAACCCGGTGCCGGACCGGCACTTCGGCATCCACGCGGCGCTCTTCCCCCGGGAGGAGGCGCTGCTCGACTGGACCGTGAGCGTCGCGGTGCTCGGCTCCGCGACCGTCCTCCTCTACTTCTACGCCCGGCGCCGGCTCCGGCGGCCGGAGCTGATGATCGCTTGACCCGGAGGTTCTATGCGACGCGAGCTGGTGCTTCTATCCCTTCTCCTGACCGCCTGCTCTCAGGCGCCGGCCGACGTGCCGGAACAGGCCCCGGCCTCGCCCGTGCGGCTGGAGGCCGTGCAGTGGGCGCCGTTCCAGCCCGAGCTGGCGCTGCTGGGGGTCGTGCAGCCCTCGGGCGTGGCCGAGGTGACGGTGCCCGTAGCCGGCCGGCTCGACTATCCCGGGCGCTTCGCGGGCGGGCTCGTGTCCGGCGCCGCGGTGCGGGAGGGCGAGGTGCTGGCCCGCATCTCCAGCCACGACGCCGAGGCCGACCTCGCCGAGGCCCGCCTGCGCGTGCAGCTCACCAAGGCGGAGCTGGAGCGCCACCAGCGCGCGTTCGACGCCGGGGTCGAGGCCGCGGCGGTGCTCGCCTCCTATCGCTCCGAGGCCGAGATCGCCCGCGCCCACCTGGAGGCCGCGCAGGGGCGGACCGCCCGCCTCAGCTTGCGCTCGCCGGTCTCCGGCCGGCTGATCGTGGACAGCCGCATCCCGCCCGACTCCGAGGTGGCGCCGGGCACCGCGCTCGCCCGCATCGCGGCCGGCGGCTCGCTCACGGTCGAGGGCCGCGCGGCCGCGGCCGACCGCGAGCGGCTTCACCCCGGCCTCAAGGTCCGCTTCCTGGCGCCCGGCGCCGAGCAGCCGTCCGGCGCGGGGGTCATCCGCGAGGTCAGCCCCATGGTGGAGGCTGGCGGCACGGTGCCGCTGATCGTCGAGGTCACCGACCCCGAGGGCCTGCCGGCGCCGGGCGAGGGCGTCGAGCTGCGCGTCCAGCTCGACCTCCGGCCGCAGACGATCACCGTGCCCGAGGAGGCGCTCGTGGTGGCCGAGTCCGGCAGCGCGGTGTTCGTCATCCAGCGCCGGACCCTGGCGCAGCGCCGGCCGATCACCACCGGCGCGCGCGGCGGCGGCCGGATCGAGGTCCTCCGCGGTCTCGACCCCGGCGAGCGCGTAGTGGTGAGCGGCGCCTCCATGCTCCAGGACGGCGACACGGTGGTGGAAGTGAAGGAAGAGGAGAAGAAATGATCCGCCACGCGATCGAGCGCCCGGTCTCGACCCTGATCGGCGCGGCCACGCTCGTGGTCCTCGGCACCTTCTCGCTCCTGCGCCTGCCGGTCTCCCTGCTGCCGGAGCTGGAGCGGCCGGCCCTGGAGATCCAGGTGGGCGGTGATCTCATCGGCGGGCGGGCCCGCGAGGAGATCCTGGAGAGCCTGACCCGGCCGCTGGAGCGCCGGCTCGCCGCCCTGGCCGGCGTGACCTCGGTCCGCACCTGGACCGCGGATGGCAGCCTGCGCGCCCGGGTCGAGAGCGAGTGGCAGACCGATGCCGACCGCCTGCGGATCGAGGCCGAGCGCCTCCTCGCCGACCTCGACGCGCCGGTGTCGATCGAGATGGCGACCGGCGACCCGGAGCCGATCGTGGAGGTGGCCGTCCTGGGAGGGGCCTCCGGAGCCGCCCGGACCGCGTTCGCCAGGAAGCTCCTGGTCCCGGAGCTGGCCCGCCTCGAAGGCGCCGGCCGGATCGAGACGGCCGGGCTCACGCCGCTCCACACCGTCGTGCGGCCCGATCCCGCCGCCCTGGCCGCCCGCGGCCTCACGCCGGCCGATCTCGTGACCCGCCTGCGCTCGGTCGGAGCCTCGCTGCCGGCCGGGCGAGCCCGCGCCGGCTCGGCCGTGCGCCCCCTGCTCCTGCGCGAGGACGCCGCCTCGCTCGACGACCTGCGGGCGGTCCGGATCGGAGAGAGCTTCCTCGGCGACGTGGCGCGCGTCAGCCTGGAGGAGGTGGAGGATTCCACCTTCTTCCGGCTGAACGGCCAGGAGGGCGCGCTGGTCCGCGTCTTCCGGGCACCCGAGGCGAACGCCGTGGCCCTGGCCGCCCGCGTGCGCGAGAGGGTCGGGGAGCTGGCGGCGCGCTCCGGCGAGGGTCTGCGGCCGGTCGTGGTCGCGGACCGCAGCCAGGAGGTCGTCTCCGCCCTGGAGCAGCTCGGGATCGCGGCGCTGATCGGCGTCGGCCTCGGAGTCGTGGTGCTCAAGGTGATGCTCGGCCGCTGGCGGCCGACCCTAGCCCTGGCCGTGGTGGTGCCGGCCTCCATGCTCACCGCCTTCGCCGGCTTCCAGCTCGGCGGCACGTCGCTCGACGTGGTCTCCCTCGCCGGTCTCGCGCTCGCGGCCGGCATGCTGGTGGACAGCTCGATCGTGGTCCTCGAAGCCATCGAGGTCTCCCGCGCGGCCGGCAGCCCGATGCCCGCCATCGACGGCACCCGGGAGATCTCTCTCCCCGTCATCGCAAGCTTCCTGACCACGGCGGTCGTCTTCCTCCCCCTGATCTATCTCCAGGGCCTGGCCCGCGCCTTCTTCGGCGTCCAGGCCTTCGCCATCGTCACCTCGCTCGCCGCCTCGCTCCTCTTCTCCCTGACCGTGACCCCCGTCCTGAGTGGCAACGCTCCGGCTCCCGAGAACCTCGGCCGGAGCCCGGGCCGCCGCGCCTACCTCCGGCTGCTGGACTGGGCGCTGGCCCATCCGGCCGCCGTCGTCCTGGCCGGTACGGCCACGGCTGCGGTGGCGGTGCTCGCCCTGGCCGTCCTCCCCCGCGAGCTGGTGCCCGACGCGCCCGCCCACGAGCTGGTGGTGCGCTATCGGCTGGCCCCGGACCTGGCCCCGGAAGCCGCCCGCCGCCTGGGCCAGCGTGTCGCGACTATCGCCGGCACCACCGCCGGCGCTTCCTCCAAGATGGCGATCCAGCTCCCCGAGGAGCCGGACCGGGAGGAAACCGGCCAGGTTGTCCTCACCTATCCCGACGCCGAGGCCGCCCACCGCGCCCGGTCCGCGGTCCGCTCGGCGCTCTCGCGGCTGCCGGACGTGGAGGCCTGGGTCGAGCCGCGCACGAGCGCCTTCGTGGAGCCGATCGAGCGCGCCGGCCGCCGGCTGGAGGTACTGGCGACCGCGACCACCCCAGAGCGCGCCGCCTCGCTCGCCGGCCGCGTCCGGGAGCGGCTCGGCCACAATCTCCGGGAGGTCGGCACCTGGAGGAACCGGCCACGCCCGGCGCTCCTCCTCACCTGGGACGCCACCCGACTGGCCGAATTGGGAGCCGACCGGGCCCGCCTGGAAGACCAGGTCCGGCAGGGGATCGGCGAGGTCTACGCCGGCCGCATGCGGATCGACGGCGTCGAGCCCGAGATCCTGGTCCGCCCCTCCCGGGAGCCCGAGCTTCTGCCGGTCGGGGCGCCAGCGATCGTCCCCCTGCGCGCCGTGGCCCGGCTCACGCCCGGCCTCCGGCCCGCGGTCCTGGAACGGCTGGACGGCCGCTCCGCCGAGCGGCTGGTCTTCGAGGGCGAGACCCGGGACCCCGAGAAGCTGCTGGCCGGCCTCTCCCGCTCGGCGGACGAGCGAGTCGCCCCGGCCGGCCAGGCCCTGGAGCTGCGCCGCGCCTTCTCGCAGCTCCGGCTGGCGCTCGCCCTCTCGCTCCTCCTCGTCTTCCTGACCGTGGCCGCGCTCTATGAATCGCTCCGGCTGCCGCTCGTGGTCATGGCCACCGTGCCGGTCGCGGCCGGCGGCGCACTCGGGCTGCTCGCCGTGACCGGCCAGACGCTCAACGTCCTCTCCTTCCTGGGCCTGATCCTCCTCGTCGGCATCGTGGTGAACAACGCGATCGTGCTCGTCCATCGCATCCAGGAAAGGCTCCTCCGTGGAGAAGCCATGGACGACGCTATCCACGGCGCGGCCCGCGAGCGCTACCGGCCGATCCTCATGACCACGGCCACCACGGTCGCCGGCATGCTCCCGCTCGCGCTCCTGCCGGGCGAGGGGGTCGAGTTGCAGCGGGCGCTCGCCATCGGCGTCATCGGCGGCATGGTGACCTCCACCTTCGCCTCGCTCCTGCTCGTCCCCGTCCTGTATCGGCGATACGGAAGGATCAGGAGGACCGCGTGACGACCGGCCGCCCGCTCGCCCGGCTGGTGCTGACCCTGGGGCTGATCGTCCTGGGCGCCGTGGCCCTGGCGCGCCTGCCCATGGAGTACCTGCCGCGCCAGAGCTTCCCGGAGCTCACCGTCACCCTGGCCCTGGACGATGCCACGGACCCCGCGAACGTCACCCGCGAGTGGCTCGAGGAGATCGAGGGCGCCATCCGCTCCCTCGGCCGCGTCGAGGAGGTCGGCGGCGAGGTGCGCTCGAACGGCGGCGAGCTGACCGTGCGCTTTCAACCGGGGACCGATCCGGAGCGCAAGGCCGCCCGCTTGGAGTCGGAGCTCGCCGACCTCCGCCGGCGCCTGCCGGGCAAGCTCTGGATCACCCCCGCGTCGGACCTGGAGGGCGACCTCTTCGTCATCGTCTGGATCGCCAGCCGGGAGGCGTCGGACCGCGACGCCGAGACGGCCGCCGAGGAGCTGCGGTCGATCCCCGGCGTCCAGTCCGTCTCCGTCTACGGCGCGCTCCAGGAGGAGGTCCGGGTGGAGGTGCGCGGCGCCTCTCTCGATCCCCGCAGCGACGCCGAGGCAGTGCGCGCCGAGGTGGAGCGCTCGCTGCGCGCGCCGGAGCTGGGCCGGGTCCGGCTGCGGAACCAGGATTGGCCGGTGGTCGTCCCGCCGAGCAGCCGGATCGAGTCCGTGCCGGTCGCGCTCGGCAAGGCCGCCGTGCCGCTCGGCTCGCTTGCCACGGTCCGGGAGCACTGGAAGACGCCGCGCGTGCGGGTGCGCTTCGAAGGCCAGCCCGCCCGAGCCCTCTTCGTCCGCCTCGCCCGAGGCGCCTCGCCGCTCGGAGTGGACCGGGGGCTCCGCGAGAGGCTGGAACAGCTTCCCAAGGGTCTGAAGGGGACGCTCGGCTGGAACCAGGCCGCGCCACTGCGCGAGCTGGCGGGACGACTCGGTCTGGGCCTCCTCCTCGCCTCCCTTCTCACCGCAGCAGCCGGAGGGTGGATCGGAGGACGGCCCAATGGAGGGAGAACTGCTCTCGCCGCGGGCCTGGCCCTGCCCGCCGCCGTGGCCGCTGCCGCGAACGCCTTCTGGCTGGCCGGGGTCGGCCTCAACGTCACCACGCTCGTGGCCCTGGCGGTGGGGGCGGCCTCGGCGATCCCCGCCGCGCTGCTGCGGAGCCGGGGAAGGATGGGCTTCTGGCCGCTCGCGTTCGTGGCCGTCACTGCCGCCGCGGCTGTGCCGGTGACGGTCGCGCTGGGCAGCCATGAGCTGGGGCCGTTCCTGTCCGAGCCGGCCCAGGCATTCCTGCTGGCGGTGGTGGGGGCGATGGTGGCGGCGGGGTTGGTGCCGGCACCTACATCCGCATCGGAGATTGTAGGGGTGCGATTCATCGCGCCCTTCCGCGACCCCGGCACCATCCTCCTCCTCGCCGCCACCGCCGCCTACGCCGCGGCCGCCCTGTTCGGCCCGTCGTTGCTGCCCAAGCCCGCCGACCTCGAGCCGGACGGCGGCAGCCTCTACATCCGCGTCCTGCTCCCCGAAGGCACCCCGATCGACGAGGCCGAGCGCCGGGTCAAGGAGGTGGAAGAGCAGCTCGCGGATGCGCCCGAGGTCGAGGGCTTCTGGAGCCGGGCGTCGGAGATCGATGGCTTCGTAGTCGCCGACATCCGGCGCGAGGACCGGCGGCCGGAGAGGCTGGAGCGGCTCATCACGCGGCTGCGCTACCGGGTTCCCGCGAGCGGCGCGCTGGTCATCCGGACCGCCGGACCGGCCGGAGACTCGCGGGCGCGGTCGCTCGAAGACCGGCCCGAGACGGACGAGGAGGCGAACACCTACCGCGCCGTGCTGCGGAGCGCGGACCTCCCGGCGCTGATCGAGGGCTACGACCGCATCCTCAACCGGCTGAACGGGCTCAAGGTGAGACCCTACTGGATCACCCGCCACGACACGCGGTCGGTCCGCCTGACCCTGCGGCCTCGGCCGGCCTCGCCCCCGGAGCAGTCGGCGGCGCTCGCGGCCCTTCTCCGCCGCGACAGCTCGGAGCCCCGCACCCTGCGACTGCCCCGCGTGGGACCCGGCGAGCGGACGCTCCTCGTGGCAGCGGCGGGCGCGCCGACCGACCCCGACCGGGTCCCCCAACTCTCGGAGCTGCTCGCCCATCCTCTCCTCTGGCAGGGCCGGCCGGTGCTCCCGGCCTCGGCCGTGACGATCGGCGAGGAGGTCCTGCTGCCGAAGGTCGCCCGGCAGTCCGGCCGGTTCGTGCTGCCGGTGGACCTCCGGATCGGGCTCAACGGCGAGGATGTGCGCCTCGCCAAGCGGAAGGAGATCGACCGCAGCCTTGGCCAGCTCGCCCTGCCCACGGGAGCCGACCTGGAGCGGCCGTCGCTCGCGCCCGGCATCTGGCAGAGCGAGCGCGTGCGGCTGGCGGCGCTCGCGGCGGCCGTCCCCCTACTGCTCTTCGCGGTGGCGGCCTGCCGTCTCGGCTCCCTGCTGCGCGGCCTGGCCGCACTGGCGCCGCTCGCGCTCGGCCTCGTCGCCGCCGCGCCGGTCGTCTCCTGGGACCTGAGACAGGCGGACGAGCTGACCGTCTTCGCGCTCGGCGCCGGACTGGCCCTGGCCCTCCCGGCGGTCGCCCAGGGGACGCTCTCCTCGCCAGGCTCCAGACCGTCGCGCTTGTACCGGGCGCTGCGCCGGGAGACCTCGTGGATGCTCGGCGCCGTGCCGGCCCTGCTGCTCGGCTTGGTGGTGCCGACCCTGGGCCTCGACCCTCTCCAGCTCCGCTGGGTCACGCCGCTGCGGGTTGCGGCGGCCTCGGGCGGCACGGCGCTGCTCGCCTCCATCCTGCTCTCGCCCGCCCTGCTCCTCCTCGGCCGCGGCGCGGCCGAGCGGGTCCGCCGGCCCGAAGAGGTCCGCCGCCGCCAGCGCCCGCCCGCCTGGTCCGCTTCAGGCCTGCCGGACCTGGAGGTCCGTAGCGTCACCAAGTCCTACGGCGGCAAGGTGACGGCCCTGTCCGGCGTCCGCTTCGAGCTGACGCCGGGCATTGTGGGGCTCCTCGGACCGAACGGCGCGGGCAAGACCACCCTTCTCCGCATCCTGACCGGCCTGCTGGAGCCCACCCGCGGCGAGGTCCTGTTCCGCGGCGTGGCGGTCACGCCGGAGAACCTGTCCGACTACCGGCGGCAGATCGGCTTCCTCCCCCAGGAGTTCAACGCCTACCCGGAGCTGACCGCCGAACAGTTCCTCGACCACTGGGCCATTGAAAGAGGCATGGGCGAGGCCGAGCGCCGTCGGGAGATCGAAAAGCTCCTCGACGCCGTCGGCCTCGCCGAGCACGCCCGGCGCAAGGTGCGGGACTTCTCCGGCGGCATGAGGCAGAGGGTGGGCATCGCCAGGGCGCTCCTCGGCGCGCCGCCGATCCTGATCGTGGACGAGCCCACGACCGGCCTCGACGTCGAATCCCGCGCCCGCTTCCGGCAGATCCTCCTGGAGCAGGCCGCGGACCGGGTCGTCCTCTTCTCCACCCACATCGCGAGCGACGTCGAGGCCGCGGCTTCCCGGATTCTTCTTCTCCATCGCGGCCGTCTGCGCTTCGACGGCACGCCCGAGGAGCTGGTGGACCGGGCGCGAGGCCGGGCCTTCCGCGCCCTGATCGGCGACGCCGACCTCGCCGAATTCGGCCGGCGCTACCGGGTCACCGCCCGCGTCCGCACCCTGGAAGGCATCAAGGTGAGAGCCGTGGCCCGGCCCGGCGACACGGCCGGCGGCGAGGTCGTGGAGCCCAACCTGGAAGAGGCCTACCTGGCGGAGATCGACCTGGCCGACGCCGAAAGATAAACTCCCCCGCCATGGCCCAACGCCGCCGGGGCACCTGGCTCATGCGCCTGATGAACCTCTTCCCGCCCTATCTGGGCGCCGGGGTTCGGGTGAAGGCATCCCCCGACCTGCGCACCTTCGAGGCGCGGATGAAGCTCCGCTGGTGGAACCGGAACTACGTCAACACCCACTTCGGCGGGTCGCTCTACACCATGTGCGACCCGTTCTTCATGCTGATCCTCGCCCAGGCCCTGGGCCGCGGCTACGTGGTCTGGGACAAGGCGGCCACCATCCGGTTCCGGCGGCCCGGCACGGGCACGGTCGCGGCCCGGTTCCACGTCCCGGAGGAGCGCATCCAGGAGATCCGCGAGGCCGCCGACCGCGGCGAGAAGGTCGAGCCGGTGTTCACGGCCGAGGTGCTGAACGACGAGGGCGAGGTGGTGGCCGAGGTCGAGAAGCTCCTCTATGTGCGCCTTGCCAAGCCTCCGGCCGGCCGCTAAGCTACCTCTCCGCAATTCCGAAGGAGAAGCACAATGTTGCGACGCGCCGTCCTCCCGATCCTCCTCTGCCTGTTCGCCGCCACCGCCGGCGTCACCGGCGCCGATTCGCTGTTCACGGTCAAGAGCCACACCGACGCCTTCCAGGTGGCCGGCCAGAAGCAGCCCGCCAAGGATCTCCAGGTCAAGATCTGGATCTCCGGCGACAAGATGCGGCGCGACGACGGCGAGCAGAGCATGATCGTCCGCCTCGACCGCAGCCGCCTCTACATGATCAACCACGAGACCAGGACCTATCACGAGATCCCGCTGCCGATCGACCTCCGCAAGATGATGCCCAAGGGTAGCGAGGCCATGGCCGACCAGATCGCCAACGGCATGAAGCTCACCGTCCAAGTAACCCCGAAGAACGAGACGAAGAAGATCAACCAGTGGAACGCGAAGCGCTACGACGTCGCGATCCAGAGCGCCATGGGGATGAAGATCGCCTCTACCCTCTGGGTGAGCAAGGAGATCGACGGCTACATTCCGCTGAACAAGCTCTCCGCCACCATCGCCTCGCTGCAGCCCGGCTCCACGGCCTGGGCCAGGGAGTTGGAGAAGATCGACGGCTACCCGGTGCTCCAAGAGGCGAGCATCGACGCCCTCGGCGCGAAGTTCGGCACCCGCGAAGAGCTGCTCGCCGTCGAGGACAAGCCCGCCCCGGCCGGCACCTTCGAGCCCCCCGCCGGGTACACGGCCCAGCCGTACAACCCGATCCCGGGCATGAGCCGGTAGGGGTAGCGACAAACCGGCGGGCGTCGGCTGGCATCCCTGGTAGACTGCGCCTCCAATGCGGATCCCTCCAGACGCCATCGTTCCGATGGAGAAGCTAACGGCTTATCTGCTGGTGCCGCGTGAGTGGGACGACAAATCGAAGTTCCTGGGGCGGGCGGGATTCACCCGGGACAACCCCCACCAACTGCTGGCCGCGATCCGGGAGCTTGCGGCGACCGCCGAAGCCGTGGAAGATGGGAGCAATGAGTACGGGGTCTTCCTGCGCGCCGAGGGCGCGTTGAAAGGTCCGGGCGGCGTGGAGCTTACCGTCGTGACGATCTGGCTCCGGTCCTCGCAGGATGGAAGGACCCGGTTCGTGACGTTGAAGCCCCGGAAGGAGAAGAAGTCATGAGCTTGCCCCTCTATGAACGCGTCGCCCTCAAACGCGATCTCCCCGAGCACAACCTCCGGAAGGGAGACGTCGCCGTGCTGGTCGACTATGTCGCGCACCCCGAAGAAGGCGAGCAGGGGTGCGTTCTAGAGGTCTTCAATGCGCTCGGAGAGTCGATCGCGGTGGTGGCGGTCGCCGAGTCGCACATCGAAGGGTTGCGGGCTGACGAGGTCCTGGCCATCCGCCCGCTGGCGAAGGCCGGCTGACGACGGGATCAATCCCGAGCCTGCGAGATCTGCCGCCGCAGCAGCTCGTTCTCGAAGGCCATGCCCACCTGGGCCGTGGCGAGCTCGAGGATGTCGATGTCCTCGATCGGGGTGTCGCGGTCGCCGTTGTCCGTGTAGATCACCGAGATCACCCGCTGGGCGCCAAGGACCGGGAAGACCACCACCTGCCCGGTCCGCGGACGGCCAACCATCTTCTGGAAGGACTCCGACAGGCCGGCGTGGTCGAAGTCCACGGACTGGACCTCGCCGGTCTCCAGGCTGTGGGTCAGCACGCTCTCCAGCTCGATGTCGAGCTTGAGGCCGCGCGTGGACTCCGCGAGCGGCCGGTTGCGGGCGTCCATGCCGAAGGCGCCGAGCGCCACCAGGTGGTCCCGCTTCACCAGGAAGAGGATCGCCCGCTCCACCGACTCCGAGACGATGTGCATCAGGTTGAGCGCCACCGTGGCCGAGATCAGGCCGGAGCGGAGATCGCCGAACACCCGGCGCAGACGGGCCACGCCCGAGCGCGACTCCTCCACCCGGCCGCCGCGGATCAGGTCGCGGCGGGTGTCGATCACGTTCTCGACGCACGCCACCACCGCCTCCAGGTCCGCCGGCAGAGCCGCGAGCACGCCCGCCTCATAGGCCTTCACGAAGGACGAGCCCGGCTCGACCAGGGCGATCAGCGAGGCCTTCGGCCGCGCGCGGCGGACCGAGGCGGCCTGCTCCAGCGTCACCCCGCCCGACGTGCGCAGGTCGAGCAGGATCACCGGCGGCGGCTCGCCCGGGTTCGTCGTCCCGGCCTGGGCCATGTTCGTGACCTCCACGCCCGCCACCTCGTGCTGCAAGGCCTCTCCGAGACGCTCGGCAAAAACGGTGTCCGTGGAGACGAGGTGGAGCTTGAGCAGCTCGGCCGCGTGCTTGGGGCTCTCGCGGGCGCCGTCCTCGTCCGCGTCCATCTCGGCCGCCATGAACCCGCCGTTCGACGGATGGTGGGCCGAGTGGGTATCCATGACCATCGTCGGGTTCGTGGCGTCGCCCGCCGGGTAGGTGCCGGAAGAGGAGTCCTGGCCGCTCTCGGCGCGGTCGCGGTTGCGCTCGTCGAAGATGCGCGCCGCCTCCAAAAGCACCATCTGCGTGTTGATGTCGGCGTCCGGCAGGACGTCGCTCGGGTAGAGGGCGATGTCGTCGATCGGCCGCAGGTCGTCGATGGCGAAATCGAAGTTGCCCGAGTCCCAGACCATGACCTCGGAGACCGCCTGCTCGATCTGCTGGGCGATCACCTGGCGCAGCCCCTCGGGGTCGAGCGAGCCGGTGCTCAGGAGGATCTGGCCGAGCGAGCGGCGCTCGAGCTCGGTGTGCTGGGCCTGGATGGCGCGGTCGAGGATGCCGCGGTCGATCATCCCGGAGGTGACCAGGAGGTCGCCGAGCTTGGGGGTGCGCGGCGCCTGGGCGCTGACCAGCCGGCCCAGGTGGAAGCCGATCATGGCGCGCTTCGTGCCCTGGGAGAGCAACAGGGTGCCCGTCCGCCGGCCGAGGTGAATGAACTGCATCACGTCGGCGACGGAGACGTCTTTGAGGCTGCCGGAGATCCCCATCGTTCGTTATCTCTGTCCAGGACAGGCTATGGAGAGGACGGGGGGCGGGTCAAGACGCCCTCACTCGCCGCGCGCAAGCTTGACCAGACTCTCCAGCGTACGGAGCTTGCGGTCTTTGGTTGCGAAGAGCCGCGCCGCGAAGATCGCGGAGGCGGCATGGGCCGACAACAGGTCGAGCAGGTCGCGGTCCTCGCCACGCAGGATCGGCTTGTGGTCGAGCAGCTTCAGCACGACCAGCGCGCCCACGATCTCGTTCTGGACCCGCAGCGGCACGGCCGCCAGGGCCGGCGACTCGGCCGTGGGCCCCAGGCGGAGCACGCCGTCGCGCAGCGTGGTGTCCACCACCGGGTCGCCGCCGACGTAGGAGTCGCCCGAATAGAGGTTCTGCTCCTCGTCGTAGAACCCCTCGATGAGCGCGATCTCGTAGCCGCGGGCCTCGTCTTCGGGGGCCTCGTCGCGGCGCAGGAGCAGGACGAACTGCTCGGCGCCGAGCAGGTTGATGGCGATCTCGGCGATGGTGGCCTGCACCTCGGCCGGGTCGAGCGTGGCGTGGAGCTGGTAGGTCGCCACGTACAGGTTCATGAGGCGGCCGCCCTGGTGCTCGGAGTCGACCAGACGGGAGGCCAGCTCCTTGACGTCGGAGTCGGCGGTGGCGAGGCGGCGCTCCAGCTCGGAGATGCGCTCCTCGGCCGTGCCGGCCTCGCGCACGGCGGCGCCCTGCTGGCTGGTCTCCACCACCCGCAGGAGGTCGTTGGCGCGCTCCAGGGTGGCCCGCAGCTCGGCCAGGAGATCCCGGCCGGGCACCGCGGGCGAGTTGAGCCGCGACTCGGTCGTGCTGCGCTCGTTCAAGCTGCGCCCTTCTTCTCCAGGCGGCTGATGACGTCCAGGATCTCCTCGTTGCGGAACGGCTTCTTGATGTAGGCGGTGGCCCCCGCCTCCATCCCGCGCGCCGTGTCCTCCTCCCGGCCTTCCGTGCTGATGATGATCACCGACACGTCGTCGCGGGCAGGGTCGGACCGGAGCTCGGCCAGGAACTCCAGGCCGTTCATGTTGGGCATGTTGATGTCCAGGAGGACAAGGTCGATGTCGGCGTGCTCCTGGAGGCGGTCGAGGGCCTGCCGGCCGTCCGACGCGTAGACCAGAGGATACTGCCGAAGCATGACCTCGTACATCTTGTGCATCAGCTTCGAATCGTCGACGACGAGGATTTTCCGTGGCTGCAAAGCTCTCTCCCGTGCCAAAGGGAAACGCCGGGAGCGGAAGTCTTCCACCGCCCCGTCTTCCCGACGTCTGGGCCCGGCGTGCGTGTTCCCACTTCCCTGCGCTCAGTCCACAGGGAGTTTAGCCAATGGGACGAGGCGTTTCAAGAAAAATCCCAAAAGCCCCCCTTGTCCCGTTCCCGGCGCTCCGCGCACCTTATTCATTGCGAGGAATGAATCGGGCTCCAGGGTATGGCGGGAGTTGGAACCCTTCTACGGAAACCCGGATCAGCGCGTCGGGCGCGCCCAAAGTCAGCAATCCTGTCGAAATAGGGGGGAAAGTGATGTTGACGATCGGAAAACCTCTCGACGGTATGGACCTTGGCGAGCTGTCCAAGGTGAAGGTCTGGCCTTTCCTGCTGCGGACCCTGATCTTCTTCGGGCTCATCGCAGGATTCGTCGCCATCATCGTGCTGACCGGCGGCGTCCTGCCCTGGGTCGCGATGGTGGGCCTCGGCCTTATCTACGCCCACGGCGTGGAGCTTCAGCACCAGGCCCTGCACAACTCCGCGTTCCCCAGCAAATTCTGGAACCGGATCGTCGGGTTCTTCATGGGCCTCCCCCTGCTGGTCTCCTTCTCGGACTACCAGTACAGCCACCTGCGCCACCACCGGCTGCTCGGCACCGGCGACGACCGCGAGTTCTTCAACTACGGGTACAACCGGCTGACCTCGCTCAAGCCGCTGCTCAAGCACCTGTTCATGGTGCGCCACTACCTCGACGTGACCGGCTTCATCGCCAACGCGCTGCTCGGCCGGGTCAAGCCCGACGTCAAGCACGAGAACGCGGTCAAGATCCGCACCGAGTACCAGTGGATGGGCGTCTTCATCGTCGCGGCCGTGGCGGTCTCCGTGATCTTCAAGACCACGGTGCTCCTCAAGGTCTGGTTCCTGCCGCTGCTCGTCGGCATCCCGACGCATGCGCTGATCGAGCTGCCCGAGCACTGGGGCCGCAACCACGACACGCTCGACGTGCGCGAGAACACCCGCACGATCCACACCGGCTGGTTCGCCACCTGGTTCACGAACGGGAACAACTACCACATCGAGCACCACTGGCTGCCCTCGGTGCCGAACGACAAGCTGCCCGACCTGCACCGCCAGATCTCGAACGAGATCGACATCGACACCTACCCGAAGTTCTTCAGGCGGTTCCTCACAGAGCTGTACCGCAACACGTTCACCCGCCGGGGCCCCGAGGCGAGCGCGAACGCTTAGTCTCTCTGTCCTGAAGGATCAGCCGCGACGAAGGCTGGCCCGCGGCGACCCGGCCGAGCGCCGCGGGAGGCAGCCGCGTCACCAGGACGAGCCGGCCGGCCGGCATGACTACGCCGAGGGTCTGCCCGGCGGAGACGAACGCTCCCGGCCGCAGCGCCGCGGCCTCGGCAATGGTGCCGGCGATGGGCGCGCGCACCAGGCGCCGGTCCACCTCGAGGTCGAGACGGCCGAGCGACTCGCGCACCGCGCGGGCGGCCGGCGCCTCGGCTTTAATGATTAGTGCTGAGACGTAATGGATTAGAAATTGATCATAGCCCTCAGCTCCCCGGCGAGGCATTGGTCCAATGAAGAGAAATCGGGTGACCGGCGATGAGCGGATCGCTTTATAAAAGCGAGTCTCGCGGATTGCTCCCGCCAAGGCAATCAGTTTTTCAGATTCCAGCCTGTCTCCCGCCACACTTTGAGGCCAGGCGTCATATTGCATGGTCCATATGCGCTGAGCCTTATCTGGAGATTACCTTCCGCCATGGTCGTCCACTCGCGGCCTATCTCTATCTTCCTAGGCAAAGAGATGAGAGGAGCGCTCGGACCGAACAGGCCGCACCTGGTCTTCTGATTGACTTCACGTCGGATGACGGCCGATCGGCTTAGAAATCACTGCTCCCGGTCAGGTCTCCGCAGCCACGTTCAACGGCATTCTTGCCGGCCTCGGCCTGACTCCACCTTTCTGACTCGGATCTCGCCCCACTCAGAGCCGCCTAGCCGGAAGGCTGGTGGTTCGCAGAAGTGCCCGGCCGCCGGAGGCATGCGAATCCCTCCGCACACCTCCGGCACGGCCCGCCCCCCGCACGGCGGGCCTCCAGGCACGGGACGGCGGCGGCCTTGGGCTCGGTGGCCGCCGTCCCTCTGAAATTGTCAATGAACATCCGCCCCCACTCTCCCCTTCGGGGAGAGTCTACGAGTGTCGGACGGCGGGTGTCTATGATTTTTTTGATGCCAACAGGCCCCAAAAAGTCCAAGATCCGGACTTTTTGGTCAAGACAACTGCGAGGAAAGCTCTACTGGCAGAGAGGGGAGGGTCGCCTGCTTCTTCCTTCCCTGTCTTTCAGAATCTTCTTCCTGAGCTCGCCCTTCGTGCGGCCTGAGTACTTCAGACACTGCTCACCCACACAGGCGAAGAGAGTCCCGCGGATCGCACCGTGAGCCAACCAGTCCCGGACGGCGTCCTCCAGGAGCGTACCGGCTTTGTCCAGACTGATCTCACTGGCTCGAAGCAGCAGGGTGATCTTCTCGTCCTGCTCTTCGAGCTCGCACAGCGCGGCCCTGGCGTCGTCCGGAAGGTCCGCAGGGGCAACCTTGGATTCGTTCAACTCTTCGACACCTCCACTCTACCCTTCGGGGAGAGTCTACGGATACCAGGCGGCAGGCGTCTAACTGGCTCATCGGACGCTCCTATCGCAACAAGGACGGACGGCTACATTGCAACAAGGAACGTTGAGTCGCAACAGAGAAGGCGGAATCGCAACAAGGAAGGTTGAATCGCAACAGAGAAGGCGGAGTCGCAACAGAGAACGTCGAGTTGCAACAGGGAAGGTTACATTGCAACAGGGGAGGTTGAGTCGCAACAGGGAACGTTGAGTTGCAACAGAGAACGTTGAATCGCAACAGGGGAGGTTGAATCACAACGGGGGAGTTTGCATTGCAACAGGGAAGCTTACATCGGCCCATAGAAGGTTGAATTGCAACAGAGGAACCCCAGTTGCAACAGGGGAGGTTGAATCGCAACAGGGGACCTTACGTTGCGACAGGGAACGTTACCGAGCGCTGGAGAAGCTGACGCGACCGCGATGCAGCCCAAGCCACCTGCTGGGCGTCTTCTTGTTCCGGGATCAGACGAAGGAGGGAAGGAATTGGTGGACCAACTCCGCACGAGTTGGAACTCTATCCTATCCTGGCTGCGGGAGGCCGCGGCCTGGGGGCAGGGAGCCGAGGCAGAGGGGTAGGGGCCGGTCGGCCAGGGGGTTATGGAAGTTGACCGGCTATGGAAAGCTCCATGCCGCCGTCCGCCTCCCCCCGACCTTCCCACACCTGTTGGAAAATCCCGGCCCTCATCCAGCGCCCAGGATCGAGGAGCCCATAGAGCAATCTCTATCGAACAAGCCTTCCGAAGGATGGCGTCTCTCCCGCCCACCCGCGCGAACTCCGACTTGGTGGAGACGGCTACCTCCACGTTCCTGCTGACGCAAACGCACCCGCGCTCCGGCGTCCCCGTGGTGGGGGAGGAGATTCCCCAGTGGTTGCTTCCGCTCTTCCGTTGTATAATAAAAATTAAGCGGCGTGAGAAAGTGGCTTGTTGCGTCCGTCTATACAGCGGCAGGGCGATAGGATCTTGCGCAGTTAGGCACGGTCGCTCGCCCGGTCGAACAAAAGCTTGACTGCCGGGAGGCCGCCATGGAAGTCGACAAGGACCATGTCATCCACCTCGTGGGTGGGCGCCTCAAGGACGCCCGGCCGGAGTCCACGACCTCGCGGGCCGATGTCGAGCGGATGGTCGCGGCCGCCTTGGCTCGAGGGTCCAAGCCGCATCTGGTGATTCACTTCCACGGTGGTTTGGTAAGCGAGAAGGCCGGTCGTGGGGTAGCCAAGAAGCTGGCGCCCCGCTACGACGCGCAGGACCGCTATCCCCTCTTCTTCGTCTGGGAGTCCGGACTCCTCGAATCGATCCGCAACAACCTCGACGACGTCGGCCGCGACCCGGTGTTCCGCCAGTTGGTAAAGAAGGTCTCGCGCTGGGTACTGATGCAGCTGCCGGGGGCCGCC
>DATANP010000176.1:0-4254 GCA_036266195.1 Thermoanaerobaculia bacterium | reverse complement strand
TGAGGGACCTCGGCGCCGAGCCTGTACAAAGTCGCCCCGGCCTTCGCACACCTCGGGCACCGAACCGCCCCTCCCCGGCAGGCGGCCCTCTCGGTCGGAACGGCGGCGGCCTTGGACCCGGCAGCCGCCATCCCTATTCAGTTATCAATGAACAGACCCGGCCCGGAGGCTCCAGCCTCCCGAGCCGACTGGCAGCCGGACAGGCCGGCCGCCTCCGACGTATACGGAGGGACCCGCCAAACCGTCGCCTCCCTGCCACCGAGGATAGGCGCGGTCCAGCCGGATTGAGCCGGTCCCTTCAAAATTGGGAAATAATTCCCGAAACGAGGGGGTGCAAAACGGTGCGGCGGGTGGTCTGCGGCCCTATATAATAAGGAAGGGCCTGCTTCACAGGCCGTCCGGAGGGGTAACGAGGCGGAACGGAGGCGGTTTGGGCGTCACGGAGACGATGTAAGCTTATTTATGACGATGTAAGCTTATCCACGGCGTTGTCACCTTATCCAGCGCAATGTCAACTTCCCTGGGCCGTTGCAAAGTTATCCGGCCCAAAGTAAGGTTCCCTGGCCCGTCGCCAGGTTCTCCACGCCGTTGCAAAGTTATCCGGCCCGTTGCAACCTTCCCTGGGCCAATGCCAACTTCCCTGGCGCGTTGCAAACTCCCCTGGGCCAATGCAACGTTCTCCAGCGCAATGTAAGGTTCTCTGGCGAAATGGAACCTTCCCTGGCGGAATGTAAGGTTACAACGCGATCCAGCAGCTTTCGCGGCCTCCAGGAAGGGCAAAGCCTCGCCGCGCCCGCTACGCCCGTTTGAAGAGGGCTGATTTCGGGAAGTTTTTCCCAATTCTGAAGGGACCGGCTTCAAACGGCGTCCGGCTCCGTACCATAGCGCGGAGCAACGGAGCAGGCCTGCCCGGCTGTCGTCAGGGTGCGACGGATCGGCAGGCTGGCTCGTATAAGGCTGTGTCGTTGCAGGGCTGTTTCACGGTTCATTGACAATTTGCGGAGACGGCGGCCTCCGGGTCCAAGGACGCCACCGTCTCGTGTCTGGAGGCCCGCTGCCGGGGGCGGGCCGTGCCGGAGGTGTGCGGAGAGGCTTCGCGCGCCTCCAGCGGCCAGGCATTCTGATGGATTTCTCAACCCGGCCGCTGCTTGAGCTTCGGCCCCCCTCGCCTCACCCGTGCCTTACCGCCTTCCATGGGAAGGCGAGGACTTTCGGGTGGTACGTCAGCCCGCGACGCCGGTGTCCAACTCTCTCCTCTCTTCCGGAAGCCGAGCGCGCGATACAGGAGCAGGGCGCACTTCTTCATCTCGGTCAGGGCGGAGTCGAAGGCCTGCTCGAGATCCTCCTCGGCCAGGTTCGACATCTCGTACTCGACGGCCGCCCAGCCGCGTTCTTCCCTCAAGGCTTTCTCGCTTTCCAGCAGGTCCTTCCACATGGCCTCGATGCCTTCGTAGAAGACATGGCCCAGCATGGGCTTGCCCAGGGCCGACTCCAGGCCGAGGCAGATGCGGCTCAGGACCTCTTCCGAGATGTGGCCGCGCTCCCGCTCGATGGTCCCGAGGAGGGTGGCGCTCACCTCGGCCGTTCTGGCCAGTTCCTCCTGGGAGAGTCCTGCCAGGAGGCGCCACTTGCGGATGGTCCTGCCAAAATACTTGGAGCCAAGATCCCGGGTTCGGTATTTCACGGACCGGGATCGTAGGAGAAGAACACTGAAGCAGCAAACCCGCGGTCAAGCTCAGGGGCGCGGCAGATTTCAGGGATAGGAACAGGCTATCTGGAGATTGGCGGGTCGGGATCGGATCGATCCGAGACTTAACCAGACCGTTCCGACTGCTTATCCGTCGAGGACGATCCGGTTTGCGCTCTCCGCGAAACGCGCTGCCGCCATCTCGCGGACCGCCCGCCGGTCCACCTTGCCGCTTGGCAGGTGGGGCAGGGACTCGACGATCCGCACCTCGTCCGGTACCGCGTAGTGCGGCAGGAGGTCGAAGCACTGCCGGCGGACGGCGTCCGGCTCCGGCGAATCGCCTTGGCGCGGGAGGCAGACGGCGACCAGCCTCGGACCCCGGCGGCTCTCTCCGGCGGCCACCACGACGGCGCGCTGGATGCCCGGGACCCTCTCCACCGCGGACTCGACGTCGGCGAAGACCACCAGGAGGCCGTCGCGCTTCACGCTGAGGCCCGAGCGGCCCAGGATCTCCACGAAGCCGTCGGCGCGGATCTTCGCGAGGTCCCCGGTCGGGAACCAGTCGGCCTCCGAGCGCGGCTGGAAGTGCCAGCGGTCCTCCAGGATCAGGTAGCCGTCCGAGCCGTTCCTCTGACGGCAGTGGAGCAGGCCGGCGCGGTCGCCGGCCGGGATGTCGATATCAACCGGGGTCTCGTCCACCCTCAGCTCGATGCCGGCGAGCGGCTGGCCGGCGGTGCCGAGGCGCCGGTCGGCCGGGTCGTCCGGCGAGGCCGAGGACACGGCGCCCATCTCGGCGCTGCCGTAGAGGTTGAGCAACGGCCCGAAGCGCGGCTCGAAGGCGACCATGGTCTCGCGCTTGATCTTGTCGCCGGCGGTCACCGCGAGCCGGTAGGGCCGGGGCGTTTTGCGCACGGTCAGGAACATGTCGCACAGGGCCGGGGTGAGGAAGGCGACGTTCGGGTTGAAGCTCGCCTCGCGCTCCAGGTAGCGCAGGATGTTGCCGCCCGAGCCCACGTCCATCGCGGCCCCGGCGAGCAGGCCCGGCAGGAAGGCCGCGCCGAAGCCGTAGCTGTGGAAGATCGGTACCGGCACGGAAAGCCGGTCGGCGTCCGTGAGCTTCCAGCGCTCCACGCAGGCCATGCCGTTGTCCAGCCACTTCTGGTGCGACATCCGGGTCAGCTTCGGCGTCCCCGTGCTGCCCGAGGTCCGCAGATAAAGATCCGGACCCTGGAAGCCCGCGAGCACCGGATCCTCGGCGAACGATTCGTTGGCGGCGATCTCGATCGAGCCCACCGGGTCGTCGCCGAGCGGGCGGGCGCTGCGGGCAGTCACCACGTGCGAGCAGAAGCCCGGGATGAAGCGCGGGATTCCGGCCTCCTTCGAGGTCTCGCCGAGCTCGGGCAGGAGCACGACGTCGTAGGCCCGGCTCAGCAGATGGAGGAGCGCGAGGGCTCCGGCCAGGCTCTGCGAGCACTCGACGGCCACGGGGTGCTCGAAGGCCGGGAAGCGCTCGTCCATGCGGTCGAGCAGGGCCACGGCTTCGCGGTAGGTCAGCGTGTGCCGGCCGTCGGTCAGGATCTGGTCGCGCTGCGCGAGCCAGCGGACGAGGTCGGGACCGGACGGTGCCTTGAGCGGCTGCGATAGACTCATTCAATGTCCTCCGAATTGCTCAGCCCGGGCCTGACCCATGTCGCCACCTACCAGGTCACGCCGGACATGCGGCCGCCGCACATCGAGGGCATCCTCGCCACCTCGCGCATGATCGCGCTCATGGAGGACACCTGCCTGGCGGCGGTCCAGCCCTTCCTGGAGGAGGGGCAGACCACGGTGGGCACCCGCGTCGAGGTCAGCCATGTGGGCATGGCGCGGGCGGGCGAGGAGGTGACGGTGACCATCCGGCTGGAGAAGATCACGCAGCGCCGCCTGCTCACGTTCGAGGTGGAGATGACCGCCCCGTCCGGCGTCGTGGGCATGGGCAGCCATCAGCGGCTGGTGGTGGAACGGTCGCGGTTTGCGCGGCCCTGAATCGAGCATGCCGCCTCTCGTCATTCTCGCGGGGCCCGCAGGGTGATCCCGGAAAGATCCTCGAGCCTCGCCTGGACGCCCCAGCCGCCCAGGTCCTCGGACACGGCCAGCAGCAGCTCGTTTTCGCCTTGCGCGAGCGGCAGGTAGAGGGCGTCGAAGTAGCCGATGCTGCCCAGGAACCGGTAGTCCCGGGAGCGGGCGGTGTCGTTGCCGTGGAAGAGCAGGCGGCCGTTCAGATAGACCCGGACCCGGTCGCTGAACCCGAAGTCGAGCCGCTTGACCTGCTCGCGGTCGGAGACGAGGACCGCCTTCGCGAAGGCCGTGTTCTTGCGCAGGCTGATCCCCTGCACCCGGGCGAGGTTCGCGAGGCCGGAAGGCTCGGTCCGCAGGCGGCTCCAGGTGCGGCCGGCGAGTTCTTCGGCGCCCAGCCCGGTGCGGCCGTCCAGCGATCTCTCCGCCAGCAGGTCGGAGACCCACCAGGACAGGATCGTTCCTTCGGGGGGCGGTTCCGGCGCGGTCCGGCGCTCCGGAAGGGACGGCTC
>DATANP010000175.1:0-22168 GCA_036266195.1 Thermoanaerobaculia bacterium | reverse complement strand
GGCAATGGTCTGCATAACCTGGCAACGGCCCAGGGGAGTTGACATTGCGCCGGGGGAGGTGACATCGCCGTGGATGAGTTTGCATCGTCTCCGTGCCACCCAAACGGCCCGAAGACCCCTCCCCTTCCCTCCCCTGCTTCGCAGGAGAGGGCGCCCCCACCCATCCCTGGTTTGAGCCGGCGGGACGCCGGCGCTCCCAGCAGAAGAGGCTCACGTCCCGTCACTTCCCCTGGATGAACTCGCCGATGTCTTTCGACAACTGCTCGAGCGAATCCTGGTTAAGATACATCATGTGCCCCGCCGGATAGTTCCTGATCGTCACCCGCGCCGGGTCGATGCCGCTGTGGTGCAGCATGTAGACGTTGGCGAAGTAGGCCGTCGCCAGATCATAATAGCCGCTGGCGGTGAACACGCGCAGCGCCTCGTTGTCCTTGGTGCCCTGCGCCAGGTCGCCGGTGGCGTCGACGAAGCCGGCGAACGCGCCGGCCGCGTTCTTCCGCCGTTTCCAGCTCTGATTGGCCTCGCCGTTCTGCGGCACGTAGGGCTCCTGGATGTCGGCGTCGAGATCATTGCTCAGATATTGGTGGAAGAGCGAGATATAGATCGGACCCGTCTTGGAGTCGAACGGATCGCTGTTGGGGAACTCCGATGCGTTGTCGAGCTCCTTCTGCGCGTAACGGCTGTCGAGGAAGCCCGTGGCCTTCCCCTCGTCGCGCAGCAGCTCCTTGGCGAAGCGCGGCGCGTAGAGGCGCAGGTCGCTGTTGAGGATGTACGTTTTGGAGACGCCCGTATAGCGGTGCAGTTTGTCGGCGATCTGCCCCTTCTCCGCCTCCGAGAGCGAGTCGCCGCGGAAGAGGGCCTGGAGGTACTCGCCGGAGGCGAACTGCTCGACCTCGGTGAGCAGCGCCTGCAGGCTCGGCCAGGAATCCGGGAGCTTCTTGTGGTACCACGCCGTCGCGGCGAGCGTCGGCAGGTGCGTGACATAGGTGAGATCGTTGCCGCTGGTGACGAAAGGCAGGGCGCCCATGTTGATCGCCGGCGAGATGAGGATCACGCCGTTGAGGCCGATGTTCATCCGCCCCTGGAGCCGCGATACGAGCATCGAGCTGCGCACGCCGCCGTAGCTCTCACCGAGGACGTACTTGGGCGAGTTCCAGCGGTCGTGCACCGTGAGGAAGGCGCGGATGAAGTCGGCGACCGAGTCGGCGTCCTCGTCGTAACCCCAGAAGTCGGCGTCCTTCTTCTCCCCGAGCGCGCGGCTGAAGCCGGTGCCGATCGGGTCGACCTCGACGAGGTCGGTGAAGCGCAGCAGGCTCGACGGGTTGTCCTTGAGCCGGTAGGGCGGCGCACCCGGATCCTGTGCGTCGCTCGGGATGTCGATGCGCTTGGGGCCGACGAAGCCGAGGTGCAGCCAGACCGAGGCGGAGCCCGGCCCGCCGTTGAAGAAGAACGTGATCGGCCGGTCCTCCTGCCGCTTCACACCCTCCGCGATGTAGGAGATCGTGAAGAAGCGCGCCGTGGGCTTGCCGTCGCGGTCCTTGAGGTCGATGTCCTCCGCCGTGGCGGTGTAGGGGAGGTCGGCCCCGCCGGCGGTAAAGCGATGGTGGGTGACGAACTTGCGGGGTGCGGCCGGCGCCGCTGCGGCCTTGTCCCCGGCCTTGTCGCCCTTGGGGGGATCGTCGGCGCGGACGGCGGCGGTAGTCGAGACGAACAGGGTCAAAAGGATGGCGAGCGTCGCGTTGCGCAGGCGTAGGATCTCTCTCATGGAGATCCACATACGCCTGGAGCGGGCGGAAGTTTCAGGGTTCCGCCGGAGGGCGCTCAGTCGTTGAGCCCGCAGTCGTCATCGACTTTCAGACCGCTCGATACCGGGAATCGCCCCTTCCAATAATCGAACGCCGCCACCGCACGGGCTTCCGGTCCGGATTCGGCATAGTGCTCGCAGGTATGGGAGAACTCGTGCGTCATCAGCGCGGCGTAACAAGCCCGCCGATCTGCCTGCGGCATCGATTGGATGTTGTCGAAGAACGTCTGATAGAGCTTGATCTTTGAGCCCAATCCCGCTCCGAAACCGAGCTTGCACTTGTTGCCATCCTGCTTGCACTTCTCTTTATGAACGCATTCGACCTTCCCGTCGACGGCAAAGCGCTTCTCGAGACAGGAGCCCGTATTGATTCCGGTCGCGTTTTCAATCGCCTTTGAGAAATTGTTCCAGTCGTCGGCGATGTTCCATGCGACAGCGCGCATGTCCTTCTCTTCCGTGTCACTGCAATCGATGAGCTCCGCCAGGCCTTTCGACGATGAGCTGGTGGGGGTATTGGCCGGAGCGCTGGCGCCTGTAACGCGCAAGCCGCGGCATTGCAGTCCGATCCCTGTCCAGCTCCGAGGGGTGTTGCCGGCTTCGAAGTGAATGATGGCCGCGGTTGCTACTTGCCCGGCTGGACAATTCACCCAGCGCTTCCAATGATCCTGGTGACAATTCGTGCGGGAATCCTGCTCGTCGGGCCCGAAGTCGACGAGTGTACCCTCATCGGTGATCCGCTTGCCATGAAGGTGAATCCCTTTGATACGGTCATCATCCTTGTTCATACAGACCTGGACCCCGGTGATGAACACTCTATCCGCCGGCCCATACGTCCCCCCCATCGTTCCGGAGCTTGGGCCGTTGCCGCCGCAGAGATCCTTGGTTATCGCGTCGTTCGTACTGGACTGGTTTACATCTTCCCATCCGACGCTGACGAAGCACGGTTCGTCGGACCGCTCGCGTGAAAGAACGGCGACCAGGGCACGGCTGCTGCTGTCCGGGTCGCCTAGCGTAAACTTGGACCCGGGAAAGCCCGACAGGCCGGTGGAAAAAGGGTCGCCCGTGAGCTCCACCGCGGCCGTCTGCGCAAAGATCGGCGCGGTAAGGCCGATGGCGCAGAGGATCGAAGCTGCGCCGACGATGAGCCGCCCGGAGGTGAACATGCGCTCCACGACTTGCTTTTTTTGCATGACCAGTGCTCCTCTCTTGGAGCTATAGGCGGGCTCCTCGTCCGTTCGTTACAGCCACCCGTTCCAATCTAGACCCTCAGCGAGCCACGGAACCCTCTGGCGGCATAGTAAGAGTCCGCACCGTTGTGATACACGAAGACATGCCCGTAGCGGCGGTCACAAAAGAGGGCTCCGCCGAGCTTTCGGATATCCGCCGGCGTTGCCACCCAGCTCGACGTTTTCATATCGAAGCTTCCAAGCTTCTGCAGCTCCCGATATTGTTCTTCCGTCAAAAGCTCGATGCCCATGTCGGCGGCCACATCCATGGCGCTGTTTTTCGGCTTATTTTCTTTCCGCTTCTCCAGCGCTTCTCGGTCGTAGCACAGACTCCTGCGGTCTTTAGGGCTTTCGGCCGAACAATCATAAAAAATGATTTCGCCCGTCTTCCCATCACGGCCGACAACGTCCGGTTCGCCACCAGTTCTTTCCATTTCGTTGAGTGACCACAGTTTCCCGGCATCGGCTTCCAGCCTTGCCTGGACGTCAGTCCATTCAAGACCCTTATGGCGGCTCCTGTTCTTCTCAAAGCGGGCTTTCAATGTGCTGAGCAGCTCTTCACGTTGTTCCGGCGTCAACTTCGTTCTTGTTGCTTCTTTCAAAGCTCCTCCTTTCGTTGGCTATTCACCGGGTGTTTCCTTGAGCCGACTTGAGCCCCCTTCACAATATCAGCCACGACGAGGTCCGGGCCAAGTTGCCGGGCTGACTGAAGTACCATTCCGTCGGGTGAGACGATCCCGGATGCTCCGTAAGATACCAGACTCCCGGTGCGCCCCGCGACATCGGCACGGATCACCCAAACGCTGTTCTCAACGGCCCGTGCGATATCACAGTTCCTTGCCTCGGCAACCAGCTCCGGCCTCGCTCTCGTCAAAGGGAGACCGTTGTTCGTGGGCACAAATAGAGCTGCCGCTCCTTGAGCGGACATGATTCTGGCCGGCTCGGAATAGTTGGAGTCGTTGCAGATCATGACGCCGAAGGTCAGGCTGCCGACCGTGAAGACCGGCATCTTGTCTCCAGCCTCGTAGACGGATTTGTTGATCGCCGGGTACAACTTACGATAGATGCCGACGACCGAGCCTCGTTGAAAGATCGCCGCGGAATTATAGAATCGCCCATCCTGGGTAATCTCTGTAAACCCCAGAATGGTCGCGACCTTGTCACTCGCAAGGGGTGCCAGCCGCGCCTGTAGCTGACCAGCCCCAGCGTCAATCGCGATGTCGGTGGGTTGGCGCGCGTAGTCAGCCAAACCTCCAAGGACGCCCTCGGGGCAGCACAAAATCTCCACGCCCTCCGACTCACATCGGTTGACCTGTTCGCGAATCAAGTCAATGACCTCTATCGAGCTAGTGGCACGCAACGGAGCCTGGTAAGCAGCAACCTTCATTAACCAGGCCATCCATGGAGTCAGTCGCCATCGCGAACACACCAAAACCGACCGGGACGGTTGAGCCGAGCGTGGTACTCAACAAAACATTTGTGAACTGGCCCGCGCACGCGCCGGACAAGACTAACGTTTTCGTACTCGCAGGATACCCAAACGTCGTCGTACCCATCGAGCTCCCACATGGCTCTGTGCTCGACGTCATGGCGAGAGGCATTGGAGGGCATGAGGATGCCTCGCGGCATCTCTGCGACTGGTTCACCTTGCATGACCTGGATCTCCTCTAGGGGGAGATTTCTCGAACCAGTGGCCCGGTAGGAAAGCTGAACTGTCCAGCCCTGGGGAGGGCGAACAGAAACCTCGCTCACAATGACTGTTTTTGGGCACGAAAAGTCGATGACTCTCGTGCCCGCTGAGGATGGAAGTGTGGCCGTGGCCAGTAGAGCGGCAAGTGTGAGAGTGATCGACATGGTGCTAACCTTGGTAGTCGCTCGCCGTAGGGTTCGAGCCGCGCCGACGCGGCGAGGCCCATGCTCGCCGCTTGCTTCGACGAGCTGAATCGGCTCAGTCGTTGAGCCCGCAGTCGTCATCGACCGCTGGAGCCGCGGGGTTAGAGGTGGTAGGGCTAGCTGAGACGGACGGTAATATAAATTCGGTTGTTGTAGGCGTGACGCGATAGGCATAGGCGAGAGATGGCTTGCTGCAACTGGCGCGGACGTAGGTCACGCTAGCTGTTGGCGCGAGCTCCACGACGGCAAGGCCCTCGTATGCCACAATGGTGAAGGACGAGTTGGATACCTCGCCTGAGTCGTTGTAGAGGGTAGCCGAGCACTTGGAGGTGCTTCCCTCCACTGAGAGAACAACGAGAGCGGCAGCTTCGTTCGGCTGAAGCTTCGGTAAGAACTGAAAAGTGATCAGGCTGCGTCGAGGCGCGACATCTCGCGAGGTAAAGACGGGAAGCCTAAAGGCGGCGCTCCCGTCTGGGTTGATGATGGCCGCGCCGACCTGCAAGCCCGGCCAGCCGGATTTGAAGACCTCAATCGCCATGAAGCTGCCGATTGTTCCTCCACTGTCGATAGCCGTGCGGCCCGCCTCGAGAGTCTCCAGTGTCAATGGCAAGGGCGGCCACGAGGGTATGTAGGAGGTCTGCCGAAAAACCGCTGGTTTGGGGCCCGTGTTTGTGAAGATCAGTTCATAGCTTCCGGGAGGCAGCGGGACGTACAGTTGTGCGTTGCTCGCGCCAGCTACAAGCAAGGCAGCGACAACCGTTCGGATGAGGAGCTGGATCTTCATGGCGATTGACAATCCAAGGTTGGTATTCGTGCCGTCGTCTCGAAGCCACCAGCGCTCGCAGGCCGCAACCGCTTGTGCGGCCCTCAGGCGTCCGCTGCAGGGGCGGGATTCGATACCGCCCCGAATCTTGGTTCCCTTCCAAATGCTACACCTCTTCCACCCCGATGGATAGACCGCAAGGGTAGTTTGGTGCTGGAGATCAACCGTTTGCATCGGCGGCGGGGAGCCGTCTGGGGCGGCCGCTACAGGGCTATTCTGGTCAGCAACGAGGAGACGGCCCAGGTCGGACGCCTGCGAGGCCTATTCCCCCCGTGGCTGGAACCTGGTGTGGACCGGCCGAGGTCTGGAAACCTTTCCCGCCCTCGAACGTTGATTCAAGGCATGAGAACGCTCCAAACCGTCCTCTCGCTGCCCCTCGCGCTCGCCGCCCTTGGCTGCCTGCAGGCCAGCGAGCCGCCGTCCCCGAAGCTTGCTGCCGACCTGGACGCCTACCTGGGCGATCTCGCCAAGAAGGACGAGCTCTCGGGCGTCGTGCTCCTGACCCAAGGCTCCGAGACCCTGTTCTCCAAAGCCTATGGCTTCGCGGACCGGGAGCGCAACATCCCGAACCGGATCGACACGAAGTTCAACCTCGCCTCCATGAACAAGATGTTCACGGGCATGGCCATCGCGCAGCTCGCCGAGAAGGGCAGGCTGTCGTTCGACGACAAGGTGGGCAAGCACCTGCCCGACTACCCGAACCGCGAGGTCGCGGAGAAGGTCACCCTCCACCACCTTCTGACCCACACCTCGGGCCTCGGCTCATATTGGAATCCACGCTACCGAGCCGCGAAGGACCGACTTCGGACGCTCGGCGATTTCCTGCCGACCTTCGCGGACGCGCCGCTGGCGTTCCAGCCCGGCGAGCGCTTCGAGTACAGCAACGCGGGCTACATCGTGCTCGGCCTGATCGTGGAAAGGGTCTCCGGGGAGAGCTACGCCGACTACGTGCGCCGGCACATCTACGAGCCCGCCGGGATGACGGACACGGCCTTCTTTCCCAAGGACCAGGAGGTCCCGAACCGGGCCGTCGGCTACCGGACGCTGCAAGGTTTCGGAGGCCCGCCGCTGCCCGGAGGTCCGCGGCCGAACACCGCGGAGCTCGGCCGGATCGGAGGCTCGGCAGGCGGCGGCTACTCGACCGCGCCCGACCTCCTCAAGTTCGCCACGGCGCTGCGCGAGCATCGGCTGCTCTCCGCCGCAATGACGGAGATGGTCCTCACGGGCAAGGTCCCCGTGCCTGCCAGTCTTGGCATGAACGTGCGCTACGGGTATGGCTTCTTTGAGGAGAAGGAGGGCGGTCACCGCGTCGTGGGCCACAGAGGCGACTTCCCGGGTGTCCACGGCCTGTTGGACGTCGGGCTCGACGACGGCACCACTCTGGTGATCCTCTCGAACGTGGATGCCCGCATCCCGGCGATCCGCGGGAAGATCCGCAAGCTGCTGGCGGGGTGAAGACCAATTCTCAGAAGGGTCAGGTATTTATCCTGGGCTGATCGAGCGGACGGTCGAGGTGTGCCCACCCTCCAGCCTTGGGGCCCCCCCAATAGGTGCCTGGCGTTTCTTGTGGCCGTTTCTTGTGGCAGCTATAGGCGGGCTTCTCCTCCATCCGTTACAGCCAGTTGGACGCCAGCCGCCTTGCCGCCCCAGCGGTCACCGGCCGCACGGATGTAGTGCCTGAACACGTAGCCCCATGGAACCACGAAGGGGACCAGAACGACGCCCAGGAGACAGTTGAAGAACGTTTCCTGCCGGGCTGGATCCAACTCTCCGTTGAGCCACGGACCAAGCCCGAAGGCTGCAACCCAGATGACCTTCCACAGGAGCTCGAACAGCAGGATGGGAAGCATCTTGATGGGATAGCGAAGCCCCCACAGCGACAGGAGGGCAAGAGCGCCCAGCATGCCGCGGACAACGCTGCCCATGTGCGAAACGATGCCTGGAGCCAGGATTCCAGGCCAGATGGTGATGCCCAGGCCGACCGCCATGATCAGGTACATGGCGCGAAGGAGGTAAATCCGCAAGGTGGATACGTCCGACATATTCTTTGTCTCCCGGTAGAGCTCGTTGCAGCCTTCATTGTGGCGAGGCTTTGCTGAACGGCCGCTGAACGGCCGGGAGGAACTTGAAGAAATGCAGGCGCGCGCAGCCCCGCCTATCGGTTGAAGAGCGGCCAGAGGATGATGATCAGCCCGATGACGACAGAGGAAGGGCCAGGCGATTCCCTGGAATTTGGGGATCAAGAATACGAGCAAGCTTGCACCTTATTCTGAAATGACATTCGCCGTGCCTTTTCCGTCTTATAGCGGGCATGGCAAGACGTGTACGCTACATACCCGATGGGGGCTCGCTCGTAGAGGTGACGGTCCGGACTCTCCAGTCCCAGTTCCTGCTCCGCCCGAGCCCTTCCCTGAACGAAGTCGTTGGAGGCGTCCTGGGCCGGGCCCAGGCGCAGGTTCCGATCCGTGTCCATGCCGCGGTCGTCATGTCCTCTCACTTCCACCTCCTCGTCTCAGTCGACAATGCCAAGCAGCTTGCCGACTTCATGGGGTACGTGGATACCAACCTCGCTCTCGAGGTCAATCGGCTGCACAGGAGACGAGGGACCGTCTGGGAGCGACGCTACCAGTCGATCCCGGTCAGCGAAGAGGAACCAGCCCAGGTCGATCGTCTCCGCTATCTCCTGGCTCACGGCGTCAAGGAGGGACTCGTCGCCCATGCCAGGGAGTGGCCTGGCATCCACAGCGTGAGAGAGATTCTGGCCAGCGAACCGATCCGCGGCCTCTGGTTCGATCGCACGAAGGAGTTTGCCGCCCGCAACCGCGGCGAGAGCTTCGGTCGGTTGACCTATGCCACCGAGCAGGCGCTGGAGCTGTCGCCTCTACCTTGCTGGGCTCACCTCTCTCCCAAGGCCTATCGGCAGCGGGTGGCCGATCTGGTGGAAGCGATTGAAAGCGAGGCGGCAGCCGCACTTGCCGCGAGCGGCCGCGTGCCCCTCGGTGTCGCGGGCATTCTGCGCCAGAGTCCCGAGACGCGTCCGGCGCACAGCAAGAAATCTCCGGGGCCGCTCTATCACGCGGCCACCCGGGCTGTGCGTAAGGCTTTCCGGGAAGCCTACGCCATCTTCCTGGCCGCATTCCGGGAAGCTTCCGAGCGATTGCGGGCGGGAGACCGCATGGCGTGTTTCCCGATGGGGTCGTTTCCACCAGGTCTGCCCTTCGTAGCCGCGGAAGGTGTCGCCCCACCCTGATCGCGACCGGTAGCAGGATCTACTCACAGCCGTTTTTTGACGCGCTCCGATCGAGTGAAAAGAGGAGGTATGTCCAGATAACAGTCCGAAGCAAGTCCTGTAGAGTTTTCTCCTCCAAATCTATAGAAAACTCGCCCGGCTTTTTCCGCGTTCTTCGTCCAGTTCAGCCGCTCCGAGCTCGAAACGACTCATCAGGTGGACAGGCGGTCGATGCCGACTGCCACAGAAGAGCCCTCATCTTCTCTTCTCCTAGAAACGGCAGGCACTTTTCCCCGGCACTGCCCTTCTCGCGAGTGGCCGGGTGCCTCTGGGTGTCGCGGGCATTCTGCGCCAGAGTCCCGAGACGCGTCCGGCGTACAGCAAGAGATCTCCGGCGCCGCTCTATCATGCGGCCACCCGGGCCGTCCGTAAGGCGTTCCGGGAAGCCTACGCCATCTTCGTGGCCGCCTTCCGGGAAGCCTCTGAGCGACTGCTGCGGGCGGGAGACCGATTGGCGTGTTTCCCGATGGGCTCGTTTCCACCAGGTTTGCCCTTCGTAGCCGCGGAAGCCATCGGCCCGCCCTGATCGCGACTGACGGCAGGCTCTAACCACAGCCGTCTTTTTGACACGCTCAGTCGAGCAGAAGGAAGAGGTGTGTCCAAGCAACAAACCGAGACGAGGCCTGTAGAGTTTTCCACTCCAAAACTATAAAAAGATCGCCCGAATCTTCCTGCGTCTTCTGCCCAGATCAGCCGATCCGCGCTCAAAACAACTCCTCAAGCGAACAGGAGGCGATGCCGACTGGTGAGGAAGAGCCCTAATCTTCCCTTCTCTTCCTAGAATCCCCAGGCACTTTTTCTGCCTGGCCCGGGACCTGCTCGCTTATCTTGTCGAACATGAAGACCTTCATGATGCCCGACGCCCCATACAGGAGCGCGGCGAGGACCTGCAGGACCCACAAAAGGATGTTCATCGTGTGCCTCTCCCACAGGCAGGTACTCCGGGTTGAAGACTTGTCACTGATGGGAACCGTGCGGTCGATTTACTGTCCAGGCGATTCTCCGGGACGACGCGCGGCGGGGTCAAGGCGCGGCTCCTCTCCAGAATCGGCTGGCATGTAGTCCTCTCGGTGGTAGGAGGGGAGGGGAACGAAATTATCGGAGCCATGGTAAGCCCGCCAGACCGAAGCCCAGAAGCGTCCGCCAATCCCCCAGATAGCGATGTACAGCAGCAACATCAAGGCCAGGAGAATCAGCTTGGCTGTGTGCTTCCGCGTCGTGGCCTTCTGCCTCTCCTTCCGCATGACCTTATTATATCTCGCGAATGCCCGGCATTCTGCGCCAGAGTCCCGAGACGCGTCCCAGCGCACTGCTTCCTAGAAACGGCAGGCACTTTTCCCCGTAGTTGCGAGGGAACGTAACGTTCCCCGCGTCCGGCGTCTCGCCGGATCCTTCCAACGGACCGGGTGACGCATCCAACGGGCCATTGGATGCATCCGGCGAGACGTTGGATCGAGAAACCGGCTGGTTTCTCCGTCCGGCGAGACGCCGGATGCTTCCAACGGGACGGGTGATGCTTCCAGTGAGCCGTTGGATGCATCCGGCAAGACGTTGGATCGGGAATCCGGCCGATTTCTCCATCCGGCGAGACGCCGGATGCTTCCAACGGGACGGGTGATGCTTCCAACGAGCCGTTGGATGCTTCCGGCGAGCCGTTGGATCGGGAATCCGGCCGATTTCTCCGTCCGGCGAGACGCCGGATGCTTCCGACGAGCCGGGTGACGCATCCAACGAGCCATTGGATGCGTCTGGCGAGACGTTGGATCGAGAAACCGGCTGGTTTCTCCACCCGGCGAGACGCCGGATGCTTCCAACGGGACGGGTGACGCATTCAACCAGCCGGCGGCAGGTCGCTGCCGCCGGCCGGGACGTGAGGCGAGATCAATTCTGGGTGATCTTCAGCAGCAGGTCGTAGTTGTAGGAGAGGGAGGTCACCGAGCAACCGCTGGCGGGGCAGGGGGCGCTGAGGGTGATCGGGCTACCTTTCGGCGCCTTGGTCGCCGGGTCGATCCACTGCGCAGTGAAGGTACCGGTCTGGCTTCCCAGCTTCACCTTCAGCTTCTCCTGGTAAGTCCCGGTGTTGCGAGCATCGTACCCGCTGAACGTCATGTAGGAGGGGCAGCTTCCGTTGTAGGTGGGATCGCTGGTGTCGCTGGCCTTGCAGCGGAAGGTGCTGCGGTGGACGTAGAAGAGGAACTTCCGGTTGCTCGTCGCCGTGGCGTAGCCCGGGCTCTCCATCGCCGCCCAGAACCGTTGCGAGCCGTTGCTGTACCCCGGGTTCGCCTTCGTGGGATAGGGCATCTGCGAATTGTTCGGGTCGCCGTTGCTGGGGATCAGCCAGGTCGGTGCGGTTTTCGAGCTCGGCTGCAGGCTGAACACCAAAGTGTTGAGGAGCTCTTTCATGACGCCGAGCTGCCGGCGGATGTCCTGACCGGGATTCGAGTTGTAGACGTAGCCGTAGTGGTCATAGCTGCCGCCGCCACTCAACATGAACTCCCAGGCTTCGGCGCGGGCCGGCTCGGGATAGCCGTAGACCACGGCTCCCGTCATGGGGTCGCGGCTGCGGGTATAGCGGTTGCGCGACTTGCCGGTAATGTTGTAGTTCTGCCCGGGGACCGGCGCTGGCACTCCATTGACAATCGGTACCCCCTGCGTGATCTCCCCCTCGTTGAACTCGTAGATCTTGACCACGCCGTTCTGGTTGCGGATCTGATCGATGGCGCCGCGGTTGCGGGCAATCCCGTCCGGGCTCGCTGAGCCGGGAGATTCGATGGTGGTGTAGTGACCGTTGATAATGGATACCCGATTGTCACCGGCGTAGTGGATCACTCCCGTCGTCGGAACCCCGGTCGTCGGAACCAGGGGAAAGGCGGTGAAGGGGTTCACCGCGATCAGGTGATAGGACCCCAGCCTGTTGGTGGCGAAGTATTTGTGCTCTCCATTGTCCGACCGGATGTAGGAGATCAGGTCGTCCTGCCAGAGGTCGACGGTGTTGGCGTTGGTGCCCGGCTCCTCGGGCTCGTTGGCGATCTGCCAGTAGACGTTGTCGTAGCACCAGAGCTCCGCGAGCGTCCAGTCGACCACCTGCTTCTGGTAGGCGGCCAGGGCGTTGCCCGTGGTGGTGAACTGCCGGGAGCTGGTAAGGCCCGTGACCGCGCTGCCGCTCTTGAGCTTCGCCTTGCCGTTGTACCAGGGCCCCTGGGTGAAGTCGCCCTGCCAGGGAACGAAAAAGGTGATCTCGACCGCCATATAAAGGCGCTGGGCGAGATCGACCACTGCGCGGAGATTGGCGAAGTAGGTGTCGTTCCTATCGTCGAGGACCCACTTGCCGTCGCTCGCCTTCTTGAAGGGGTGCTGATTGCTGGTGTCCCCGACGATCTCGATCCACAACTGGATCTTGTTGAGCCCCTTGCTGCTGGCATCGCAGAGGACCTGTTGGAAGTTGCCGGGGTTGCAGATGTTGGGGTCGCCGAGCGCCATGTGGCAGGCGTTGTCGGCGGAAGCTCCGACGAGCAGAGCGGGCTGGTTCTTGAAATAGAAGTAGTTGTGGTTCGGGCCGTAGATCCCGAGCGGAACGATGGTCGCCGTCTGATTCTGGGGTATGTTGTTGCTCTGGCAGACCCGCTGCGGAGTGGGCGTGCCGGTGCAGGCCGAGCCCTGGGCCGCGGCCATTTCTCTCGGCATCTCCTCCGTCAGGTAGACCTCGTCGTCGCCCTGGCTCCCCTGCTCGAGGTCGGGATCGAAAGCATCGACCCTGTCCGCGTCATCCACCGGGATCTCGTCGGACAACTGGTCTTCGGGGAGGACCTCGGAGTCGTCCTCGCGGCTGCTGACCGGAGGCGGGAAGTCGTCGTCGGGGTCGACGGGGAGCCGGTCCTTGGGAATGTCTGGGGCGGGCTCGAGGTCCTGGCTCCAGGCCAGCCGGACCGGCCCCACCAGACCGATCGCGAGCAGAAGGATGAGGAACCAGCGGGTACGTCTCTGCATGGAATGCTCCTTGACTCAGAAAAGAGTTCAACTGAGGATTGGACTAAAAGGCTGGGGGCGGGGGCGCGGACCCTACGGCAGGACCGGCGCCAGGCGGGAGACGCCCGAGTAGAGCAGGACGGCGAAGAAGTGGCAGACGCTGCCGCCGATCACGAACAGGTGCCAGACCAGGTGGGCGTAGCGCAGGCGGTGCCAGGCGAAGAAGATCACGCCCAGGCTGTAGCTCACTCCCCCGGCCAGCAGCCAGAGGACCCCGGCGTGCGCCACGTGGGTGGTCAGCGGCTCGATGGCGATCAGCACCAGCCAGCCCATCACCAGGTAGAAGGCCGCGGAGGTCTTCGGATAGCGGAAGCCGAGCGTCGCCTTGAACACGATCCCGCCCACGGCGAGCACCCAGATCGCGATCAGCAGCGCCCAGCCCCACGGCCCGCGCAGGGCCCCCAGGGTGAACGGCGTGTAGGTGCCGGCGATCAATAGATAGATGGCCGAGTGGTCGATCACCCGCCACAGGCTCTTGTGCTTCGAGGGCGGCAGGGCGTGGTAGACCGTCGAAGCCGCGTAGAGCAGCACCAGCATGGCGCCGAACACCGCGCCGCCCACCACCTGCCAGGGGTCTTTGCGCTCGATCGCACCCGCCATCAGCACCGGCAGCGCCGCAAGGCTCGCGATCAGCCCGAGCCCGTGGCTGATGCTGCAGGCCAACTCTTCCCCCGGCGTGAGAGGTCGCCTCATCCAGGGCAAGGTAGCACGGTTTTCACTCCTTCGGACCGGGGGTCAGCTCCTCGGGCGTCTTCCGGAGGTCCTCCAGCAGGCCGAGCACGGTGCGGGTCAGCGGCCGGAGGATCGGCATCTTCGCGAGCTGGATCAGGCGGACGACCAGGGTCACCGTGCGATCGACCAGGCGATAGCTCCGCACGGCGCCCGGCGAGTCGTCGTGGATCCAGAAGAGCACGATCCCCATCTGATACATCCAGAGCAGGTTCGGCAGCTCGGCCTTGAGCGCCTTGTGGCTGATCTTCAGGTTCGAGCCCTCCAGCACCTCTGCGAACAGGGCCGTGGCCCTCTCGCGCAGGGGCCGGGACTCCTCGCTGAACGGGTTCAGCGTGTTGCGCGGATCGGCCGCGGTGCGGAAGAGGACGCCCGACAGCCGGTGGTAGGGCATGGCCGTGTCGATCTTCTTCCGCAGCACGCCGCGCAGCCGCGCCGCGAAGTCCTTCTCGGTCTCCAGGATCTCGCGGCACGCCTCCAGGTGCTCCTCGTGCGAGCGCTCGTAGAACGCCTGGACCAGGTGCTCCTTGGCCCGGAAGTAATAATAGGCGTTGCCGACCGACAGGCCGGCCGCGTCGGCGATGGCCCGCATGGTGGTCTCCTCGAAACCGCGCTCCCGGAACAGCTCGAGCGCGGTGTCGAGGATCTGGGCGCGCGTCTGCTCGCCCTTGCGGGTCTTCATTCCTCCGGCACTCCCGCCGATACTGCCGGTTTCGGTGGAGACTGCTTCTGTCAACGGCTCCTCCCGGGCGCGAGCACGAAGTCCAGGCTTCTACGATACCGCGACACCCAGGCCACCAGCCGGCGGGCGAGGGGCAGCCGGTCCGGCGTGCTCCAGCGCAGGGCCGTCTCCCGGTACTCGCGCAGGGCCCAGAGGTTCATCAGCCAGGCCTTGGCGCCGTGGTAGATCTCTCCCCCGTCTCCGATCACCGTCAGCTCCCGCAGGGTCGATTCATGGTCCAGGGCCGGGAAGCGGCTCTTCGCCAGATCGCTGCCCGCCGGAATGAACTCCAGCCTCACATACTGGGGCTGCGCGCTCAGCCAGACCCGCGCCCGCTGGCAGAGCGCGCAGGCCGGATCGTACAGGACGGTCAGCTTCCGGATGGCCATGGTCCACCTCAATGCCTGGAGGGCAGGGCCAGGCAGGCGTCCGGCTCCACCGGCGGCAGCGCCGAGTCCAGGACCGCACGGCGGCGGATCCGGCTGAAGACGTAGAGGTTGAGGAAGTGCATGGCCCCGAGCACCAGGAGCACCGCGCCGATCTTCCGCGACAGGGCCTCGATCGACACGCGCGCGTCGGCTACATCGTACCCGAGCCGCAGCGCCAGGGTCACATAGCCGAGGTTCACCAGGTAGAAACCGACCACCAGCAGGTGGTTCACCGAGTCCGCCAGCTTGTCGTTGCCATGGAAGACGTCGACCAGGAACACCCGGCCGTTGACGAACAGGGTGCGCGCCACCCAGATCGTCAGGACGATGCTGATGGCGAGGTACAGCAGGTACGTCACGACGGTGTAGCTCATGGCATCCCTCTTTCCGAGCCGAGCGCGTCCGATTTGAACGCGTTCAAGAAGAGGGTAACGCCGCCCGCGGCCGGCGTCAAGAGGTTTTTGAACGTGTTCAGGTCCGGGCCGGGTCAGCGGTAGGAGAGGGTGACGCTGAAGCCATAGGCCCGCCTCTCGGCACCGCGGTCCAGGGCGTCGAGCACCTCCAGCCCGAGGTTTGCCCCGGCGCTGAGAGGGAGATAGCGCGCCTGGAGTCCCAGGTCGAGGAGAGGCTGTTCCGGGTCGTCCTCGCGTCCGACCAGGCTCGCCGCTGCGTAGAGGCCCCAGTCGAGGGCGGACGCGAGCGGGTGGCTGGCGTCCAGTCCATAGGCCCAGCGGCCCCTCTCCTCCAGGAAGAAAAAGCCCCGCACCAGCCAAGGGGAGGCGCGAGGCCCGTCAACGGACAGTCTCGCGCCGAGGAGGTCGCCCTCCGGCTCCGGGAGGCCCCGGTTTTGCCGCGAGAGGAGGTGCAGCCCGACGGCGGGGTGGTGCTCCGGGTCCTCGAGCTGATGCTGGATGCCCAGGATCGCCTCCCTGGTCCTGGCCTGTCCGGGCCGGCCGGCGAAGACCGAGTAGCCGGCGCTCAGCAGGGTCAGGTCGTCCTGGCCAAGGGCCCAGGTCAGGCCGAGCCTTGGCACGACCGTGCTGGCGCGGTCCTGCCGGTCCCAACGCAGGCCGACGCTTGCAGTGAGCGGACCGAACGGCAGGACGTCCTGCGCGTACAGGCTGCGGTCATCCATCCTAGAGCCGGATCGGAAGGCGGCTCCGTAGCGGACGTCGTGCTGGACGGTGCCGGCCTCGAACACGGTCGCGCCTTCGGCCCGGATCTGGTCCTGGCCTTCCACCCGTCCATAGAATCCGGTCGCGTACGAGCCGTTCACGAAGGTGTAGGTGTCCTCGATCTTCCACGCCTCCGTGCCGTCGCCGTTCCATATGAAAGCCTTGAAGCTGTCGGAAAATGTGAGATTGCCGTCCAGCGCCAGGGCCGTCGTCTCCAGATCGTGCCGCCGGACCACCGGCTTCGCATACGAGCCCCAGATCCAGAGCTGATCCTTTTTCAAGGCGCCACCGCCCTCGATCCCGCGATCGATCACTTCGTCCAGGTCGCGATAGCGAACCGCTCCAGCCCACGTGTTCCGGCCGCGTTTCGTGATCAGATCGACCGTGGCTCCGGCGGTGGCCAGCACGGGATGGCTGCCGCCGGTGCGGACGTGGACCTCTGCGACAGACAGAAGATCGACGGCGGCGCCGGCAGGGATCTCGATCCCTTCATAGAACAAGGCCGCGCCGGTCCGGTCCACGAGCACTTCGGGAGTGGAGGCCGCGAGCGCTCCGAGGTCGAACGTTCCCGGCCTCTGCTCGATCCGCTCGTCGAAGAACGTGGTGCCCGCCGCGACGTCCCGGCGGTCGAGGGTCGGCTCCGCGAAGCTGAAAATCCGGAGGTTTTCGACGACGCCCGGCAGGAGCTCCATCGAGACCTGGGTGTTCCGGCCCGCGTGGACCGTGATGGCCAGGTAATCGATCGGCCGGATGTCGTCGCCCTGGGCGCGGATCGTGTAGCCCCGGTCGGGCAGCAGGTCCAGGAAGCGGGCCTCGCCCCGCTCATCGGTGATCCGGAGGAGAAGCTCATCCCTGGGGGTCCGGAGGTAGACGTACACGCCGGGCAACGGCCTCTCCTCGCGGTCGTGCGCCCGGAAGTAGATGTTGCCCGTCCGGAGCTGCGCGGCCGCGGGAGCGGCCAACAGGATCATCCCCAACACTCCACACCACGCTCCGATTCGCATTTGGATCCTGTCCAAAGCAAAGGCCACGCCATGCCGAAAAGCCCGAAAGACCGGGCCTGGGGCACGAGCGCTCCGGGAATGTGAATGCAGCCGGACGCCGCGATTCAAAATCTTGATCTCCGGCGGCCATTTTTGAACGTGTTCAGATCTGCTAGGATGGAGACGGAAAGGGGATCTCATGAACATGCACAAGCGGTCGGCGCTGGTCCTGGTGGCCGTCCTGGTGGCGAGTTGTACCCGGGCGTCCAAGCCGTTCATCCTGCCCAAGGCTGAGGAGGTGGATTCCATCTTCGTGTCGAAGCACGACGCCAAGGGGCTCACCGTGTGGACCTACGACATCAAGGACCGGAAGCGGATCGACGCGATCGTGGAACATCTTCAGAAGCACAACCCGGACGAGTACCGGATCGAGACGGATCTCTACGCCTACTGGGTCAACAAGCCGCTCACCCAGTATGAATACTCCTTTGCCTTGATGAAACCAACCTCGATGGCGCTTGCCGTCCTCGTCGGTCCCGACTGGTTGGGCGGGGCGCATGACGGCGTGGAGTATTTCAACGGGAAACGACTCAACGTCTACCGGCGCCGCCCGCTAGGCGCCGAGGAGCGCAAGGAACTGGTCCGCCTCCTCGAAATGCGGCCGGGCGACCGCAACATGCTCGATCAGGATTAGAGCGCGAACACGTCCGCGTACACCACCCGGGTCGCCGCCTGCACCTGGCCGTCCGCGCCGTCGCCGGTCCGGAACCACTCGTGCTCCTTGAGCGCCAGCCGGAACAGGCCCGGCGCGAGCGGCTGATCGAGGGTCACGTCGTCCTCCCACACGCCCGGCGAGAGGGGGTTCTGGACGAGCGTCCTGCGCGTGGCTTCGATCGGCTTCCAGGCCAGCTCGTTGGCCGGGTCGTCGGCCGCGTCGCGCTGCTCGACCACAGCTTCGATCGTGCTCAGACCGATTCCCTTGCGCTCGGTCATCCGGGTCAGCTCGGACGCGGTGTAGACCGGGCCGGAAACCTTGACATGGACGAGCGGCTCGGCGATCGAGATCTCCGCCTCGCGCCTCGGCGGCACCTGGATGAAATCGGTCCGGACCACGCGCGACAGGTGGGCGTTCGGCACCGACATCGGCTGGAAGCGCGCGAGCGCCAGGCGCACGAACGGCCAGTAGGCGTCGCCCAGGTCGATCCGGAGATCCGCATACCAAAGGTTGCGATCCGCGTCGAAGCTCGGCTCGTAGCCCGCCACCGCGACCGGGGTCGGGGTCTCCTCCAGCGACAGGGCTGGAGCGGACTTCTTGCTGTCAAGGAAGTGCGCCGCGAGCGCCGCGGACCACGTGGGCGCGCCCTCCCAGATCGGATCGGCGCCCCACTGGGTCACGAACGGTTTCAGGGAGTCCTCCAGCGTCAGGAAATTCGCGCTGTCCTGGAAGACCACGCCGAGCAGCTCGCCATCACCCGAGGAGAACCACGGTCGTTCCAGATAGACGCGCAGGCCGCCTCCCTGGCGGACGCGCTTGAGTGTTCCGGGGGTCCCGGGCGGCGAGTCCCAATCGAAGACCGGTAGGACATAAAGGATTTTCGGCGCGTCCGGACGGGCGGAATTCAGGATATCGACGCCGAACGCGGCGCCCACATTGGTCGTGGCCGCGGGCGTGTTGGTCGACGCCGGGAAATACTCGCGGAAGCGGGTGACGGCCACCGGCGTGTAGTCCACGCGGTGATATTTCGTGTCGTGAAGCTCGTGTTTCCACGGCAGGCTGGCTTTCAACGAAACCGGATCGACACCCTCCGGCACCTCGACCTCGCACACGTGGGACGACTGGGTCCGGAGGTCCGGCACCGGGGCCATCGGGTTTGATGGGTCGTCGATGGGATCGGTCCATTTTGCGAGAAGCTGCACGCGGCCGGTGCTCGGCGCGTCGACGTCCACGCTGCCGTCGTCCACCACCGCGAAGGTATCTCCGAACGTCTTCTCCATCTTGAGGGTCAGGATCGCCGGCGCCGCGAGCGGCTTCTGCACCGCGTGGACGAGCGTCAGGTCGCGCCAGGGCAGGTGGGCCCAGTGTTTGCCGTCGATCACCGATTTCTTGACGGTCGCGAGGTTGGCCGGGCCCATTTCGTCGGTCCATTCCCACACGCCCCGGCTGTCGAGGTCGGTTGGATCGATCACGCTGTTGATCTGGACCGTGGCACGTTGGGCCGGCGCCAGTTCCACGGTGAGCACGCCGGTATCGGGATCGATCGGCGAAACGCTCCACGCCGGAACGTTCGGCACGTCTCCGTCCGGGATCGCCTTGAGCTCGATCCGGAATGCTTTCAAATCCGGCCAGGTCTTGCCGGGCGCGATACCGAACGTGATCCGTCGCACCGTGCCCGGCGCGGGCTCGCCAGGCAGGCCGGTGAACGCCACGCCGCGCGCTTGCGGATCGGGGAGATACTTCACGGTCAGGAACGGATCGGGCTGGATCCAGGGATCGGACTCCGACGGCGTTGCCGGGATGACGCCGGGATTGCCGTCGATCGCGGGCCGGGTCTGGACCGCGCCGTCCTTCGCACTGTTCGACTCGCGGGAGGCCAGCGCGTAGCCGGCCGGAGTCCCGTCGACCGCTGCCGCGCCGTCGAAACCGCCGTGCAGCTCCGCGAGTAGCTGGGAAGTCTTCGGCGGAGCCACGTGGCGCTCCGTGGCCGTGCCGAAGCCGCCGATGGCCGGGGTGCGCACCACCAGGCGCTCGACCGATTCGCCTTCGACCGGCGCGCTGCGCAACATCAGGACCGGCGGCGCCACCGGTTCGTAGCGCACCGCGGTGATCTCGGAGGTCATGGGCGCCGAGCCCAGGGCTTCAAAGGACGCGCCGTCGCCCGGCCGGAGCACGCTGTTGCCGGCCAGGTCGGCCACCCGGGCGCGCACCCGGTAATTCCGGCCGAAGCGCAGGCGCGGCAGACTGAAAGGTTTCGCATGGAATTCGGTCTCGACCCGGAACGGCGTCGCGGCCGTGTTCGGAGGATCGCCGTGCGTGTCATCTTTCAGAATCGCCTTTCCAGGACGGGGCGCCGCGAGGCTCCAGCCGTTCCAGGTGAACAGCGATTCGCCGGTGCGCAGGCTCTTCGGCGCCGTAGGATCGGACGGCGTGGTCGCGGCGAGCTGCACGAAACCTTCGTCGGTGGCGCTTTCTGGCGGCGGTGCGCCCACGGCTTCGAGAAAGCGATACTTGCCGGTCCTCTCACAGAGCGAACGCCAGACGCCCGTCTTCGTGTCGAGCACGTCGATGCGATAGCCGCGCACCAGGTCCTCGGCGAACAGCTCGTCCGAAGGCAGCGGCGCCGGACCGGTATCGGCCACGGGGTCCGGCTCGGGCGAATGATCTTCCGAAGCGAGGAAGCGGTTGAGCGCGCACGAGCGCAGGAACTGGTCCGACAGCTCGGCCGCGGCGTTGCGGCGGACGAGCGAAAGCCCCGTGGTGCGCAGCGCCGGCAGGCCGCCCTCCTCCGGCACGGTGCCGGGCCGATCGATCGCTTTTGCGAAGCGCAGGAAGTGGGTGGCGGCATTGCGCAGCTTCACCGCGTCGCCGGGCACATCGTTCTGGATCACGCCGAACCGGGAGCCGTCGTCGACCCGCAGAAAACCGTTCAAAATCTCCGGCTGGACTGGACGGGGCGCGGCCGTGAACAGAGTCGCCGAGGAAACGAAATGCGTGCGCGGCGTGACTACCGTGGTGCCGGCCTGCCAGGCGATACCCGGCGCGGAGAGCCGGATCGTGCCGGCCGCGGGCAGCACGGTGCCGACCGGCAGCAGCAGGTCCACCACCAGCCCCAGCCAGCGCAGGACCTCCGAATAGTCGCCCAGGGAAGAGATCGCCTGGTGGAAGTCCCAACTCTCCGCCAGCTCCGCCGCGGTCGGAAGGAAGGCCTTGCCACCGCCGTACGGCCTCAGGAATGCGTCGAGCGCGTCGAAGGCGTTGCGCAGCTCCTGCTGCGCCGGAGTGAGCGGCGGCGGTAGAAAGGATTTTCCCGGCACGGGCGGAGGAGGCGGCGGGGGCGGTGTGACCTCGATCGAGAAGGAGGGCGTCGGGGCCGGCTTCGACGACGGAGGGTCGACCGGCAACGGTGCGCCCGCGCCCTTGGCCTTCCCGAACCCGAAAATCTTTCTCAACAGCGCGAACGGCCAGGCGAGACAACCGCAGCCGCAGCAACCCTTGGAGCAGCCTTGCGGCTCGGGCTCCGGCTCTGGAGGATCGGGCTCGGGTACGGGAGTCTTGATCTCGGGAGGCTTCGGCGCGTCGGGAAACGGAACCGGCGCGGTTCCGACCGGTTTCCACTCCGGGTCGGGCTCGGGGAACGACGGCCTCGCGATCGCGCTCAGATCGGGATCGATCGCCAGCGTTCCGAGGTCGGGCCTCTCCTCGCCCGCGCCGTAGCCCGGATCGGACGAGGCCTTTCCGTACAGGCCGGCCATCATGCCGTGGATCTTGAGCCACGGGAACGATTCGATCGGAATTCCGCGATAGTCCTCGAACACGAACGGCTTCACCAGCGTGGTCTCATGGAACAGCGCGGACCAGAGGCCGGGCTTGCGCGGATCGGGCTCCGGCGTCAGCGCGACGTCGGGTCCGCCGTCGAGGCTCGCCGTCCAGTTGAGCGCCGCGACCCGGGCCGGCCAGTTGAGCAGGTCGGGATAGGCCTTGAGCGTCAGGCTGCTCACGGGCGGATCCGTCCAGAGCCGGGGAGAGATGAAGACCGAGACGCGGGCCGTGCCGTCCGGGGCGAACCCGTTCGGAAGCGCGGTGAAGACGAGTGTCTGTTTTTCCATGGGCTTCTCGGTTCTTTAGGGCTCGAGCGCGAAGGCGCCGCAATACTCTTCCCAATGTTTCGGCTCGACCATCTGTGCGAAGGTCGGATCGCTGCCCGCCAGCTCCTTGTGCATGCTGACGCTGACGGAGACGCTGAAGAACACGATCTTGATCTTGACTTTCACTGAAGCCGTGCCGACGAGCGAGCCGCCGTTCGGGACCTTGGACTGGAAGGTCAGCCCGATGTAGATCTCGACCGAAACCGTG
>DATANP010000174.1:0-9039 GCA_036266195.1 Thermoanaerobaculia bacterium | reverse complement strand
CAACATCCGCCAGATGGCCCAGCGCCTGGCCGGCGAGGGCTACACCGCCCTGGCCGTGGACCTTTATGGCGGCCAGGTCGCGGACACCCCGGAGAAGGCCCAGGAGCTGATGAAGGCCGTCCTCGCGAACACCGCGGAGGGAGCGGAGAACGTCCGCCAGGCCTACGAATACCTGGAGACGAAGGAGAAGGCGCCGAAGATCGGGGTGATCGGCTGGTGCTTCGGAGGAGGCTGGTCGCTCCAGACCGCCCTGCTGATGCCGAACAAGATCGACGCCACGGTCATCTACTACGGCCACCTGGAGATGGACAAGGCCAAGCTGGGCCTGCTCAAGATGCCGATCCTGGGCTTCTTCGGCGGCAAGGACCAGAGCATCCCGGTCGCCTCCGTGAAGGAGTTCGAGAAGACCCTGAAGGATCTGGGGAAGTGGGTGGAGATCCACATCTACGACGACGCGAACCACGCCTTCGCGAACCCGTCGGGCGGCAACTACAACGAGGCCGCGGCCAAGGACGCCTGGCAGAGGACGGTGGCGTTCCTGGCGAAGAACCTGAAGTGAAGGGGAGATGGTCGGGGCAAGAGGATTTGAACCTCCGGCCTCACGGTCCCGAACCGTGCGCTCTACCAAGCTGAGCTATGCCCCGACGTGGGCGTGATCTTCAAGACAACAGGAGCCAGGCACCGGAAGTGCCGGGCGGGAGGCGAAGGATACTCCCGCCCGGACGACGGCGTCAAGGGGGTTTTCCACTGGGACCGCCGGCGTCCTCGCCGGCTCTAACCAAGGGCGGGAGGGGGCGCCCTCTCCCGCGAAAGCGGGGGAGGGACGGGGAGGGGTCTTCTTCTTCCCGGAGTCCCAGGTTTGCGGATTGAGGGATAATGCGCCATGGACATTCGCCTGACCGAGCAGCAGCAGCGCGCTCTCGATTCGACAGACGCCCAGCCTTTGCACGTCGTAGACCCCCGGACCAACGAGGCGTATGTCCTGATCCCTCTGACCGAGTATGAGGCTGTTCGCGAGCTCGTGGACGACGACAGGCGGCAGCGAGCGATCCGGACCGTCGCCCTCCGGAATGCAGGACGACGTGCGGATGAGGCTCCTTGATGGAGCCGGGTGAGGTCTACGTCGCCGACTTTCCGGAAGCTGGCCCCCATCCCGTGATCGTGGTCTCGAGGATTCGCGGCATGGCCGGGAGGGTTCCCGGCACGCCCGGGAGGGTTCCCGGAGCAGCCGGGAGGGTCCCCGGAACCATCGGGAGGGTTCCCGGAGTAGCCGGGAGTCTCCCCGGCATTACCGGGAGGGTTCCTGGACTGGCCGGGAGGGTTCCCGGCTCGCTTGGGGAGACTCCCCGGCGCGGCCGGGAGGGTCCATGGAATCGCCGGGAGACTCCCCGGAACGGCCGGGAGGCTCCCCGGAACGCCCCTCCCACCCTCTGGTTTGAGCCGGCGGGACGCCGGCGCTCCCAGTGAACGACTGCGAAGGCCCGGAACCTCAGCGGCTCGCTGGAGGACGCCCCAGCCGTTTCTTGTGCGGCTCGGGCGGCGCCTCCTCCAATCGCTCCAGATACATCGACACCTGCGTCGCGAGCCTCGCCAGGCGCAGGGCCATGAGCGGATCTTCCGTGGACATCCGGAGACTCTTCGCCATCAACCCCTGGGACAGGGGCTCCAGCATCTGCCTGTTTTCCATGTCTGGGTCGCCCTTTCGGGGAACACCATAACGCAGAAGCATCCCTGTTGGAAGGGACGCTCCTTCCGCATTGCCGCGAGATACCGGCGGGATACAATGCGGGGCGCCAACTACGCCAGGAGGGACACGATGTCCGTCACCACCCTGTCAGAGCTGTTCCTGAGGACCGCGGGTTTCAACAAGCCCGATTGCCTTCTCTATAAGGTCGGCGGCACGTATCAGCCCGTGTCCACGGCTGAGCTCGTGGACCGCGTGCGGCGGCTCGCCAAGGCGTTCGAGGACCTCGGCGTCCAGCCCGGCGACCGCGTCGCGCTGATGTCCGAGAACGGACCCCACTGGGCCACGGTGGATTTCGCCGCCCAGTGCATCGGCGCCGTGCTCGTGCCGATCTACCCCACCCTCCTGCCCGACCAGTCCTCCTACATCGCCAAGGACTGTGGGGCCAAGGTGGTGGTAGCCGAGACCACCCAGCACCTCGACGGCCTGCTCGCCCATGCCGACACCCTGCCGGACGTGCGCCAGTTCGTCCTGATCAAGGGGACTTCGACCGACCCGCGGGTGGTCGGCCTCGGCGACCTGTTCGAGAAGGGCAACGGGGCCGACCCGGCCCACTTCGAGGAGAAGGCGCGCGCGGTCAAGGCGGACGATCTCGCGACGTTCATCTACACCAGCGGCACCACCGGCACGCCCAAGGGCGTGATGCTCACCCACCGGAACATCGTGTCGAACGTGGTCGCGGCCATGAATTCGGTGGAGATCAACGGCAAATACACCGCCCTGTCGTTCCTGCCGCTCTCGCACTCGTTCGAGCGCACGGTGGACTACTGCTATTTCTACCAGGGCTGCACGATCGCCTATGGCGAGTCGGTGGCCAAGGTGCCGCAGAACCTGGGCGAGGTGAAGCCGCACGTGTTCGTGTCGGTGCCGCGGTTCTACGAGAAGGTGCTCGCCCGGGTGCAGGAGAACGCCGCCGCGGGCTCGCCGATCAAGCAGAAGATCTTCGCCTGGGCCGTGGGCGTGGGCCGGCAGGCGCTCCCCTGGCGGCTCAAGCGCCAGTCCCCCCCGGGCCTGCTCGGCATCCAGCTCGGGCTGGCCGACAAGCTGGTGTTCAAGAAGATCCACGAGCGGCTCGGCGGCCGGTTCGTCATGGCCCTCTCGGGCGGCGCGCCGCTGGGGCGCGACGTGGCCGAGTTCTTCTGGGGCGCGGGCGTGCCGGTCTACGAGGGCTACGGCCTGTCCGAGACCGCGCCGGTGCTCACGGTGAACACGCCGACCGCGGTCAAGATGGGCACGGTCGGCCGCGCCCTGCCCGGGGTGGAGCTGAAGATCGCCGGGGACGGCGAGATCCTCGCCAAGGGCCCGAACATCATGAAGGGCTACTGGAACATGCCCGACGCCACCAAGGAGGTCATCGACGACGAGGGCTGGTTCCACACCGGCGACATCGGCGAGGTCGACTCCGAGGGCTTCCTGCGCATCACGGACCGCAAGAAGGAGCTGATCGTCAACGCCTACGGCAAGAACGTGGCGCCGGCTCCGATCGAGAACTCGCTCAAGTCCAGCCGCTACATCGGCCAGGCCGTGGTGCTGGGCGACCGGCGCAAGTTCCTGTCGGCGCTGATCGTGCCGGACTTCGAGGTGCTCAAGCCGTGGGCCGAGAAGCAGGGCATCGGCAGCGGCGGCAACTCGGACCTGATCAAGGACGCGCGGGTGCGCGCCCTGATCGCCAAGGAGGTCGAGGAGGTCAACACCGGCCTCGCCAGCTTCGAGAAGATCGTGGCCTGGGATCTGCTTCCCGAAGAGTGGACGCTGGAGACCGGCGAGCTCACGCCGACCCTGAAGGTCAAGCGCCGGGTCATCAACCAGAAGTACGGCGACGTCATCGAGCGGCTCTACGCGGAGTCCGACGCCAAGGCCTCGTAGCGCAGGACGGCGCAGGTACCAGGTACAGAGGAGGTGCGGGTGTCTTCCATCTTCCGTCTCGAGGTCGGCGCCGACCGGCTCGCCACGCTCACGTTCGATTCGCCGGACCGCAAGGTCAACGTGTTCACCCGGGCGGCCCTGGAGGAGCTGGAGCGCACGATCCAGGAGCTCGGGGCACGCCAGGACGTCGACTGCCTGATCCTCCTCTCCGGCAAGGAGGGGTCGTTCATCGCGGGCGCCGACCTGGAGGAGATCGCCCGGGTGACCGATCCGATCGAGGCCGAGGCCGGCTCGCGGGTGGGCCAGCGGCTGTTCTCGGCCTGGGAGGCGCTCCCCTTCCCCACGGTCGCGGCCATCCGCGGCGTGTGCCTGGGCGGCGGCACGGAGATCTCGCTCGCCTCGACCTGGCGGGTGGCGAGCGATTCGTCCGCCACGCGCATCGGCCTGCCCGAGGTGCGGCTCGGCATCCTGCCCGGCTGGGGCGGCTCGACCCGCCTGCCGCGGCTCATCGGCATCGCCGAGTCGCTCGACCTGATCCTCACCGGCAAGACGGTCGCCGGCCGCAAGGCGCTCAAGCTCGGCCTGGTGGACGCCCTGATCCCGGACGCCCGCTTCCTGGACCACGTGCGCGATTTCGCCCGCGAGCGCGCCGGCAGGCCGAGGAAGGACGACAGCGGGATCGACATCAAGGAGGTCCTTCTGGAGAAGAACCCCCTTGGCCGGAAGGTGCTGTTCGACGCGGCGCGCAAGAAGACGCTTCAGGAGACCCGCGGCCACTACCCGGCGCCGCTGCGGGCCATCGAGGTGGTGCGGATCGGCATCGAGGACGGCGTGCGCGCCGGGTTCGACGCCGAGGCCCGGGCCGTGGCCGAGCTCGCCACGTCCCGCATCTCGAAGAACCTGGTCCACGTCTTCAATCTGACGGAGGAGGCCAAGCGCGAGAAGGGTTTGCCGGGCGGCGATCCGAAGGCAGTGACCGCGGTGGCCGTGCTCGGCGCCGGCACCATGGGCGGCGGCATCGCGCAGCTCGTGGCGAGCGAGACCGATCTGCCGGTGCGGATGAAGGATATCAACACCGACGCCCTAGCCCTGGGCATGACGCACGCCTCGGGCCTGTTCGAGCGCCAGGTGAAGCGCTATCGCCTGACTGCGCCCGAGGCGCGGCGCAAGATGGCCCTCCTCCACCCCACGCTCGACTATTCCGGCTTCGCCCGGGTGGACCTGGTGATCGAGGCCGTGGTCGAGAGGATGGACGTCAAGCAGCAGGTGTTCGCGGACACCGCGGCGCAGGTGCCCGAGGATTGCGTGCTGGCCTCGAACACGTCGTCGCTGTCGATCCAGGAGATCGGCGCGAAGACGCCGCATCCGGAGCGCGTGGTGGGCATGCACTTCTTCAACCCGGTCCACAAGATGCCGCTGGTCGAGGTGATCGCCGCGGAGGGGAGCGCGCCCTGGGCGGTGAACACAGTGTTCGCCTACACCCGCAAGCTCGGCAAGACGCCGGTGCTGGTCAAGGACACGCCCGGCTTCCTGGTGAACCGGCTGCTGATGTTCTACTCGACCGAGGCCATGTGGCTGCTCGACGAGGGCTACCGCATCGAGGACCTGGACCGGGCGATGACCGACTGGGGCATGCCCATGGGCCCGATGGCGCTCACCGACGAGGTGGGTATCGATGTAGCCGTGAAGGTGGCGCACATCCTGAGGGACGCCTTCGGCGACCGGCTGCCGGCCGTGGGCTGGCTCGACCGCATGCCGGAGCACAAGCGCCTCGGCGCCAAGAACCAGTCGGGCTTCTACCGCTACGAGGGGCGCGAGAGGAAGGAGCCCGACCCGTCGGTGTATCCGCTGCTCGGCCTGCACCCCCGGGTGGAGGACCCGGACCCGGGCCGGATCGCGGACCGCATGGTGCTGCCCATGGTCAACGAGGCCGCCCGCTGCCTGGAGGAGGGGGTGGTGCGGAGCGCCGCGGAGCTGGACCTGGCGCTGATCTTCGGCACCGGCTTCCCGCCGTTCCGGGGCGGCCTCTGCCGCTGGGCGGACCAGGAGGGGCTGAACCGCATTCTGGCCACCCTGGAGCGCCTGGAGAGCGCCGTGGGCGAGCGGTTCCGGCCCTCCGAGGAGCTGCGGCGCACGGCGGAGGCGGGGGGGTTTTACCAGAGGTTCCCAAGGACTTGAAGGATCCCTCACCCCCTGGCCCCCTCTCCCATCCCCTCCCGGCCACCGGGAGAGGGGGAACCTGGCTGTAGCCGGCCAGCCAGGTCGAGCGATATCGTTCCAGAGGCGTTCCCCCTCTCCCGGGAGGGTGGGTGTGCGATGGGAGAGGGGGCCAGGGGATGAGGGGTCCTTTCCCTGGGACGCCCTGTCCCCCCCGGAGGACAGCCTCCCAGGGAATCCCGCCCGGTCTCCGGGCTGTTGCCTTTCCTGGGGCCCCTGGTCCGCCTCTTGCTGTGCAAGATCCCGGAATGAGTAAAGGAGGAGCAGCAATGCTCAGGAAATACATCGCAACCGCAATGCTCGCGCTGGCCTTCGCGCCGGTCGCGGTGCTCGCTCAGAACAACGAGCAGCAGCCGCCGCGCCAGGAAGGGTTCGGCAGCGAGATCACCGTCAACGAGGTGCTCCTCGACGTCCTGGTCACGGACAAGAAGGGCAACGTGATCGTCGGCCTCACGCCACAGGACTTCGTGGTCAAGGAGGACGGCAAGCCGGTCGACCTCACGGGCGTGACCTTCTACAGCAACCGCCGCCTGGTCGGATCGGCCAAGGAGGGGGTCGCGGTGGACAAGGTGCCGGAGGACCGGTACTTCATCCTCTTCTTCGACGATCAGAAGGACGCCGCCACCGAGGCGCCGGAGCTTCTCGGCCGCCAGGTCGAGGCCGGCCAGCGCGCCCGCGACTGGGTGCTCAAGGAGCGCCAGCCCGCCGACTGGGTCGCGGTGGTGAGCTATGACACCCGGCTCAAGGTCCAGCAGGACTTCACCCGCGACGGCCGGGCCCTGGCCGACGCCGTCGGCGCCGCGGTCAAGGGCAAGGACTCCGAAGGCAACTGGCCGTCCCGCATCAAGGAAGGCGAGGGCCCGTCGCTCTACGCCGCGCTGCCCAAGGGCAACGAGCTGCGGGACAAGACCACGACCATCTACGACGCCATGAGCGTGCTGGCCCGGGCCGCGGGCAACATCCACGCCCGCAAGAACCTGGTGATGTTCTCGACCGGCTTCGGCCGCGTGAACAACTTCAACCAGTACATCCCCGACCCGCGCTACTACCCGGGCATGGCCGACGCGCTCAACGACAGCAACGTGGCGGTCTACACCATCGACCTCGCCCCGACCGGGACGATCCACCCGCTGGCCAGCTCCATCAACCAGCTCGCCAGCGACACCGGCGGCCAGTACTACGCCACCTTCAACAGCTTCTCCACGCCGCTCAAGCAGATCGCCGAGGAGAACAGCGGCTACTACCTGCTCAGCTACCGCAGCGAGCAGCCGGCCGGCAAGACCGGCTTCCAGCCGGTCCAGGTCACGACCACGAACCCCGAGTTCAAGGTGCGGGCCCGCAAGGGCTACGCGTTCGGCGACGAGTCGCTGCAGCCGGGCCGCTGATCATCGTTCAAAAGCGAGCGACCGCAACAGCCTGCCGCGCAGCCCCCGATAGGGCTGCCGGCAGGCCAGCAGGTCGGAGAGCACCCGCCGGATCCCGGGGTGGACCCGCGACACCGGCACCATCCACTGGCCCACCGGGCCGTCGAAGAACAGGGCGCGGGCCCGCATCGCCCGCGCCATCTCCTCTCCCAACTCGCGCTCCAGCCGCTCCGGGTACGCCTCCGGCGTGCCCGCGATCAGGCATTCGGCCGCCCAGAGCCCGGAGAGCATGCCGTAGCGGATGCCCTCGCGGGTGAGCGGATCGGCCAGCGCCGCGGCATCCCCCACCAGGAGGGTGCGGTTTTCGACGCCCCGCCGCACCGCCTCCAGCGTCCACGGTCCGAAGACCGGGATCGGGTAGCGGTAGCGCGGCCCGGGGAGATCCCGCCAGCCGGATGGCAGATGGCGGTCCAGGAATCCATCCAGCGCGGCCCGGGCAGCTCCATCGGAAAGCCGCTCCGGCGTGTAGGCGATGCCCACCGAGGCGCCGCCGGCCCGCGGGAAGATCCAGAGATAGGAATCGGCCAGGTCCGGGAAGGCGAGCACCAGCCGCTTCCACTCCAGTCCTTTGAGAGAGCCGCCGAGGCCGACGCTGTCGCCTTGCGGCTCCAACCCCAGGCTGCGCCGGGTCCGACCGCGGGCGCCGTCCGCGCCCACGATCCAGTCGTAGGACCGCAGCTCTTCGATTTCCGCCCGGCGATCGATCCGGTTCGCTCCGGCCGCGGCCGCGGCCTCGACGATCGCCCGGTCGAGGTCGGAGCGGCGGAAGATGCGGATGCCCCGGAGGTCGATCTCCAGCCGGCTCCCCCGGGCGTTCTCCAGCACGGCCTCCGGGCTCACGACCGCGGGCAGGGGCGAGGGGTCGAAGCCGGCGAGGCGAGGCAGCACGTGCCCGGGCACGGCGCCGCCGCACGGCTTCTCCCCGGGGCGCCCGGGCACGAAGAGATCGACCTCGGCTCCGGCTCTCGCCAGGGCCAGGGCCGCGGAGCCGCCCGCGGGGCCACCTCCGGCGACGGCGATTCTCAACCGATTCTCATTCAGACACTGCCGGCCTGCGTGTCTTCGCCCTCGTCCTCCTCGTCGATCCGGAGGAGGACGACCGTCACGTTGTCGATGCCGCCGCGGGCGTTCGAGTCGTTGACCAGGCTGCGGCAGATCTCGTGCAGGTCCTTGCCCGAGGCGAGACGGTCCCGGATGTCCGCGTCCGAGAGCATGCCGGTCAGGCCGTCCGAGCACAGCAGGTAGAGGTCGCCCGCCTTGACCTCCAGCTCGCGCACGTCCACCAGCACGTCGCTCTCGCCGCCCAGGGCGCGGGTGACCACGTTCTTGAGCGGGTGGGAGCGGGCCTGCTCCTTGGAGAGGAAGCCGGCGACCACCTGCTCGTTGACCCAGGTGTGGTCCTGGGTGAGCTGGTCGAGGCGGCCGTTGCGCAGGCGGTAGGCCCGGCTGTCCCCGACGTGGGCCACGGCCGCGGTGCTGCCCGCCAGCAGGAAGCCGACCACGGTCGTGCCCATGCCGTAGAGCGAGCCGTCCTTGCTGATCGCGCGGAGGACGTGGTCGTGGGCGATGCGGACCGCCATGCGCAGGAGGTTGGTGTGGCGCTCGAACCGGCTGTCCATGCCGAACGGCCAGGTGGTGTCCTTTTCCGCGGTCTTGTCGATGAACTCGCGGATCGAGTGGACCGCGATCTGGGCCGCGACCTCGCCGTGGCTGTGGCCGCCCATGCCGTCCGCCACCACGTAGAGCCGGTGCAGGGGATCGATCTCGAAGTAGTCTTCGTTGTGGATC
>DATANP010000173.1:0-19128 GCA_036266195.1 Thermoanaerobaculia bacterium | reverse complement strand
CCGGTTTCCGCGTTCGGCGAGCCGCCGGAAGCATCCGGCAGTCCGGTTGACGCATCCGGCGGCCGGCCGGAAGCATCCGGCGAGCTGCCGGAAGGAGAACCCGGCCGGTTTCCGCGTTCGGCGAGCCGCCGGAAGCATCCGCCGGTCCGGTTGACGCATCCGGCGGCCAGCCGAAAGCATCCGGCGAGCCGCCGTAAGGAGAACCCGGTCCGGTTTCCGCGTTCGGCGAGCCGCCGGACGCATCCGGCAGCCAGGTTTCCGCATCCGGCAGCCTGCCGGAAGCATCCGGCGCTGCGCCGGATGCGGGGAACGTTACGTTCCCTCTTGAAGGCGAAAGGAACCCCCAACCGGGGCGCAGGCATAGAGCCGGGGGTTTTCAATCCCTGGCATGGGATCACCAACATCCCAAGTCCCGAAAGGCCGCCCCCATCCACTTGCGAGAGCTTATACGCGGCGTTCACCAGTCGGACGGGCGCGTCGGTCGCTGCGCTCCCTCTCGCGCCCGCCGCTGAACGGCTATATCGTTAGCCATTCAAGGCCCACTCGAAAGGAGGCTTTTGTGGCAATGCGTCGTCATCAAACCCCCATTCGCCCAAACCAGATCAATCGAGCGGACTCCTGACGTCGCGATAGGTTGTCAAGGAGGAAGAATGCGAACTTTCACCGTCCTGCTGCTTTCCGGCCTCCTCGCTCTGGCGGCCGTAGGTGCTCACGCTCAAACCGGCGAGCAGCCCTTTGTGCTCGTTAGAACACCCACGGGGTACTTGTTCGTTGGGAATGAATCGAAAGCTCACTTCTCATTTGCTCTGCATGGGCAAAAGATCAGGCCTTCCAATCTCGAGGGGATGGCATTCTTTGTCGACGAGCGTTTGTATCAGGTCCTCACCGTCGATCCCTCAAGCTTTGCTCCGGGCGAGGGCTCGGCACGAGCGATTCTCGACCGATATATGCAATATGAGGCCAGTCATTGGCAGGCCACGGTCGGCATGGAGATGCCGAGCATAGTCCATGCGCGGAGTGATTCCCCAGGTACACCTCCTTTCCTGCTGTGGGAGATCCAGTGGACAGAGCAGGCGAGGCAGAAGACAAAGGCTCAGGCAATCAAGCAACTGTTTCTTTCAGCCGTTGCCGGGGACCGGGTTGTGGTTGTAAGCCGCACTGTCCTGGAGGGCGAGGATGCAGGCTCTGCTCTGAGCGATCTCTCAGCCATAGCGCAGAGCCTCGTAATCAGGGATGCCCCGATAGATGTCAGCGAGATCCAGGGTAAGATCCGCGACGAGCCCTAGCGGATCTGGCTATGGGGTTTTCGATGAGGCATGCACCCATGAAAACGATCCTCCTCTCCACCTTCCTGCTCGCCGTTCTGTCGAGCCCGGCTTTCGGCAGTGAGAACAAGCTTCCGGAGTGGCTCGACACGGGTTCCTGGGCCGAGGGTGTCGACTACTGCGACCACAGGCTGGTCGACGATCTGTCGCAACGGTCCGATCTGCGCGACCTCTCCGCGGCGTATCTGTCCCGGCTGGCGGTCTATTGCTCCGCGCTCGCCAGCGGCAAGGGAGACGAGGCAGGGTCCGGCTGGTGGTGGTACACGGCAGCATCCCTGGATCTCAAGGCCGCGGAGAGCCTTCTCTCGGAGCTGCGGAAGAAGGGGTTTCTTCAGACACTCCCGGCGCCGCGCAGCCTCGGCCCCGCGAGCGCCCGCGGGGAGGACGACAAAAAGATGGTCCGCTTGCCGTCGGGTGAAAACGTTCCGGGCACCCCGCCGCGACCCTTGGGCAAGCAGAAAATACCCAGCTACATGTTTCATCCAGGCCGCGGAGTGGTGCTCGTCAGCGTGGCGGTCGAGGTGGTGATCTCGAAGGACGGAGTGCCGCGGCAACCGCTTCTCGTCGAGGCTCACGCGCTCCCGGCGCATGTGCTCTTTGCCTATCAGTTCCTCCGCGGCTGGCGCTTCGAGCCGGCGAAGGTCAACGGTGAGCCGGTCGAGTGCCTCTACAGGCTGACGGTCTCCACTCGCCGTACTTAGTCCCGGTCCGTTCCCGTCCCTCCTGCGCTCAGGCGCGGGCTCCCATTATTGAAGAGAACGAAAAAGTGTGTTAAACACACTTTTTGATCAGCCAAAAAGCCTTGACGGGCGCAACCGTGCTGCTCCATCATCTCCTCGCCGCAAGAGAAGCGGCACTTTGCGGGATGCATGGTGCCATTCCGGCAGCATGCGAACAGAAAGGAAGATGAGGAGAAGATCATGCCCAAGCTCACGACGTATTCGGACCATCTCGGCCACTGGGCGTCGCTTCTGACGGCGCTCACGGAAAACGAAGGGAGTCTGCCGTACCTGACGATCCCTCGCGACCAGCTCCAGGCGTTTCTGGATGAGGCGCGGGGCCTCGTGGCATCCCAGGCGGCGCAGGCGGCGGCCAAGCAGCAGACCAGCCGCCGTCTGGAAGAGGTGGTGGTCCTCGGAAGCAAGCTGGCCACCTCGCTGCGCGTCGCGGTCAAGGTGATCTACGGCGACCGGAGCGAGAAGCTCACCGAGTTCCACATCCAGCCGTTCCGTGGCCGGACCCGGACGGCGACGACGCCTCCCGCTCCGGAAGCTCCGGCTCCGGAAGCGTCCGCCCAGTAGTTCCCTTTTAGCCGTACGAAGGGGGCGTGCCTCGCGGTGCGCCCCCCGTCTTTGAAAACTGAATGGGGTTGACCATGGATCGACGTCGGCGAGGGGCTCGGCCCGCAATGGCTGGAGCGGCGGTGAAGCCGCCCTATAATGGCATCGTCCTCGAAACGAAGAAGATGCGAGACGAGGCCATCCAGGAGGAGCTACGGCGGGCGCTGGCAGGCGAGGAGCCGGCGCTCACCCGGCTCGTGCAGCGGCTGACGCCCGTCATCCAGTGCCGCGTGGCCCGTGGCCTGCGGAGCTCGGGCCGGTCCGCGGGACGCGATGTCCGGCAGGAGGTCGAGGATTTCACGCAGGAGATCTTCCTCTTCCTGTTCGCCGACGACGGCAAGGCGCTCCGGAGATGGGATCCGGAGCGCGGCCTGAGCCTGCTCAATTTCGTCGGGCTCGCGGCCAAGTCGCAGACGGCCTCGATCCTGCGCAGCGGAAAACGGAATCCCTGGAAGGAGGAGGCCATGCTCCCCGAGGATCTCGACCAGGCGGCTCCGGACCCGGGACCCGAGGCGATCACCGCCTCGCGCGAGCAGTTGGAGCAACTTCTTGACCGTCTCGCCGAAGAGCTGAGCCCCCTGGGCTTGCATCTTTTCGACCTTCTCTTCCTGCGCGAGCTGTCGACGGAGGAGGTGATGCAGCAGACCAACATGACCTCCGACGCCGTCTACGCGTGGCGCAGCCGTCTGCGCAAGCTGGCCGAGCGGCTGCTCGCCGAGTCAGAAACGGAGCCCGAGGAGCGAACACCTCTCAAGGATCGAGGATGATGAGCGAAGATTCTTGGCTGAGAGAGCTGGCACAGGTGAAACGAGACAAGGAAGAGGAGGAACGGGCCCGGCTGGACGAGCGCTGGGACCGCCTGAGCGCCGGGGAGCTCTCGCCGGAGGAGGAGGCCGAGCTGCGAGCCCTGGCCGAGTCCTCGGAGGAGGCCCGCGAAGACTATGAAGCCTTCCGGCCCCTCGGGCCCGATTTCCACGCCCGGGTGGTGAACGCCATCCGCGCCGAGCAGAAGGCCGCCGAGCCGCAGCCCCGCGTGCTGCCCTTTCGTCCGGCCCGGATCGGGGGATGGCTGACCGCGGCGGCTGCCGCGGCGGCCGTCCTCGTAGTCCTCCTGCGTCCGCCGACGCCTCTCCCCGACTACGCTCCGCCGGACCTCTCGGGTGGGACGAAGGCCGCGCGGGGCGAAGAGACGCAGACCGGCGTCTTCGCGCCGGGAGACCCGATCCATGTCGTCCTGCGGCCGGAGACCGAGGTCTCCAAAGTTGGAGATCTGGAGGCGCGGTGCGTCCTGGTCCGCGACGGCGAGGCGCGTGTCCTGGATCTCCAGTCCATTTTCGATCCCGGCGGGTCGGTCAGGATGGACGGCTTCCTCGACGCCGGCATCCCGGCGGGCGCCTGGACCCTCTGGGCCGTCGTCGGCCGTCCGGGCAAGCTGCCGGAGCCGGCCGAGCTACGGGCCCTGGCCGCAGCCGAGGTCCGGCGGGACGATTGGACGGCCGTGCCGGCCACGATCCGGATCCGGGCTTCGCCGAGATGAGGCGTCTTTTTGTCTTGCTCCTCGCCGGGATCAGCCTGGCCTGCGCCTCGCCTCCTCCGACCGTTCCCCGGGTGGAGTACGCCGGCTGCAACGCCGTGCTGATGCCCGGTCCCGCGTGCCGGCTCGGCCGAAGCCGCGAGCTGCGGCTCTGGGTCGGCGCTCCGCCGGGCGCGCGCATCGAGATCCGGGCGGCGGAGAGAAAGATCGACACCCGGCCGGAAAAAGTTCAGAACGGCCGGCGGTTCTCTCTCCATGTCCCTCCCGGCGCCAAGAGCGTGGATGTGAGCATCGAGACCGATGCGGGCCAGGCTTCATGGTCTTTATCCCTCACCCGCCAGGAGAAGGGCCGGGATGTGCTGGGCGAGACCATAGAAGCCTTTCATCTCGTGGACGGGCTGATCCGGAAGCTCAAGCTGATCCAGGCCCGGCAGGCGTGGCAGGAGATTGAGCTGCCTCCGAACGCGCCCGCGGAGCTGCGTTCCCAGCGGCAGTACTACCTCGGTCTGCTCGCCGAGAAGGAGGGCGACTACCGCACAGCGCTGGCCGAGGTCCAGAATGCCGTCGAGATCGCGGAGCGGGTCAAGGCGGACGATTACCAGCGCGGGGCCGAGCAGAAGCTCGCTCTTCTCCTGCGCGCCGTGGGGCGTTCCCGGGATTCGGCGGCGCTCTTTGATCGCCTGCGCCGGACGCCGCATGCCCCGGACCCCTGTGAGGAGAGCCGGCTTCTCGGCAATCAGGCGTGGGCCGCGCTCCTGGCGCGCGAGGCCGGCGAGAGCTTCGGCGATCCAACGCCCCTTCTCGAAACCGCGCTCACCGTCTATGGCGAGTGCAAGGACGCGGAACAGGACCGGAAGGTCAACATCCTGAGCAATCTGGCCCTTGCCCATCTGCAGGCGGACCGGCTGCGGCAGGCGAAGGACGTTTTGGCCAGGGCACGTGAAATCGAGCCGCATCCGCCTCTGCCACAGGAGCTATGGCAGTTCGATCTGGAGGCGAGGATCGCTCTGCGCGAGCAAAGGCCGGCGGAGGCGCTGCGCCTTTTCGCAAACCTGGAGGCTCTCGCGTCCGGCTCGCCGGACGGCCGACTGCGGGCCGCCTACGGACAGGCCCAGGCGCAGGCCGCGCTCGGCGACCTCGCCGCTGCCCTGGGAATCCTTCGCCGGTCCGAATCCCTCCTCGACGAGCAGAGTCTTCAAGTCCCCCTTCATGAAGGAAGGGAGACCTTCCTGGCTACGCGTCAGGCACTTGTGAGCTTCCACGTCGAGCTTCTGCTGGACCAGGGCCGGAACGCGGAGGCCCTGGACGTGGCGCGCCAGGCCCGGTCGCGCATTGTCCGGCAACTGGAGCGCAGCGACCGGCTGGCGAGCCTCCCGCCGGAGCGGCGGACCGAGTGGGAGAGGCTCCTGTCGATCTATCAGGAGAGGCGCTCAGCCCTGGAGACAAGGGCCGAAGACGATTGGCGGCTTCCCGCGGATCGACTCCGGAGCGAGCAGGCCGCGAGAAGAGTGGAGAGCGAGGCGGCCAAGAGGTTCCTGGATCAGGCATTCCTGGTGCTCGGAACCCCCGAAGCCAGGAGAGACGAACGGCCGAGACCGCCGCGTCCTGGCGAGCTGACTCTCGCCTACTACCCGCTCCGCCATGGACGATGGGTTGGCTTCGCGGCCGACGTCAGGACCGTGCTGGCGCGGCGCTTCGACCTGCCGGCGGACCTCCCGGACCAGGACGAGTTGGCCCGGAGAGTCCTGCTGCCGTTCCGCGTCCAGATCCGGGAGGCCGGCCGCCTCCGGGTCCTGGCCAGCGGGCCTCTCCAGAAGGTCGACTTCCACGCGCTGCCGTTCGAGGGCGACGTCCTCCTCGCGAAACGTTCCGTGATCTATGGTCTGGATCTTCCCGCCGCCAAGCCGGTACAGCCCCGGGGACGGCGCGCGCTGCTGGTAGCCGATCCTCGCGGCGATCTGCCGGGTGCTCGCGACGAGGTCCGGACCGTCCGCAAGGCCCTGGAGTCCGGGTCCCGGCCCTGGAACGCCGAAGAGATGAAGGACACCGAGGCTTCGGCGCCAGCCGTGCGGCGCCGGCTGGCTACAGCCGACCTGCTGCACTACGCCGGCCATGGCACGTTCTCGGGTTTGGGCGGCTGGGACAGCAGCCTGCTTCTCGCCGGAGACACCCGGTTGACGCTCGGCGATCTCCTGGCGCTCGACCGGGTGCCGTCCTGGGTCGTCCTTGCCGCCTGCGACGCTGGCCAGTCCTCATCTGAAACCTCTGTCGAGAGCCTTGGTCTGGCGCATGCTTTCCTGCTGGCCGGCTCGCGCGCCGTCGTGGCCTCCACCCGACCGGCCGACGACCGCGGCGTGCCTCTGTTCTTCGCCGACCTCTATCGGCAATTGGACCGCGAACCGGACCTGGCGGAGGCTCTCCGGCGCGCCCAACTCTCCTGGCGGAACCGGGACCCCGGCGCGGACTGGGCAGGTTTCCGGTTGTTCATGCCCTGACCTGTCAGAAATCGGGGGCCGGCGTCGAACGCCCCCCATGACGCCTCCGGGCGTATTCCCAAGGAGACAGGATCATGAGAAGACCACATCTCTTCTGGATCGCCGCCTGGGCGGCGATCGGACTGAGCGCCTGCGCGACCCTTCCGCAGCGCCCGTCGCGCCCGCCGGACCTGGACGCGTCCAAAGCCTGCGCGGACTGGCGCTGGATCGGGATCAGCCGGCCTGGAGCCCTGTGTCCGGAAGTCTCAGGCTGGACCGTGCGTCCCCTGTTTCCCCAGATCCCTCCGCCGGAGACCGACTGCAGCCGGAAGGACGAAAAGGTCCCGGACCCCGAGGTCTTCCGCGAGCTCAACCGCTTCTGCGTGTACGAGCGCGCGAGCCGGCACGGGTCGCCCTCTCCTCCGGCCGCAAGCGACCTGGTAAGAGTCGATCGGGACTGCGCGGCGCTCTCCCTCTCCGCCGCGCCCCTGGAGGCGAGCATCGCGGGTCCGCCGTTCGAGAGCTTCTTCGAACAGGTCGGAAAGCCGCCGCAGCCGCTCAAGATCGACAACTGGCTGGGCGTCCGGCTGGCGTTCCTCGACACCGAGCCGACGCACGAGGGGGTTCCCGAGACCATGGGAAACTCGGCGCACGGCTACGTCCTGAGCCGCATCGCCCGGAAGCTGGTCTGCACGCCGGAGCCCGTCGACCACTGCGCCGTCCAGATCGCCACTCGTCTGGCGCTCCCGATGCTGTCGTTCGACGCGGCGAGCCCGAAGCGGACCAGGATCGACTCCAAGCGGGGAGGGTTTCTCGGCACGCAGAGCGACCTCGCCAGCGCGATCGAGGGAGAGGTCCGGGAATGGCTCGTCCGGAAGGCGCAGCCTCACCTCGTGCTGAACCTGTCCATCGCCTGGGACGGCAGGCTGTTCGGCGGCCTGGACGAGGCGCAGATCTCCGAGATGACCGCCGGCACGCAGGCGGTCTACCGTGCCCTGGAGTACGCGGCGGGATACGACGTCCTGGTGCTGGCGGCGGCCGGAAATCAGAAGCGCGAGCCGTGCGCGAGCACCGGACCTCTCCTGCCGGCCGCCTGGGAGCGGGGAGGCCTGGGAGAGAGCTGCCGGACATCGCCCGGCCCCCTCGTCTATGCCGTCGGCGGCGTGGACTCCGCAGGCAACCCCGTGATCAACGCCCGTCCCGGCGGGATGCCGCCCCGGGCCGCCTTCGGCCAGGTGAGCGACTGGGGTTTCGTGGGCAGCTCCGTCTCCACCGCAGTGGTCTCGTCGATCGCCGCCCTGGTCTGGGATTCCTTCCCGGATCTCGACTCCCATGGCGTGATGAAGATCCTCGAGCAAAGCGGTGAGCCTTTGAGCTATCCACCAGACTTCTGGTTCGGCTCCGACGCTCCCGCGACAGCCCCCTTCCCGAAGGCTCACCGGATCGCCCTCTGCACCGCGCTCCAGGGGGCCTGCAAACAGCATCCCGGAGTGCCATGCCCGCTCCAGGGGGCCTGCCCGGATTGGACTCCCGATCCGTCGGACGTCGCCCGGAACGCGCTGGTCGCCGTCCACCGCGACGGCAGGATGCCGGGCCTGGGGGTCTGCCAGCCCTGGCTCTCCCCTCAGCCGGAAGACGATCCCTGCCTGGCCTGCATCAAGCCGCCGCCGCAGTAGGCGGAATGACAAGGCTTTTTACCTTCCCCTCCGGCTGGCGGTTCTCGCCAGCCGGTTTCTGTCAGAAAAACGGAAGTTGCGGCGAAGACCCCATGGAAGCCGGTGCACGAAAGCCGGACGGTCTCTCAACAATCAGTTTTCGAGGAGATCTCCCATGGCGAAAGACCCCGAGACGGATCAGAAAACGGTTGCCTTCAGGATCGGCGTCGAAGGCAACCCGGAAAAACCGATCGATGCGACGCTGTACGCGTTCGACGCGCAGGGCGGGCTGATCGCCAGCGCGCCGGTCCGCGACGGCGTCGCGCAGCTCGACGTGAAACCCTTCCGGCTGCGTCGCGCGCGGCTCTTCGTCGCGCCGACCCTGCCGGAAGGGCGCGGCGAGAAGCCGACGATCAGCACGCTCGAAAAGCTGAAGGCCTACGAGGCCACCTGGCGCTTCGAGCGCGGCCGCAGCCAGTACGAGATCCTGCCGATCCCGGAAGCCCTGTGGCCGTACTGGGGCTGGTGCGGCTGCCGCGTGCGCGGCCGGGTGATCAAGGTGGAGACGCTCGGCGGAGTCACCTATGAAAAGCCCGTCTGCCACGCCCGCGTCCACATCTGCGAGGTGGATCGGATCCCCTGGATCATTGCCAGGCTCCCCGACGAAGCCATCTACCGCCTGCGCGACGAATTGATCGTTGCGTTCGATCGCTTCGCGGTCAATCCCAATCCTCCGGACCCCGTCGGCCCGCGCGCCTCGCGCGTGTTCGGCAGGCTGGACGCCGTGGCGTTGAACCCGCAGCCCCTGCCTCCCAAGGACATCAGCGTGCCACTGGAGCTGCGCGGAGCCCTGCTGTCCGGATCGACCCTGCTGGTGCGCGACGCCTTGATCAAGCACGTCGAGCTGATCCGGATCTACTGGTGCCACCTGGACTGGATCGATCGCTTCTACTCCTATCTCTGTGACGAGCTGACCGTGATCGAAACCGACGAGCACGGCCGGTTCGATACGATCATCTGGTACCTGTGCGACGATCACCCCGACCTCTATTTCTGGGTGGAGTATTCGATCGGCGGCGCTTGGGAGACCGTGTACCGGCCGGAAATCCGATGCCACACCTATTGGGATTACGCGTGTGGCAGCGAGATCACCATCCGGGTTCACGACCCGCGCGTGCACGGCTGTGGCACCGTGCCGGTCCCGCCTCTCGGCAAGAAGGTGGTTGTGAAGACGATCGCCAGGCAGGTGAGCATGGGCGAGATCTATCGCCATTCTCCGGATGCCACGAAGGAAGGACTGGTGAAGGAAGGTTGGATCAATGCCGTCAAGCCGTCGCCCTTCGGGTCCATACTGGAGCCGCGGGTGGACTTCGGGCTCGGTCTCAAGCCGGCCGGCATTACCCACTACCGCTGGTCGTACCGGACGCTGGGCAGCATGAGCGAGGCCGATTGGAAAGTGATCGACGAGCCGGTATCGCGGCACTACCGTGTGAGCACACCGCCTTTCACCCCGACGATCTACAGCTCGGCGCCGGTCGGTCCGGACAACACCGTCACCGGCTACTACGCCTTCGTCGAGCCCGCCCTGCCCGCCAACGGCGAGGATTGGGAGGTGCTCGACGAAAGCTACGATCTGGCGAGCGCCTTTTTCAAAACCTCGGCCCTGCTGCCGGGCAAGTACGAGCTGAAGCTGGAGCTGTTCAAGAACGTCGGCGGCACGATGCAGCGCGTGGACCTGACCGCCGAGAGCGTGGAGCTGTACGAAATCACCGATCCCGCGCCGCTGGTGGAAGGCTCGTACACGACTACGCTGGCCACCGGCGACCGGGTGCTGACCGATCCGGGCACCGGCCACATCGTCGGCTACCGGCTGGTGCTGCACGTGGACAACCGTGTCTGCTTCGGAACGATCGAGGACGTCGTGCTCAGCGGCATGCCGGCCGGCCGGTGCGGATTCCTCGAATACAGCAACGTGACGGAGACGGCCCGGATCTCGTTCCGCGCCAGCCATCCCGCCAACTTTGCCACGTTCGACTTCGACCTGGCGCGCGTCGCCACGCCGGTCGCGGAAGGCACGGCGAGCGGCCTGGTCGACGACGCCTCCGCCAACGGCTTCACCCGCGCGAGCGACACCTTCAGCAAGGACCTGTCTGTCGACACCCTCATGAGGAGCGGCCTGCCGGCCGGGGAGACCCCCTGCACCAGGGCCGCCTTCGCGGAACATCTGCACGTGTCGGCCCTGGCGACGGACGGCTATGCCCAACTGTCGGGTCTCGACGCACCGCGTCCCGAAGACCTGACTCAGGTGGGCCTGCGCGCCTTCGCCATCACCCACGCCTGAGTCTGCCGAACCGGCGGGTGGCCGGCCTCTCCGGTCACCCGCCTTTCAATTGCCGGCCCAGATGATCGGCCAGGCGGATCGAGAACGCAACGATCGAAAACGTCGGATTCGAAATCCCGGCGGAAGCCCAGACCGACGAACCTGCGACAAAGAGGTTGTCGAGCGAATGGACCTTGAGGTTCCCGTCGACCACGCCGTCCTCTTCCGTGGCCGACATCCGGGTCGTGCCGAGGTGGTGGCCGTTGAAGACCATTCGGCTCTCGATGTCGGCCCAGCTCCCGATGTCCACCGGGCCCCCGCCTTTCTTCGTCACCGCCGTTTCGAAGAGGCTCGCCAGCGTCTTGAAGTTTGCCTCCTCGTCCGCACTGTTCAAGATCCAGTCGGCCCTGGTTTTCGGCTGGTCGAAAATGTCCTCGGAGTCGGCCAGCGAGATCCGGCTGTCACGATTGGGGAGCAGCTCGTGGTAGAAGTTGTCGCTTCCGGCCCATCCGAACCAGCAGCTCCCGACCTGCTTGGCCCGCAGCGCTTCCGCGTTCGGGGTCAGCAGGCCGGCGATCGAGGTGACGGGAGCGTACTTGGGGCCCACGCTCTGATACGACAGCAACTGCTGCTGCGGATAGGGCAGGTAGGACGAGCTCACCGAGACCGCGCGCGCGCCGTCGGCGATCGGATGAGCCATCAGGTAGCGGCCGACGAGATCGCTCTTGTTGCCGATCTTCGAGATCAGGAGCTGGCGCGCGTTGGCCACCGCGCCGCAGGCCAGCACGTAGACCTGCGCTTCGACGGTGAACTCGCCCAGCTTCTTCGGCGCGGAGCGGTTGTCGTCCATGACGCCGACGGTCAGCGAGCTGACGCTGCTGCCCCCGTCCTGGTGCTCGATGTTCAGGAGGCTGGCGTTCACGATGACCAGCGCCTTGCTCTCGCCGATCGTCTTGCCCTCGACCCGGCGGGCCTGGAATTGCAGGTTCCGCTCCGGCACGAACTGGTACATGTCGACGTCGAATCCCTCCAGGTCGGCGACTTCCTGTCCCAGCTCTTTGGCCCAGAACTCGGCGGAGAAGTTGTACCCGGCGGTGCCGTCGGGCGCGTAGTAGTCGCCGTAGAGCTCGAGGAACTTCGACGCCTCGGCGTAGAAAGGGTCCAGATCCTCGCGCGTGATCGGCCAGCCCGGGAACCCGGGCCGCTTTTCGAAGCTGATTGCGTCCAGGGGCCGCGACTGGCCGCCCCAATGGGTCGAGGTGCCGCCATAGATCCGGTCCCGTTCCTTGATCGGCTTGTAGTACTTGGGCGTCGGCCGGATCAGGAACTGCGGTTCGTTGTGTGTAAACAGCCCGCCCACGTCTCCGTTGTAGAGGAGCTCGTTTTCGTTGTACTGATAGGAAGGTTTCGCCGGCTCGTTCGGGCCCAGGGGGTTGAAGACGCGGCTGCCCTCCAGCAGGGTAACGTCGATGCCCTGTTTCACCAGGTACCAGGCCAGGGTGATCCCGGCCTGGCCGGTCCCCACGATGCAGACCTGCGTCTTGTGAGGCGGGCGACCGAGAAACGACTTGCCTTCATCGATCATGTCTGGTGTCCTTTCGTTTCAAAAGAAGGGGGATCCGGGAGAGCAGGAGAGCAACGGACGTGCCTGCGGCGCAGGCCTCTTCGAAGGGCGCCGCGAATCCGCTATCTCACTACGCTGTCGTCACTTGGAGAATTGGAAGCCGTGCGTCACCAGAAGGGGAAGAACGCCGCGCGATGTCGGCCGACGTCGCCCGACATCGATCATGCCCAGTAGGTGCTCAGCGATCGAAGAGGGTGTGAGGCGGCGCCCTCTCCCGCGCGTCAGCGCGGGGGAGGGTCGGGGAGGGGTCTTCCACGATATCGCGGCCCCCGCCGGATCGGCTCCGTTGCGATCCACCCCGAGCGCGCAGGCGTCACCCCCGCGGGGTGGACGGTCCACCCCCGGGGGTGGACGGCTCACCCCCGGCTCGCAACGGTTTCCCCCCACGGGTGGATGGCTCGCCCCAAGCTCGCGACGACTCAACCCACGAGGTGGACGATCGCTTCCCGGGGGCGCATCACCCAAAGCTGGGGGTGAAGCGCTTCCCCCGCGGGTTTGGAGACTCACCCCCGGGGGGCGACTGTCCTGGGCTCGGGGGGAGGGATTCGCTCCGCGGGCGGAGTCGTCCCGCTGAGGCTTGGGAGCTTCCCGCAAGCGCCCACCGTCCTTGAGATAAGCCCCACTATGCGACAGAGGCTGGGCATCCAATCTTTCCCATCCGTGAGGGCCTATGTAGAGGTCGCATAGCGCGAGGTGATCGCCGAGCTCGAGGCGGCCGGCGAGGCCGAGCGGGGGCCACCAAGCATCACCTCACGGATTCCTGCACTCGATAGCCTGCTCGCGCGGTTTGGATCTCAAACGCCGGAACCGGCATGGCCGTATACCAGGGAGCGGAAGGAGAGACACCATGTCAAGAACTTGCGGGTCAGTTGTCGCTTTGCTTCTGTTCCTGGCTGTATCCGTGAGGGCTCAGGAATCCTGTGGCTTGCACCAGATCACCTTCACCCAGGGTGAGACGACCTACAACCTCAACCCTGCGATCGACGCCGTGGGCAGCCGGATCGCCTTCGAGTCCAATGCCAACCTCCTGGGCACCAATCCGGATGGAAACCTGGAGATCGTGCTCTGGGACGCCTTTACCGGCTTTGTCCAGATCACGAGCACGACCGGCGGACAGAGCGTTGCCCCGACGATCAATGCCGCGGGTACCCGGGTCTCGTTCGAGTCCAATGCCGATCCGCTGGGAAGCAACGGCGATGGGAATTTCGAGATCTTTCTCTGGGACTCCTCCGCGGGCTTGACGCAGATCACCAATACGGCGAGCGGAGATAACCGCCTCGCCTCGATCGATGCAACCGGCAACCGCATCGCCTTCGCCTCGAGCAGCGACCTCGTGGGGAGCAACGGCGATGGGAGCTTCGAGATCTTTCTCTGGGATTCATCCGCCGGCCTGATCCAGATCACCAACACAACCGCCGGCAGGCTGAGCTTCTCCCCTTCGATCAACGCCGCGGGGAACCGGATCGCCTTCGAATCGAACGCCAATCTCACCGGTGGCAACGGCGATCTGAACGTCGAGATCTTCCTTTGGGATGCCTCCACGGGGATCGCTCAGCTCACGAACACCAGCCCTTTCACGGGGAACAACGGGAATCCTGCCATCAATGCGGCCGGCGACGGGGTCGCCTTTGAATTTGGCTTCCCAAGCCAGATCTTTCTCTGGGACGCCGTGGCCGGCATCACGCCCGTGAGCGGCAGTCTCAGCCAGCCCAGCGTCCTGCCCTCGATCAACGCCGCCGGAACCCGGATCGCGTTCCGTTCGGACGGGATCTACTTGTGGGATGCCTCCACCGGCCTGACCCAGGTCGCTGCCAACACCGGCGGAATCAGCGATGCCCCGGCCATCAATGCGGCGGGCAACCGGATCGCCTTCCATTCCAACGGCGACCTCCTGGGCACCAACGCCGATGGGAGCTACGAGCTCTTCCTGTTCGCTTGCCCGCCGCTGTCCGTCGTCGAGGTGCCCGCGGTCTCTCCAGCCGGCCTCGGAACCCTGGCCGCCCTGCTCGGGCTTGCCGCTGCCTGGACCCTGCGGAGGCGTATGACGGAGCAGCGATAGGCTGTAACGACCGTGGGTTTCCCGGCGAAGCCCAACCTACATTCAGGATCTCTGCGAAATCCTCTGCGCGCCGTCGAGCTTGCTGAGGTCCCGGTCGAACGTGCCCAGCGGCAGGTGGCCTGCCTTCCGTGCCACCTCCAGGATCAGGCAGTCGGAGAAACCGAGAGCCGGCCGGCTGCGGAACTGCTCGAGCGCCGTCGCGACGACATCCGCATCCTGGATCGTGAGGTCCTTGTGCTGGAGGAGCATCTCGACCGCGTTCGCAATCTTGTCCGGCTTCACGTCGTAGATGGACACCAGGACCCACAGAGCTTCGACCAGGACCAGCTGGGCGATCCAGGCTCCGCCGGCTACATAGTCTTCCGCGGCGACGGTCTGGTCCGCGTCGTCCCGGGTCAGCAGGCGCACCAGGACGTTCGTGTCAACGGCGCGCATGGCGGCTCTTCACGTACCGGCGAACCCCTTCCTTGAGCTCCTCCAGGGTCCTGGGCTCCGGCGCCTGCTCGAACAGAGCCTGGTGCACATCCTCCGAGGTGTAGCGGCCGGCCCTCCGAACGACCATCTGCTCGCCGTCTTCCTCCCATTCCAGGACCGAGCCCGGACCGATGCCCAGCCGCCGCCGGACCTCCGTGGGAACCGAGATCTGCCCCTGTGCCGTCAGCTTCGAGTATGCGATCGCCATGACGGTATAGTACCACGGTAATGAAAGGCGGCCCCGATTTCGCCCCCTTCCTTGACACCCCTTGACCGTCGGATACAATACGCCCGCTCGTCCGGCACAGGACACACAGGGGAGTACCAGGAGGTGAGGGGCGCGACATGGCGAACTACCTGCCCATCCTTGTCTTTACGCTGATCTCGATCGGCTTCCTCGTCGTCACCCTGCTCGCGGCGCGGTTCCTGCGCCACGTGGGCAGCCCGACCACGAATCGCGATCCCTATGAGTGCGGCAACGAGCCGGAGACGTTCGCGCACGACCACCGGTTCTCGATCCGCTACTACCTCATCGCCGTCCTCTTCGTCATCTTCGACGTCGAGACCGTCTTCCTGTTCCCCTGGGCGGTCATGTTCGACCGGCTGCTGCTCTTCGGGTTCATCGAGATGATGGTCTTCCTGATCATCCTCATCATCGGGTACGTCTATATCTGGAACCGGGGGGCCCTCAAATGGGCGTAACGACCGAACAGCCCGAGGCCAACGTCCTCACGACCACGTACGACAAGATCTTCAACTGGGCCCGGCGCTCGGCGCTCTGGCCCATGCAGTTCGGCCTGGCGTGCTGCGCCATCGAGATGATGGCCGTGCTCGACCCGCGCCACGACATGTCCCGCTTCGGCGCCGAGGTCTTCCGCGCCACGCCGCGCCAGAGCGACCTCATGATCGTCGCCGGCACGGTCACCGAGAAGATGGCGCCCATCGTCCGCCGGCTCTGGGATCAGATGCCCGAGCCCAAGTGGGCGCTCGCCATGGGCGCCTGCGCCACCTGCGGCGGGCCGTATCGCACCTACGCCGTCACCCAGGGTGTGGACCGCGTCATCCCGGTGGACGTCTACGTGCCCGGCTGCCCGCCGCGGCCCGAAGCGCTGATGTGGGGCCTCCTGCACCTGCAGCGCAAGATCGACCGCATGACCCGCGGTCGCGTGACCACCTCCTCCGAGCCGATGACGATCGGCGGCGTGGCTGTCCATGGAAGGGAGGAGCGCTCTTGAGCGACGAGCAGGACAAGGCTCCCGAGGGACAGCCGATCCCGCCGACCGACGAGGCCGCGGCCCAGAAGCAGGCGGCCGAGGCCAAGGCCGAGGCCGTCAATGCGGCGGCCGGCTCCGAGGCCAACGCCGGTGCGGTCCAGCAGCCGGCTGACGTCGGGAAGACCGCTCCGGCCGCGGGCGAGAAGAAGCCGATGACCGACGAGGAGAAAGCCGCCCTCAAGGCTGCCGCCCTGGAGAAGGCCGCCGCGGCCAAGGCTGCCAAGGCGGCTGCCGAAGCTGCGGGCGGTGCCGCTCCCGCCGCAGCCCCCGCGAAACCCAAGCCGGCCCATGAGGAAGACCCCAACAAGCCCGTCTGGGAGAAGGATCCGGTCTCTCCCACCTGGGTGGACGGCGCGGACGATCCCCTGACCCAGGCGCTCAAGGAAGAGTTCGGGGACGTCATCGAATCGGCGCGCAGCTACGCGGGCGATCTCACGTTCCAGGTGCGGCGCGACGCCATCGCGCAGGTCTGCGCCTCGCTCAAGAACAGGCACAGGTTCACCTACATGGTGGACCTCTGTGGCGCCGACTACCCGAAGCGCGAGCCCCGCTTCGACGTGGTGTACCAACTCCACAACTTCGAGACGAACCGCCGCATCCGCCTCAAGGTGGCGACCGACGAGGCCACGCCCGTGCCCACGGTCTCCGGAGTCTGGCGCGTGGCGAACTGGCCCGAGCGCGAGGTCTACGACATGTACGGAGTCCGCTTCGAGGGGCATCCGGACATGACCCGCATCCTCCTCTGGGAAGGCTTCAACGGCTATCCGCTGCGCAAGGACTTCCCCGTAGAGGGCATCGACACCGGCTCCGCGATCTATCCCGAGTACTACAACGAGACGGCCGGTCCCGTGAACAACGCCGGCACCGGGTGGAAACCGGCCAAGCCGCCGGAACCGCCGACTCCGGGCACGCCTCCGGCTGGCGCGAGCGAGACCACGAAATGAACGAGCTGATCCAGAGTCCTTTCGCGGATCACGATCCGGCCACGGAGATGAGCGACTCCCTCTTCGCCAGGGGCGAGGAGATGGAGCTCAACTTCGGTCCCCAGCACCCCTCGACGCACGGGGTGCTCCGCCTCAAGCTCCGGGTGGACGGCGAGCGGATCACCGAGTGTTATCCGATCATCGGCTATCTCCACCGCGGCACCGAGAAGCTCTTCGAGCTGCATCCGTTCTTCCAGAACGTCCCGCACACCGACCGCATGGACTACGTGGCCGCGGCCACGAACAACCTCGCGTACGTGGGAGCGGTGGAGAAGCTGGTCGGCCTCGTGATCCCGCCGCGGGCGCGCTACATCCGGACGATCCTCTGCGAGCTGCAGCGCATCTCGTCCCACCTGCTGTGGCTCGCGACCCACGCGATCGACATCGGCGCCATGACGCCGTTCTTCTACACCTTCCGCGAGCGCGAGCTGATCCTCGACCTCTTCGAGCAGTTCTGCGGCGCCCGGCTGACGCTCAACTGCATGCGTCCCGGCGGCCTGCCGCACGACCTGCCGGTGGGCTGGACCGACAAGTGCCGCGAGTTCGTGGACCTCTTCCCGGCGGCCTGCGACGAGTACGAAGGGCTCCTCACCGCGAACCGCATCTGGAAGAAGCGGACGGTGGGGATCGGCGTGCTGCCGCCCGATGTGGCGATCGACTACGGCATCACCGGCCCGATGCTGCGCGGCAGCGGCATCCAGTGGGACCTGCGCAAGGCCATGCCCTACGAGGCCTACTCCGAGGTCGAGTTCGACGTGCCGATCGGGAAGAATGGCGACACCTATGACCGGTACCTCGTGCGCATGGAGGAGATGCGCCAGGCCAACCGCATCGTCGCGCAGTGCCTGGAGAAGCTCCCCGAGGGGCCGATCATGGCCAAGCGGCCCCGTGTGATGAAGGCCGCCAAGGACGCCGAGGTCTACTACGGCATCGAGAGCCCGAAGGGCGAGATCGGCTTCTACATCGTGGGCGACGGCACGCCGAACCCGTACCGCTGCCACGTGAGGCCGCCGTCGTTCGTCAATCTCCAGTCGCTGCCGGAGCTGACCAAAGGCTATCTGCTCGCCGATCTCGTGGCGCTGATCGGCACCACCGACATCGTGCTCGGGGAGGTCGACCGCTGATGGATGCGATCCGACAGGCCGTGGGCGACACCCTGTTCTATTACGCGGTGTCGCCGGCGATCAAGATCCTGCTCCTCCTCTTCCTGGGCATCCTGCCGCTGATCACCTACCTGGTGCTCGCGGAGCGCAAGATCCTGGGCTACATGCAGGCGCGGGTCGGCCCGAACCGGGTGGGGCCGTGGGGCATCCTGCAGCCGATCGCCGACGTGATGAAGCTGCTGGTCAAGGGGGACAACATCCCGAACCAGGCGGTGAAGTGGGCGTTCATCCTCGCCCCGTGCCTGGTGGTGGCGCCGGCCTTCATCATCTTTTCGGTGATCCCGATCGGTCCGCCGGCGGGCGAGCTGGGGCCGCTCGACTGGTTCGTGACCGACGTCAACGCCGGCATCCTGTTCGTCATCGCCCTGGCGACGATCGGCGTCTACGGCCTGATCATCGGCGGCTGGTCGTCGAACAACAAGTTCTCGCTGATGGGTGGCCTGCGCTCGGCGGCGCAGATGATCTCCTACGAGGTGCCGCAGGGGTTGTCGCTGGTCTCGCCGCTGATCCTCTACGGCACGATGTCGCTGGTGGGGATCGTCCAGGCGCAGCACGCGATGAGCTGGCAGATGCGCGTCGCGAGCTTCGTGCCGCTGCTGATCTCGTTCTTCATCTACCTGGTCGCGGGCGTGGCGGAGTCGAACCGCAACCCGTTCGACCTGCCCGAGGCCGAGTCCGAGCTGGTGGCCGGCTTCCACACCGAGTACAGCGGCATGCGCTTCGCCCTCTTCTTCCTGGGCGAGTACGCGAACATGATCGTGATCTCGGCCGTGGCGACCACGGTGTTCCTGGGTGGCTGGCTGCCGCCGGTGGCGGCCCTCGGCTTCATCCCGGGGCCGATCTGGTTCGCGCTCAAGGTCTTCGTCTTCCTGTTCGCCTACATCTGGTTCCGCGGCACGTTCC
>DATANP010000172.1:0-5320 GCA_036266195.1 Thermoanaerobaculia bacterium | reverse complement strand
GTTCGCGATCGGCTCCAGCACCAAGGCGTTCACCACGTTCGTGATGGGCACGCTGGTCGACGAGGGCAAGCTCGACTGGGACAAGCCGGTCTCCAATTTCCTGCCGGGCTTCAGGCTCTACGACCGCACGGCCACGGAGCTGATCACGCCGCGCGACCTTGTCACCCATCGCTCCGGGCTGCCGCGCCACGATCTGTCCTGGTACAACGCGACCGATCTGTCCAGGAAGGAGCTGGTCGACCGGCTCCCCTACATGAAGCCGACCTACTCCTTGCGCGAACGGTTCCAATACAACAATTTCATGTTTCTCACCGCCGGCTATCTGGTGGAGCAGGTCACCGGGAAGAGCTGGGAGGACAACGTGCGCGAGCGGATCTTCGGACCGCTCGGCATGACCGGCGCGAACTTCAGCGTCGAGGACTCGCAGAAGGCCGCCGACTTCGCGCTCCCCTACGACGAGGAGGCGGAAACGATCAAGCTCATCCCTTTCCGGGTGGTTACGAACATGGGGCCCGCCGGATCGATCAACGCCTCGGCGCGCGACATGGCGAAGTGGGTCGGGATCCATCTGGCCGGCGGCAAGGTGGGAGACAAGCAGATCATCGGCACCGCCACGCTGGCCGATATCCACTCGCCTCACATGGTGATCGACGAGGCGGTCGAGAGGCCCGAGCTGTCGCAGCCGTCGTACGGTATGGGCTGGTTCATCGACACCTACCGCGGCCACCGGCGCGTGCAGCACGGCGGCAACATCGACGGTTTCTCCGCGTTGGTCACGCTGCTCCCCCAGGACGGTCTGGGCATGGTGATCCTCACGAACAAGAACGGAACGGGCGTGCCGGAGCTGCTCGCCCGTCACACGATGGACCGCCTCCTCGATCTGGAACCGATCAATTGGAACGGCGAGGCGCTCGTCCGGCGCGACGTGGCCCTTGCGGAGCAGAAGGTCGCGACGGTCCGCAAGGAGGAAATGCGGAAGTTCGGCACCAAGCCGGCCCACGAGTTGGAGGAGTACGCCGGGGACTACTTCCATCCGGGCTACGGCACGCTGCGGATCGACGTAATGGGCGACAAGAGAAAGGAGCTTCAGGTCACCTACAATTCCATGAGCTCGCCACTGGAGCACTGGCATTACGAAACCTGGAACGGCCCGACGTCGATCGAACCGCCTACGTTTGAAAATCAAAAATTCCTGTTCCAGACGGATGTGAACGGCAACGTGGTGGCCGTGAAGACCGATTTCGAGCCGTCCCTGTCCGAAGGGATCACGTTCGAGAAGAGGCCGGACGCCCGTCTCTCCGACTCCGCGTACCTCGCCCGCTTCGCCGGCGAGTACGAGCTGACCGGCCAGACGGTTTCGATCCAGCTCGCCGGCAACGTGCTGACGGTCAACCTCCCCGGCCAGCCGCAGTACCACCTGGTGCCGGAGTTGGGCGGCGAGTTCAGCCTCAAGGAGGCGTCGATCATCCGCGTCCGCTTCGACGAGCAGGACGGCAAGATCACTTCCGCCACGTTCCTGCAGCCGAACGGCGTGTTCACGGCGAAGAAGAAGTAGGAAGCTACCCGCACGGGTGGGTCGATCGGCCTGCCCGCGCGAACGGCGCGCCCGCCTGCCCTGTCCGGTTAGCCTTTCCTGGAGCTTTTGGAGAGGAGACGACATTCCATGTTCCCGATCGTCGAAGCCCGCTTCCTCGCTCCGGATGTCAAACTTTTCCGGATCGAGGCCCCCCGGGTGGCGCGCAAACGCAGGCCCGGCCAGTTCGTGATCGTTCGCATCCACGAAGAGGGCGAACGCATTCCGCTCACGATCGCCGACTCCTCCGCGGAAGACGGCACGGTCACTCTGATCGTGCAGGGGATCGGCAAGACCACGAAGCTGATGAACCTGCTGGAGGCCGGCGATTCGCTGCTCGATCTGGTCGGACCGCTCGGCCGACCCACGGACGTCGAGCGTTTCGGAACCGTGGTGGTGGTGGGCGGCGGCGTGGGCGCGGCGATCGCCTATCCCAGCGCCGTGGCCTTGAAGAAGGCCGGCAACCGGGTGATCACGATTCTCGGCGCCCGCAGCCGCGATCTCCTGATCCTCGAAGAGGAGTTGGGCGCGGTGAGCGATCTTCTGATCGTGACCACGGACGACGGCAGCTACGGCTACCGGGGCCTGGTGACCGGACCGCTCGCGGCCCGCATCGCGGACGAGCCGATTGACCGGGTGATCGCGATCGGTCCCATTCCCATGATGCGCGCCGTGGCTGAAACCACCCGGCAGCACGGCATTCCTACGATCGTCAGTCTCAATCCGGTGATGGTGGACGGCACCGGCATGTGCGGCGGCTGCCGGGTGCAGGTGGGAGGCGAGAGCCGGTTCGCCTGCGTGGACGGCCCGGAGTTCGACGCCCACGAGGTGGACTTCCGCGTGCTCCAGCAGCGCAACGCCGCCTATAGAAAGGAAGAACGCGATTCCCTGGACGCCTTTCTCGCGCATCCCGAGGAGACCCTCCATCACGTCCGCGGCGCCTGCCGCGCGGAGGCTCGCTCATGACAACCCTTTCGCGCCCGACCACGAAGGAGCGGATCAAGCTGCCGCGCGTGGACATGCCGGCCCGCGATCCCGGGCAGCGGGCCCACGATTTCGACGAGGTGAATCTCGGTTTCGATCCCCGGCGCGCCGCGGGCGAGGCCCTGCGCTGTCTGGAGTGCGCGAACCCCACCTGTGTAAAGGGTTGTCCGGTGGGCGTCCAGGTCCGGGAGTTCGTGCAGCTCATCTACGACGGCGAGTTTCTCGCGGCCGCCGCGAAGATCCGGGAGGACAACGTGCTGCCGGCGGTCACCGGCCGCGTCTGTCCTCAGGAAGACCAATGCGAAGGCGCCTGCCTGCTCGGCAAGCGCGGCGCGCCGCTGGCGATCGGCCATCTCGAACGCTTCGTGGCGGATTATGAGCGCCAGGTGGGCGCCGTGGGTCTGCCGAAGATCGACCCGCCCACCGGTCGCCGGGTGGCGATCGTGGGCAGCGGCCCGGCCGGGCTCTCCGCGGCCGGCGAGCTCGTGCAGCGCGGCCATGGGGTGAGGATCTTCGAGGCGCTTCACGAGATCGGCGGAGTGCTGGTCTATGGCATTCCCGAGTTCCGGCTGCCCAAGGAGATCGTGCGCCAGGAGGTTGATAATCTCCGCCGTATGGGGGTCGAGATGGAGACGGACGTGGTGGTTGGAAAAACCGTTACGATCGACGAGCTCATGCAGGAGGAGGGCTATGACGCCGTGTTCGTCGCGACCGGCGCGGGCCTCCCCCGCTTCCTTGGGATTCCCGGCGAGCACCTGAACGGGGTGTGCTCGGCCAACGAGTTCCTCACCCGGGTCAATCTCATGAAGGCCTGGCGCTTCCCCGAGTACGACGAGCCGGTTTTCGACTGCCGCGGCAAGGGGGTGGCCGTGGTCGGAGGCGGCAACACGGCGCTCGATTCGATCCGCACGGCCCTGCGCATGGGAGCGCAGGAGGCGATGCTCCTCTACCGCCGCTCGGATGCCGAGATGCCCGCGCGCGCCGAGGAGGTTCATCACGCGAAGGAGGAGGGCGTCGAGTTTCACACGCTGGTCAATCCGGTCGAATTTCTCGGCAACGCGGAAGGCCAGCTCACCGGCGTGCGCTGCGCGCGCATGGAGCTGGGCGAGCCCGACGCCTCGGGCCGGCGCCAGTCGAGCCCCATCCCGGGGTCGGAGTTCGAAATCCCCCTGGATCTCGTGATCGTGGCCGTGGGCACCGGCGCGAACCCGATCGTGCAGTCCACCACGCCCGGCCTGGCGGTGAACAAAAAGGGTTACATCCAAGCCGATCCCGAAACCCTGCGCACCTCGAAGCGCGGCGTATTCGCGGGCGGGGATATCGTCACCGGAGCGGCCACCGTGATCCTGGCGATGGGCGCGGGGCGCACGGCGGCGCGGGCGATTCACGAGTATCTGGGGTCGGGCGGTTGGGAAAGCGAAAGGACATAAAGGACTGCAGGGACTGCCAGGACATAAAGAGATTTTGGTCCTTGCAGTCCTTGAGGTCCCTTTGGTCCCTTACAGCCCTTCCTCCATGCCGTTGCGCTTGCGGTGGAGCAACACGGCCATGCGGTTCACCAGCTCCTGGGTGACGCCGTCGTCCGCCTCGGCGGAGCTGAGGAGGAACCGCATGGCGTCCAGCGCGTAGGGATCGATCTTCTGGGTTTCGAAAATCTCGAGCGCTTCTCGGGCCAGCGGCGCCACCTCTCCGGGCTGTCCGGCCTTGAGCGATGCGGAGACCAGGTCGAGGGTGACCAGGGCCGCGTCGAATCCCATGCGGCGCTCCAGGAAGGCGTCGCGCGTCTCCCGCAGGGCCGTGTCCACCGGACCTCGCGGCCAGGCGCCGTCCCGGATCTCCATCGCCCCGGCGGCGCCGGTGGGATAGGCGTCCTCCGCTGGCGGCGTCTCAGGCTCAGCCACCTGGTCGGCCTGGTCGGCCCGGTCGGCCAGCCGGCCGGCCAGGCGAAAGGAGATTCCGAGGTGGACCCAGGCCATGACACGCACGTCATCCACGTTCGGGCCGCCGTACAGCTCGCGGTTCAGGCGCTGGGCCACGAGCGCCGCCAGCTTCGCCAGCTCGACGGACCCGGCGGGATCGTCGATCCACGCGGCCCGGCACTTCGCGAGGAGCAGCTCGCAGAGGGCCAGCGTCTGATACTTCTCCTCCTGCCGGATGAGCGCGCGGCGGCGGTGCTCGGGCTGGGCCAGCAGGCGGGCCGCGGCCGACTCGCTGGTGGCGGTCAGCACTCCGCCGAGCGCGCGCAGCACCCCTCGCGCCCGGGCCCGGCGGCCTTCCTCTCCCTGCGGCTCGGGCGTCTCCTTCCTGGCGAAGCGCTGCCCTCCCCAGCGCACCACGCCTCCGGGACGCGCGGGCAGGCCGTCCACCGCGCCTTGACAGGGCAGGCAGGACGCCAGGTGCTGCTCCAGGCTGCGGCTCTCCTCCCGGCCCAACTCACCGCGGGCATAACGGGCGAGCTCCTCCGGATCGGGATGGCTCATGCGCCGGCATTGTACCCTTCATCGGTGCCGAATGGCCCTTCCTGAAGCAACGAAGCAAGCAATCTCCTGGACAGGAGAGCTGCAATCGGCTATTCTTACCGTCCCCGGTGGGGAGTAGCTGCCCGGCACGAAGCCGGGTCGGCAGGCCGTCAAGACGGAATCGAGCCCCGCGCTGGAATCGGTTCCCGGCCTCCCGATAGGCGATTCAGATCCGATCTGCCGATCCAATCTGCGATCTCATCTGAACACTGACGGCGAGACCACCACGACACGCAAACCGTGC
>DATANP010000171.1:0-12020 GCA_036266195.1 Thermoanaerobaculia bacterium | reverse complement strand
AGGACGATCGCTGGTGGAGCGAGCCGGGCGCCCGCCTCTACAGGACGGGCGACCTGGCGCGCTGGCGACCGGACGGCGCGATCGAGTACCTGGGCCGGATCGACTTTCAAGTCAAGATCCGCGGCTTCCGGATCGAGCTGGGCGAGATCGAGGCAGCGCTCGACGCGCACCCCGGCGTCGAGGGCTCGGTCGTCACTGCCGCCGACGGCCCGGGCGGAGACCGGCGCCTGGTGGCCTACCTGCGGCCGGGCCTGGAGCGGGCGGCCGCGGTCCGACGCTGGCTGGGCCTGGAGCGCGAGGGGCGGCTCGACGGCTGCGCCTTTCATGAATTGCCGGACGGCACGGTGATCGCCCACCGCGGCCGCGGCGAGACCGAGTTCCTGTGGGAGGAGATCTTCGCCGACCGCAGCTATCTGCGGCACGGCATCGGGCTGCGGGACGGCGACGTCGTGTTCGACGTCGGCGCCAACATCGGCCTCTTCAGCCTGTTCGCCGGCCGCAAGGCCGCGGTGCGCATCCATGCCTTCGAGCCGGTGCCGCCGGTGTTCGAAACCCTGCGGATCAACGCCGGGCTGCACGGCCTCGACGTCCGGCTGCACGACTGCGGCCTGTCCGACCGGCCCGGCAGCGCCGAGCTGACCTACTACCCGCATGCGACGCTGATCTCCGGCTGTTTCGCGGACGCCGCCGAGGACCGGGAGGTGGTGCGCGCGTTCCTGGCCGGCCGGCAAGAGGAGACCGGCCTGTCGGACGGCCAGATCGAGGAGCTGCTCGACGAGCGGCTGCGGGCCGAGCGCCATACCTGCCGGCTGCGCACCCTGTCGGACGTGATCGCCGGGGAGGGGATCGAACGGATCGACCTCCTCAAGATCGACGTGGAGAAGAGCGAGCTGGAGGTGCTCGCCGGCCTCCGCGAGGAGGACTGGCCGAAGGTCCGGCAGGTGGTCGTGGAGGTCCATGACGTGGATGGCCGGGTCGAGCGGGCCCTCGGCCTGCTGCAGGGGCACGGCTTCGAGGTCGCGGTCGAGCAGGACCGGATGCTCACCCGCACCGGTCTGTACAACCTCTACGCCCGCCGCCCTGGAGAAGCCGTCCTCTCTGATGCCGGGAGCCCGCCTCGCGAGCGGGCCTGGACCAGCCCGGCGCAGCTCGTCCGCGACGTCCGGGCCGCGCTGCGCGAGCGCCTGCCCGAGCCCATGGTGCCGGCGGCGTTCGTCCTGCTGGAGGAGTTTCCTCTCAACCCGAACGGCAAGGTGGACCGCAAGGCGCTGCCGCCGCCGGAGCCGGTGCGGCAGAGATCGGAGCGCGAGCCCGTCGCGCCCTCCACGCCGACCGAGGAGGCGCTCGCCGCGATCTGGAGCGAGATCCTCGGCGTCGAGCGGGTCGGGGCGGACGACAGCTTCCTCGATCTGGGCGGGCATTCGCTGCTCGCCACCCAGGTCCTGGCGCGGGTGCGGGACCGGCTGGGCGTTGCGCTCGCGCTGCGCGACGTGTTCGAGTGCCCGGTCCTGGGCGCACTCGCGGCGCGGATCGACGAGCGCGGTGACCCGGCGAATACCGCGGCGGTGAGCCCGATCGTCGCCGTTCCGCGGACCGGCGACCTGCCGCTCTCCTTCGCGCAGGAGCGGGTCTGGTTCCTCCAGCAGCTCGACCCGACCATCCAGTCCTACCAGTTCCAGGCCCGGCTGCGCCTGCGCGGCCGGCTCGGTCCCGAGGCGCTGCGGCGCAGCTTGGCGGAGATCGTGCGGCGGCACGAGATCTTCCGTACCACCTTCCCGACCGTCGAAGGCCGGCCGATGCAGAGGTTCCATCCGGCCTGGGACGTGGAGATGCCCTGGGTGGATCTCTCCGGGCTGCCCGCGGAGCTCAGAGAGACCGAGGCCGAACGGGTGCTCGCCCAGGAGTGCCGGAAGCCGTTCGACGTCGCCCGGCTGCCGCTGGTCCGTTGGACGCTCGTCCGGCTCGCCCCGGACGACCACGCGTGGCTGCACGTCGAGCACCACCTGGTCCACGACGGCTGGTCGTTCAACCGCCTGCTCGGGGAGTTGGCCGTGCTCTACCGGGCGTTCCTGGAGGGCCGCCCCTCGCCGCTGCCGGACCTGCCGCTCCAGTTCGCCGACTGGGCAGTGTGGCAGCGCGCCTGGATGGAGGGCGAAGAGGCCGCGGCCCAGATCGCCTGGTGGACGCGGAACCTCGCCGGCCGGCCCGCGGTGCTGGAGCTGCCGACCGACCGGCCGCGGCCGAAGCGGCAGAGCTTCCGCGGCGCCGTCGAGCGCCTGGAGATGCCCGGGCCGCTCTGCGCGGCCCTGCGCGCCGCCAGCCGGCGGGAGGGGCTGAGCCTCTTCATGCTGATGCAGGCCGCGTTCGCGGCCCTGCTCTCCCGCGTCTCCGGCCAGGAGCGGGTCAACGTCGGCTCCGCGGTCGCCAACCGGCGCTGGCGGGAGACCGAGTCGATGATCGGCATGATCGTCGACAACGTGGTCCTGGCCTGCGACCTGTCGGGCGACCCGACGGTCGGCGAGCTGCTGCGCCGCGTGCGCCGCGTCTGCCTGGAGGCCGGAGCGCGCCAGGACATCCCCTTCGACCACGTGGTCGAGGCGGTGCAGCCGGAGCGCGACCTGGCCTACAACCCGCTGTTCCAGGCGAGCTTCAGCTTCCACGACTCGCCGCTCGACGAGCTGGTCTTCCCCGGCCTGGCCGTCGAGCTGGCGGAAGGATTGTCCAACGGCTCGGCCAAGTTCGACCTCAACGTCATCTGCATCCCCAGGCGAAGCGGCGGCATCACCCTGCTCTGGGAGTACGCCACCGCGCTCTTCGACCGCGCCACCATGCAGAGGATGATCGGCTGGTTCCACCGCCTGCTCGACGCCTTCACGTCAGCGGACAACAACCGCCGGGTCTCCGGGCTGCCCCTGCTCGCGGAGGACGAGGAGTGCCGGCTCGACGCCTGGAGCCGCGGGCCCCTCACCCCCTGGCCCCCTCGCCCACCCCCTCCCACCGACCGGGAGAGGGGGAACGTCGACGTCTTGGGCGGGTGGCGCCCCTCTCCCGGGTGGGGGGAGTGCGATGGGAGAGGGGACGGGGGTGAGGGGTCTTACGGCCGCGTCCACGAGCGGGTGGAGGCGTGGGCGGACCGCACCCCGGAGGCGCTCGCCGTGGCGCCGGACCTGACCTATGGCGAGCTGGAGGCCCGGGCCAACCGCCTGGCCCGGCGGCTGATCGCGCTCGGCGCCGGTCCGGAGACCCGGGTCGGCGTCTGCCTGGAGCGCTCGCCCGGGCTGCCGCTCGCCCTGCTGGCCGTGCTCAAGGCCGGCGGCGCCTACCTGCCGCTCGACCCCGAGCATCCGGCGGAGCGCCTGGCCTACATCCTGGAGGACTCGGCCGTACCGGTGCTGATCACCACCGGCGCCCTGGCCGCGAAGCTGCCCTCCGGGAGGGCCCGGGTCGTGCTGATGGACGATCCGGAGTCCTGGACGGAGAGCGCGGAGCGGCTGCGGGTGCCGGGAGTGGCGTCAAACCTCGCCTATGTCATCTACACCTCCGGCTCCACCGGCCGGCCCAAGGGCACCGAGCTGTCGCACGCCGGCCTGCTCAACCTGATCGGCTGGCACCAGCGGGCCTACGGGATCGTCCCGGAGGACCGCACGACCCAGGTGGCGAGCCCGGCCTTCGACGCGTCGGTCTGGGAGATCTGGCCGACGCTGGCCGGCGGCGCCAGCCTCCACGTCCCGCCCGAGGAGGTGCGCTCGTCGCCGCCCGACCTCCTGGCCTGGCTGGCGGCCGAGCGGATCACGGTCTCGTTCCTGCCGACGCCGCTCGCCGAGGCCTGCCTCGCGCTGGACCTGCCGGACGATCTGGTCCTCCGCGCCCTGCTCGCCGGCGGCGACCGGCTCCACCGGATCGGACGCTCGCTGCCGTTCCGGCTGGTCAACCACTACGGCCCGACCGAGGGCACGGTGGTCACCACGGCCGGAGAGGTGGACGCGGAGGACGCGTCGCCGCCGATCGGCCGGCCGATCGACGGCTTCCGCGTCCACGTCCTCGACCGGCATCTGCAGCGGGTGCCGGCGGGGGTGGCCGGCGAGCTGGTGATCGGTGGGGTCGGGCTGGCCCGCGGTTATCTGCGGCGGCCGGACCTGACCGCCGAGCGGTTCATCCCGGATCCTTTCGGAGACGGCGAGAGGCTGTACCGCACGGGCGACCTGGTGCGCTGGCGCCGGGACGGGCAGCTCGACTTCCTCGGCCGCACCGACCACCAGGTCAAGATCCGCGGCTTCCGCGTGGAGCTGGGGGAGATCGAGGCCGTGCTGCGTGAGCATCCGGCCGTGCGCGACGCGGCGGTCGTGGCTCGGGACGGGCGGCTGATCGCGTACCTCACCCCCTGTCCCCCTCTCCCCTCTCCCGCCCAGCCCCCCGCCGGGAGAGGGGGGACCTGGCTGGGGCTGGATAGCCAAGGCGAAGGCACGGCGATTGAGATGCGTCCCCCCTCTCCCCCCGGGAGAGGGGGCCAGGGGGTGAGGTCCTTCCTCGCAGACCGGCTCCCGGCCTACATGGTGCCGTCGGCGATCGTGGGCCTGTCCGAGCTGCCGCTCTCGCCCAACGGCAAGGTGGACCTCGCGGCGCTGCCGGCTCCGGAGACGCAGGGCCCGGTCCAGGGACAGGCCGCGCCGCGCACGCCGACCGAGGAGATGCTGGCCGTGATCTGGGCGCAGGTCCTCGGCCTGTCCGCGGACCCGGGGCCGGACGACGACTTCTTCGCCCTCGGCGGCCATTCGCTGCTCGCGACGCAGGTGCTGTCGCGCATCCGCGAGTCGTTCCGGGTGGAGCCGCCGCTGCGCGCGGTGTTCGAGAGCCCGACGCTCGCCGACCTGGGCCGCGTGGTGGACGCCGCCCTGCGCGCCGACGCCGGGCTGGAGGCGCCGCCGCTCGCCGCGGCCGACAGAGGTCCAGAGGACTCGCCGCCCCTCTCCTTCGCCCAGGAGCGGCTCTGGTTCCTGCACCAGTTCGGGGGCGACGGCTCGGTCTACAACATCCCCGAGGCCTGGCGGCTCTCGGGCCGGCTCGACGTGCAGGCCCTGGAGCGCAGCTTCAACGAGGTCGTCCAGCGCCACGAGGTGCTGCGCACCACCTATCCGATCGAGAGCGGGCGGGTGCTCCAGTCGATCGCCCCGGCGCTCCACCTGGACCTCGCCATGGCCGACCTCCGGGCGCTCTCCCCGGAGATCCAGGCGGCCGAGACCCGGCGGCTGACCTCCCGGGAGGCGGCCCTGCCGTTCGACCTCGCCCGCGGGCCGCTGATCCGCACCACCCTGCTGCGGCTCGCCCCGGAGGAGCACGTCCTTCTCCTGACCCAGCACCACATCGTCTCCGACGGCTGGTCCATGGGCGTGTTCGTGCGCGAGCTGGCCGCCCTCTACCGCGCCTTCTGCCTGGGCGAGCCCTCGCCGCTCGCGCCGCTGGCTCTCCAGTACGCCGACTTCGCCCGCTGGCAGCGCGGCTGGCTGCGCGGCGAGGCGCTCGCCCGCCAACTCGCTCACTGGCGGCGGCGCCTGGACGGCGCGCCGGCCCTCCTGGAGCTGCCCACCGACCGGCCGCGCCCCTCGGTGCAGACCTTCCGCGGCGCGGACCGCACCCTGGAGATCCCCGCCGGCCTGGCGCGCGGCCTGGAGGATCTCTCGCGGCAACACGGGGTCAGCCTCTTTATGACCCTGCTCGCGGCTTTCCAGATCCTCCTCTCGCGCTACGCCGGCCGAGAGGACGTCGTCGTGGGCACGCCGATCGCGAACCGCAACCGCCTGGAGACCGAGGGGCTCGTCGGCTTCTTCGTCAACACCCTGGTCCTGCGGGTGGACCTCGCGGGCGATCCCGACCTGCCCGGGCTGCTGCTCCGGACGCGCGACGCCTGCCTCGACGCCTACGCCTTCCAGGACGTGCCGTTCGAGAAGCTCGTCGAGGAGCTGCGGCCGGAGCGCGACCTGTCGCACGCGCCGCTGTTCCAGGTGCTGTTCGCGCTGCACAACGCCCTGCCCATGGACCTGGAGCTGCCCGGGCTCACGCTCTCCCGACTGGAGCCGGAGGGCAAGATCGCCAAGTTCGATCTGGCGCTGCACGTCCAGCCGCTCCGGGACGGCGGTCTCTCCTGCCTGGCCCGGTTCAACCGCGACCTGTTCGACGGCGCCACGATGGACCGCCTGCTGCGCCACTTCCGGAACCTTCTGCGGGCGGCCTCTCCGGAGGCCAGGATCTCCGGGCTGGCGATGCTGGAGGAGAGCGAGCGCTGGCAGATGCTCGCCGAGTGGAACGACACGGCTGGTCCGATCGAGCTGGCGGAGGAGATTGCTCTGCACGAGCTGTTCGAGGAGCGGGCGCGCCGCAACCCGGCGGCTCTGGCCCTCGACTTCGGCGGCGAGGTGATGACGTATGGCGAGCTCGACCGGCGGGCCGAGCGCCTGGCCCGCCGCCTGGCCGCGCTCGGAGCCGGCCCCGGCGTCCTGGTCGGCGTCCATCTCGACCGCTCGCCCGGCAAGGCGGTCGCGGTCCTCGGCGTGCTCAAGTCCGGCGCCGCCTACGTGCCGCTGGAGACCACCTGGCCGAGAGAACGGCTGCGCTGGATCCTGTCGGTCCAGGGGATCGACCGGGTCGTGACGACCGCCTCGCGCCGGCCGGCGCTCGCGGAGGCCGGGCTGGCCTCTTCCGGCGCCGTCTGCCTGGACGAGGCCGGGCCGGAGGCGCAGGTACTGCGCCGGGCCGGGCCGGACGACCTCGCCTACATCATCTTCACCTCCGGCTCCACCGGCACGCCGAAGGGCGTCATGGTCCGGCACCGGCCGGCGGTCAACCTGGTCCGCTGGGTGAACCGGACGTTCGGCGTCGGCCCGTCCGACCGGCTGCTCTTCGTCACGGCTCTGTCGTTCGATCTCTCCGTCTACGACCTGCTCGGCGTGCTGGCCGCGGGCGGCACGGTGCGGATCGCTTCAGGCGAGGAGTTGCGCGACCCGCGCCGCCTGGCGCGCATCCTGGTCGAGGAGGAGATCACCTTCTGGGATTCCGCCCCTGCGGCGCTCCAGCAGCTCGTCCCGTTCTTCCCGAGGCCCGGCGTGGAGACGGCGCTGCGCCTCGTCTTCCTCTCCGGAGACTGGATCCCGGTGAGCCTGCCGGACCGGGTCCGCGAGTCCTTCCCGGGCGCGCGGGTGATCAGCCTCGGCGGCGCCACCGAGGCCACCGTCTGGTCGAACTTCCATCCGGTCGGCGAGGTGGACCCGGCCTGGAAGAGCATCCCCTACGGCCGGCCGATCGCCAACGCCCGCTACCACGTGCTCGACGCGGCCCTCGCGCCGTGCCCGGTCGGCGTTCCGGGAGACCTCTACATCGGAGGCCCGTGCCTCTCCCTGGGTTACGCGAAGGCGCCGGACCTGACCGCCGACCGGTTCGTCCCCGATCCGGTGGGCCCGGAGACGGGGGCGCGCCTCTACCGCACGGGCGACCGCGCCCGGCACTGGAGCGACGGCACGCTGGAGTTCCTCGGCCGGCTCGACACCCAGGTCAAGCTGCGGGGCTACCGCATCGAGCTGGAGGAGATCGAGGCCGTGCTCGGCGCCCATCCCGGGGTGCGCGAGGCCGTGGCCCTGGTGCGCCAGGACACGCCGGGCGACCAGCGCCTGGTGGCCTGGTTCATCCCGGCGCAGCGCGAGGCGCCGCCGGCGGCCGAGCTGCGCGCCTGGTGCCTGGAGCGCCTGCCGGACTACATGGCGCCGGCCGCGTTCGTGGCCCTCAAGCAGTGGCCTCTCTCGCCCACGGGCAAGCTCGACCGCAAAGCCCTGCCGGCGCCGTTCGCGCGGCCCGAGACCGTCCAGGTGGTCGCCGGGGTCCCGCGGACCGGGATGGAGCGGGTCGTCGCCGCGGTCTGGCGCGAGGTGATCGGCGTGGAGTCGGTCGGCGTGGACGACAACTTCTTCGACCTCGGCGGCCACTCCCTGCTGCTCGCCCGCGTCCAGGCCCGCCTGTCCGAGATCCTCGGCCGCGAGCTGCCCATGGTGGACCTCTTCCGCCATCCGACCGTGGGCGCCCTGGCCGAGGCGCTGTCGGGAGGAGTGGAGCCCGAACCGGCCGCTCCTGTCCGGCCGGTGAAGGCCGGCGGCCGCATCGCGGTCGTCGGCATGGCCGGCCGCTTCCCGGGCGCCCGCGACCTGGAAGAGCTGTGGCGCAACCTGCGCGACGGCGTCGAATCGATCCGTTTCTTCTCCGACGAGGAGCTGTTCGCGGCGGGCGTCCATCCCACGCTGCTCGCCGATCCGGCCTACGTCAAGGCCCGCGGCGTGCTGGACGGGACCGACCTGTTCGACGCCGGGCTCTTCGAGATCGCGCCGCGCGAGGCCCAGGTCCTCGACCCGCAGCAGCGCCTCTTCCTGGAAACCGCCTGGGAGGCGCTGGAGCACGCCGGCTACGGCGCCGAGCGCTGGCGCGGCGAGGTCGGCGTCTTCGCCGGCGCGAGCGAGAACACCTACGTCCACCAGGTCCTCGGCCATCCATCCCTGCTCGCGGCCGTCGGGCGGTACTCGGTCTCGCTGGCGAACAACCCCGACTACCTGGCGACCCGGGTGTCGTACAAGCTCGGCCTTCTCGGACCGGCCCTGTCCGTTCAGACCGCCTGCTCGACCTCGCTCGTCGCCGTCCACCTGGCCTGCCGCGCCCTGCTCGACGGAGAGTGCGACATGGCCCTGGCCGGCGGCGCCTCGGTACGCGTGCCCGAGCAGGCCGGCTACCTGTACGAGGAGGGCGGCATCGCCTCGCCGGACGGCCACACCCGCGCCTTCGACGCCCGGGCGGCCGGCACCGTGCGCAGCAGCGGCGCCGGCGCGGTGGTCCTGCGGCGGCTGGAGGACGCGCTGGCGGATGGCGACACGATCCACGCGGTGATCCTCGGCTCGGCGCTCAACAATGACGGCGCGCGCAAGGTCGGCTTCACGGCGCCGTCCGTCGAGGGGCAGGCGCGGGTCGTCCGCAGGGCGCACCTCGCCGCCGGGATCGACCCGGAGACGATCGGCTACGTCGAGGCGCACGGCACCGGCACGGCCCTGGGCGATCCTGTCGAAATCGCCGGCCTGACCGAGGCGTTCCGTGCCGGCGGCGCGCGCGGGACCGGCTTCTGCGCGCTCGGCTCCGTGAAGACGAACCTCGGGCACACGGACGCCGCGGCCGGCATCGCCGGCCTGCTCAAGACCGTGCTCGCCCTGAAACACGGCGAGATCCCGCCGAGCCTGCATTTCGACACGCCCAATCCGGCGATCGACTTCGCGGGCAGCCCCTTCCACGTCGCCTCCCGCCTGGAGGAGTGGAAGAGCGATGGCCCGCGCCGAGCCGGCGTCAGCTCGTTCGGGATCGGCGGCACCAACGCCCATGTCGTGCTGGAGGAGGCGCCAGCCGCCCCCGCTTCCGTCCCGACCGACCGTCCGGCGCAGCTCCTCGTGCTCTCGGCCGCCACGCCGTCCGCCCTGGAGGCCGCCACCGCCAACCTCGTCCGGAACCTGGAGTCGCCGGCCGATCTGGCCGACGTCGCCTGGATCCTCCAGGCCGGCCGCAAGGCCCTGCGCTGCCGCCGCGCCCTGGTCTGCCGCGGCCGCGAGGAGGCCGTGGACCTCCTGCGCCTGGGCGATCCGTCGCGGGTCTGGAGCCGCACCGCCGCCGAGCCGCTCTCGGTCACCTTCCTCTTCCCGGGCCAGGGCTCGCAGCACGCGGGCATGGGCGCGGAGCTGTATGCCGTGGAACCGGTCTTCCGTGAGGCGCTGGACGAAGCCTGCGAGATCCTGCGGCCGGAGCTGGGCATGGACCTGCGCGAGGCGTTGTACGCGGGGAGCGGAGACCTGGACGAGACCTCCCTGGCGCAGCCGGCCCTGTTCGCGGTCGAGCACGCGCTGGCGCGGCTGTGGATGTCCTGGGGTGTGCGTCCCGAGGCGCTGCTCGGCCATTCGGTCGGCGAGTACGTGGCCGCCTGCCTGGCCGGGGTCTTCTCCCTGGAGGACGCCCTGCGCCTGGTCGCCGCCCGCGGCCGGCTCATGCAGGCACAGCCGCCCGGCGCCATGCTCGCCGTGCCGCTGCCCGAGGCCGAGGTCGTCCCTCTCCTGGAGGGCGGGCCACTCTCGCTCGCCGCGATCAACGGCCCGGCCGCCTGCGTGGTCTCGGGGACGGAGGAGGACGTCCGCGCCTTCCGCGAGAGCCTGGGGGAGGAGGTGGACTGCCGAGTCCTCCACACCTCGCATGCTTTCCACTCGGCCCTGATGGACCCCGTCCTCGAACCGTTTGCCGACCTGCTGGCCGGGGTCGCGATGCGCCCGCCGGCCATCCCGGTCGTCTCTAACCGGACCGGCGTCTGGCTGACCGCGGACGAGGCCACCGATCCGGCCTACTGGGCGGGGCACCTGCGCGGCACCGTCCGCTTCGCCGACGGCCTGGCGACGCTGTTGGGCCCCCCCGATGGCCGCCGGAGGACCGCGCTGCTGGAAGTCGGCCCCGGCGCCACCCTGGGGTCTTTCGCCGGCCGATCCGCCGACGTGGTCCTCCGCTCGCTGCCCCGTCCGAAGGAGGACCGGCCGGACCTGGACATCCTTCTCGGCGCGCTCGGCCGGCTCTGGCTGTCCGGCGCGGAGATCGACTGGGCCGCGGTGCACGCGGGCGAGCGGCGGCGGCGCGTGCCGCTGCCGGCCTACCCCTTCGAGCGCCGCAGGTACTGGGTGGAAGCACAGGTGGAGCTGACCGAGCCGCATCCGGAAGAGCCGGTTTCCGCCGCGGCCGGACCGCGGACTCCGATGGAAGAGACCGTGGCGCGGGTCTGGTGCGAGCTGCTCGGGCTGGACGGCGTCGGCCTGCACGACGACTTCTTCGAGATCGGCGGCAGCTCGCTGATGGGGCTCCAGATGAGCTCCCGGCTGCGCCGGGCGCTCGGGGTATCCCTGCCGGGCGATCTTCTGCTGGAGGCGCCGACCGTGTCGGCCATGGCGAAGCGGCTGTCGGCGGTCTCCACGTCCGCGGATATGCCTCCGGCCCGGCCGACCTGCCTTGTCCGGCTGCAGGCCGGCGATCCCGACGGCAACCGTCCGCCGCTCTTCCTGGTCCATCAGGTGGGCGGCTACGCCTTCACCTTCCGCGCCCTGGTGCGCGAGCTGGGTCCGCACCGGCCGGTCTACGGCCTGCGCTCGCTCGGCCTGGAGGAGGGCGAGGAGCCGCTCCTCACGATCGAAGAGATGGCGAGGCACTACCTCGGGCTGATCCGCGAGATCCGGCCGAGGGGCCCGTACCTGCTGGGCGGCGCCTCGATGGGCGGCATGGTGGCCTTCGAGATGGCCCACCAGCTCCAGGCGATGGGAGAGGAGACGGCCCTGCTCGTCCTGATGGACACCCCCTGCCTGGACCAGATGCCGGCGCGCGAGGACCATGCCGACGCGGTCGCCGCCGTCTTCCGCGGCCGGCTCGACCTCTGTCCGGAAGAGCTGCGCCGGCACGCGCCCGAGGAGCAGATCGAGCTGGCGCTCGCACGGGTGCCGGGTCTCGACGCCGCGGAGACCCGGCGCCGGGTACGGGTGCTGGCCGCGAACGTGGACGCGCTCTACGACTATCGGCCGCGTCCGCACCCGGGCGCGATGGTCTACTTCCGGGCGCAGACCCGGCGCCCCGGCGATCCGCCGCGGCCGGAGCTGCCCTGGATCGAGCTGATGGAAGGGGGCACCGAGATCCACGTGGTGCCGGGGGACCACAACACCATGCACGATCCGCCGCACGTCCGCACCCTGGCCGACCGCCTCCGGCGTTCCCTGGGAAGGGTGCAGGACCTGCAGCCGAGGACGGCGCAGGCGGTGTAACGAGGTCATCGGGAGGTCCGCCGGATGCTTCCGGCGGCTCGGTTACTCCATCCGGCGGGCTGCCGGATGCTTCCGGCGGTCCGGTTACTCCATCCGGCGGGCTGCCGGATGCTTCCGGCGGCCGGTTACTCCATCCGGCGAGCTGCCGGATGCTTCCGGCGGTCCGGT
>DATANP010000170.1:0-7834 GCA_036266195.1 Thermoanaerobaculia bacterium | reverse complement strand
GAGGTCGCGGTCTCCACCCGGGGCGAGGACTACTGGGTCAGCACCCGCGACGGCGGCGGCCCGGTCTCGGTCACCGATCCGCTGACCCATCTCGCCTCGCAGACCCGCGGCGGAGGCGGCGGCAAGCGGCGCCAGAAGATCACCGCCTACATGCCCGGACGGGTGGTGGCGATCCTGGTCGAGGAGGGCCAGGAGGTGACCACAGGCCAGGGCGTGGTCGTGCTCGAAGCCATGAAGATGCAGAACGAGATCCGGGCCGAGCACGATGGAACGGTCACGCGCATCCACGTCCAGACCGGGCAGGCTGTCGAAGGGGGCGATCCGCTCTTCGAAATGGACTGACGCGTGACCACCCGTCTCGCCGCCGGTCTTCTGCTGATCCTCTTCGCCATCCTCTGCGTCCACGGCCTGCGCTGGGATACGCCGACCGTCGACGAGTTCGCCCACCTGCCGTCGGGTTATTACACGCTGACCACCGGCCGGTTCGATCTCTTTCCGCTGAACCCTCCGCTGATCAAGGTCCTTTCGGCGGTCCCGCTGCTGGCGCTCCGGCCGTCTCTCGATCCCAGCGCGCGGATCGAAAACACCGGCTGGTATCCCTGGGTTTACGGCACCGGCTTCATGGAGAGGAACCGGCCGATCTACGACCGGATCTTTCTTTTCGGCCGGCTGCCGGTGGTGGTGCTCGGGATGCTCCTGGGCTGGCTCGTCTTCCTCTGGTCGCGGGAGCTGTATGGAGACGAGGCTGGCCTCATCTCCTTATTCCTAACGGCTTTCTTTCCCTCGCTGATCGCTCATTCCCACTTGGCGACCGTGGACGTAGGGCTGGCCTTCTTCTTCGTCCTGGCTCTTTATCTCTTCCAGAGGTTCGTCCGGAATCCGACTCGAACCGGGCTCATCCTCTGCGGAGTCGCGCTAGGCTTGGCTCAACTCTCCAAGTTCACGGCCCTGCTGCTCTATCCGGTCTTCCTCCTGCTCGCCCTTATTTTTCTTCGCGGTCGCCGGCTCAGCTCCGTGATCCTGATCTTTCTGATCAGTCTGGTCGTGGTCGATGCAGGCTATCTCTTCCAGGACGTCGGCCGCCCGCTCGGCTCCTTCCGGTTTGAAAGCCACCTGCTGAAGTCCTCCGCCGTCCTTCCTTCCGGGTTTCCGATGCCGTTGCCGGCGTCCTACCTGGAAGGGCTCGACGCGTTGCAACTGATCAATGATGTCGGCGAATACCCCGAATTTCTGATGGGCCGCTGGTCGCGCGAAGGCTCGCCGTTCTACTACCTGATCGTCATCCTCTTCAAGACGCCCCTGCCGCTCCTCGCCGGTCTCCTCCTCGCGCCTTTCGCGCGCGATGGAAAGCGCCGTGAAGAAATCTTTCTGTGGCTGCCCGCGCTCGTGCTCCTGGTCTTCTTCTCGACCTCGAAGGTTCACTACGGCATCCGGTACATCCTTCCGGTCTTTCCCCTGCTCTTCGTGTACATGGGACGACTCGTGCCCTGGATCCGGACACACAGAGCTGCCTTGGCGCTTCTCCTGATCTATCCGCTTTCGGCCCTGATCGCGACGCCGGACACGATCTCCTACTTCAACCTCCTGGCCGGCGGCCGTGGAGATCGAATCCTCCTCGATTCGAACATCGACTGGGGCCAGGGACTGAAGCGCGTCCGCGCCTTCATGGACCGCGAGGGGATCGATCAGATCGGCCTTGCCTACTTCGGCCACGTGGACCCTGCCCTCTACGGCATCAACTGGGGCTTCCCGCGCCCGGACCGGCCGGGCTTCGTAGCGGTGAGCGCCAATTTCCTCCACGGCTATCCCTATGCCACCTACGCGAACGGTCGGATGGTGTCGGTCCCTCCGGATACGTTTTTTTGGATTGGTCGCCATCGATTTATCGCCGACCTGGGCGGCGGCATCCTGATCTATCGGATCGGCCCGTAGCCTTCCCCGGACGCAAACGTCCACAGCAGGCGACGGCTCCGGATATCTCGCGCCGGGACGCTCCTCCGGCATGGCCTTTGCGCTAGGCCCCCCGTACAACGCAAGGGAGGAGAGATATGAGGCCTGTCCAGACCTGGCAGCTCGTCCTCGCCGCCGCCCTCGTGGCGGCCGTCCTCACCACGCCTGCCGGCGCGCAGCTCCAGACCGGCAGCCTCTTCGGGACTGTCGTATCCGACCAAGGAGACCCGCTTCCGGGCGTTACCGTGACGCTCTCCGGAGTCGGCGCTCCGCAGGTGCAGACCAGCGACGGCCAGGGCCGCTTCCGCTTTCCGGGCCTCGCGCCGGGCGCCTACCGGCTGGCCTCCGACCTCGACGGCTACTCGCCGGTTGAGGTCAACGACCTGACGATCGGCGTCGGGCGCAACACCGAGATCCAGGTCACCCTCTCTCCGGCCGTCCGCGAGACCGTCACCGTCGAGGGCGACCAGACCCCGATCCTCGACGAGCGCCGGTTCTCCAGCGGCACCACCTACACCCACGAAGAGCTGGAGAAGGTCCCCACCGCCCGCGATCCCTGGGCGCTCCTGCGCACCACCCCCGGCGTCCTCCTGGACCGGATCAACGTCGGCGGGAACTACAGCGGCACCCAGGCCATGATCGTCGGCCCCGGCGCGCAACCCACCCAGACCGTGTGGTCGCTCGACGGCATGGTCGTCACCGACATGAGCGCCGTCGGGACTCCGGCGGGGTACTTCGACTTCGACGCTTTCGAAGAGGTCCAGGTCACCACCGGCGGCAATGACGCCTCGATCGCCACCGGCGGCGTCGTCCTCAACATGGTCACCCGGCGCGGCACCGACCGCTGGCGAGGGAGCGCACATCTCTACTACTCCGACTCCGGCCTCCGCTCCGGCCTCGACTTCGACGAGAGCGAGCTCGCGCAGCCCGGACCCTGGAACCGGAACCGCAGCCAGCCCTCGTTCAAGCAGGGCAACCGCATCGTCAAGGTCGAGGACTACGGCCTCGAGCTCGGAGGTCCGCTCGTCCGCGACCATCTCTGGATCTGGGGCTCCTACAGCGTGCCGCAGGTCAACCTGCTCACCATCAGCGACTACCGCGACGACACCAACCTGGAGGCCGGCAACCTCAAGCTCAACGCGCAGCTCAGCCGCTCCAACTCGGCGACCCTGTTCTTCTGGCAGGATGAAAAGGAGAAGCACGGCGTCGGCGCCGGACCCCTGAACCCGCCGGAGACTACCTGGGATCAGTCGCGGTTCGGCCCGCGTCCGACCTCCACCAAGCTGGAGGACTCCCACATCTTCAGCCCCAGGGTCTACGCCAGTGCCTTCATTGCGCAGACCAACGGCGGCTTCCGGCTCACCCCCGGCGGCGGCGATCACATCACCTTCCTCGACGACGCGAGCGTCTGGCACAACAACAACTTCGCCTATCAGAGCGAGCGGCCGCACAAGCAGGTCCGGGGCGAGGCTTCCGTCTTCTTCGACACCCGCGGCCTCAGCCACGAGCTTCGGTTCAGCGCCGGCTATCGCCAGGTGGACCTGCAGTCGAGCACGAGGTGGCCCGGCGGCGGCTGGGAGTTCTCTGACGGCTCCCTCCTCCTGAGCCGCAGCTCGAAGATCGATCTGCGCGGGGAGTACACCGAGGCTTTCATCCAGGACACCCTCACCAGCGGCCGCCTCACGGTCAACGCCGGAGTGCGCTACGACCGCCAGGGAGGCCGCAACCGCCCGGTGACCGTCGAGGCGAACCCGGTGGCCCCGGATCTGCTGCCGGCGGCCTCCTGGGAAGGCGGCGACGTCGGTTTCGAATGGGAGAATATCGTCCCCCGCCTCGGCGCCACCTGGGCCCTCACCGAGGATCGGAAAACCCTTCTACGCGCCAGCTACTCGCGCTACGCCGACCAGCTCGACACCGACACCGGTGCCTTTCTGAGCCCGTTCTACACGCCCCAATACCTTTACTTCTACACCACGAACAACGGCGGCCCCGTGCTCACCCGTGACGAGATCCTCGACGAATTTGCCGGCGCCAGCGGCGGGATCAATCCGTTCACGGGCGAGACCCTGATCTCCGACGGCATCGATCCGAACCTGAGCGCTCCTCTCACCGACGAGGTTCTCCTCGGCCTGGAGCGCGCCCTGCGTCCCGACTTCGTGGTGGGCCTGCGGGCGACCTGGCGCCGTGACACGGACATCCTCGATCAGGAGCTGCTCGTCTTCGACGACGCCAACCCGCGTTCGCCGAAAAACCTTCAGAGCATCGGCCGGCTCCATCGCCGCGACGACTACGTTCCGGCCGGCACCACCCAGGCCACGGCCCCGGACGGCAGGACCTACACCGTCACCTACTGGACCCTCAAGCCGGGCGTCACCTCCCGGGGAGGCCACTTCCTGAGGAACGGCGATCGCGAGCGGGAGTACCGGGGACTGATCCTGACGTTCGACAAAAGGCTTTCGAACCGCTGGATGCTGCGCGGCAACGCCACCCTGAGCGATTGGAAGTGGAAGATCCCCGACTCCGCAATCGAGGACCCGACGAACCTCTCGAACGGCGGCGTGGTGGACGACAGCGACGTGGTGGTGCGCGGCGGAGGGAGGTTTCAAAACGTTTTCACGGGAAGCCCCTGGTCTTACGCGATCACCGGTCTCTATCAAATTGCGCCGCAGCGCAGATGGGGGTTCGACGTCGCCGGCATCCTCACCGGGCGCGAGGGCTACCCGGTGCTCTACTCGCAGCGCGTCCTGCGCACCTCGGTCGGGGCCGGGCTCGTCAACGTGCCTCTGACCTCCGACGTGGGAGCCTACCGCTATCCGGACGTCCACGTGCTCGACCTGCGCGTGGCCAAGGAATTTCCGCTCCTGCGCGACGGCGCCGGCCTTACCCTGAGCCTCGACTGCTTCAACGCGCTCAACAGCGCCTACGTCCTGCAGCGCCAGAGCCTCCTCGGACAGACCAACTCGGACTTCGTGCTCGAAGTGCTCGGCACGCGCATCCTCCGCCTGGGTGCGCGGCTCAGCCTGCGTTGATCCGATTCGGCGCCGTCCCACCCGGGGCGGCGCCTCTCTGGCACACGGCATGCAAAAACCCGAGGCGTGTGGCAGCGAGCGTGTGTACCCCATCTGACCCTTCTTTGCCTTCTGGCAGCCTGTCACGGACGGGCTACCGACCCGGGGCAACCCGCCCAGACTGCAAATCAGCAGGGAACGCCGCGCCCACAACCCTCGGCCGGGCACGTCCGCACCGAGATGAAGGGCGTCAACCTCCTGGTCGATCCCAAGGTGGTCCTGGAGGTCCGCGAGCTGCACGGCGAGCTGCTTTCCAACAAGGAAGGCGAGCCGCCGTTCTTCGACGATCCGAGCTCGTTCCGGGTCAAGATCGATCAGGGCGAGATCGCGATGACGCCCGAATCGCTCAGCGCCCTGCTGAACGGCTACGTCTTCAACGACGCGTCCGCGCCGGTCAAGGACGTGAAGATCGAGATCGAGAACGGCCACGTCAAGCAGACAGCGACGCTCAAGAAGAAGATTCCGATCAAAACCATGATCGAAGGCGATCTGTCCGTCACTCCGGAGGGGGATATCCGCCTGCACCCCACAAAGATCAAGGCTGATGGCCTGCCGGTGAAAGGTCTCCTCGACCTCTTCGACGTCGAGCTGTCCGAGATGATCAAATCCCAGGAGTCGAAAGGCGTGCGGATCGTCGAGAACGATTTCATCCTCGACCCCGAAAAGCTGGGCCCCTCGCCGCGGATGCTCGGCCGCGTCGTCGCGGTCCGCCTGGAAAAGGATCATCTCGTCCAGATCTTCGGAGGCGCGAAAGCGACACCGCTGAAGCCGTCCTTTCCGGATGCGGCTCACTACATCTTCTTCCGCGGCGGGGAGCTGAGCTTCGGCAAGCTCACCATGCACGGAGCCGACCTTCAGATCATCGACAAGGACCCGAAGGATGCGCTCCTGATGTCGCCGAACCACTTCGATCGGCAACTGGTGGCCGGCTTCTCGCGCACCCTTCCCGACAAGGGTCTGGCGACCTTCGTCCCCGACTACAACGAGATCGGGAACTGAATCAAGCAGCCTGGATCATGAAATTCACATGGACTGTCAATCCGCCTTCGTCCTGGACCGGACTCCAAGCGCCACGAGCATTACCAGCGATCCGACCATGGCGAAAGCCATGTCCTTGTGGGCATCCCACAGGTCACCCTGCTGTCCGTTGTAGGCGTCCGCGTCGTTCGGGGAGAGGACCATGGTGAGTCCCCATTCGAACAGCTCGTAGAGCGCGCTGACCGCGAGCACGAACTCGAACGCCACGTAGAACGCGAACCGGCGGGGCACCTTGAAGTAGCGGATGCACACTTCCCACACCGGCAGGACCCAGAGGAGCCCAAACGCGAAGTGGACGAGCCGATCGTAATGATTTCTCCGGAAATGAAAGATCGAGGTCAGATCCGTTCCGATAAGCGCCCTCAGCCATCGGTCATAGGGGACATACGAGTAGATATATCTGGCGCCGAGGATGTGAAGCATCAGGAAGACGACGAGGCACGTGAAGGCGGCATCGGACAGCGGATTTCTCCGGCTCGAGATCGCGAGCGCCGCCAGGGCTATTACGGTCGGAATGTGTTGCAGGTACATCTGGTCCGGGTAGGGCGCTCCGATGCAACTGAGCACGAGCAGGATCGCCGCCGTGGAGAGCAGGGATTTCTTATAAGCGTTCATGCCGCCATTCTGCGGACGACATTCTCCACGTGGTGGACATGGTGATAGATCGTGAAGAAGAGCATCTCCCGAACCGTGAGATTGCCGAGCGCTGGATGAGGCAGCCGCAGCCGGTCCAACTGCCATTCCCGCCAGCGGTTTGCCGCTGAGGTGAGATTTTCGAACGCTGTATCGAGAGATGCCATCATCGACCGGCGGTGTTCCTCCGAGATCTCGGAGGACGTCAGGGGAGCCGGCGCGAAGCGGCCGGCCTTGAACCCCGTCGCCAGGATCGAGTGATACCGATCCCGAAGCTGTGAGTACGTGACCGAGTCCCGCAAGGCCACTCCGAAACGGATCGCCAGCAACACCTTGGGCATCGCCAAAGCCCCGGCTACAGGTCGGGTCGACTTCAGCAGATGGCGGACATTGTCGGCCGGAGACCAGGCATCGCCGAAGGGAGAGAAGAACTCGGACGTCGAGAATGAATTCCAGAAATCCCGGCTCTGGCTCTGCACGCTCCGAAGCTCGCGTATGATCTCGTCCCTGCCGGACGGCTCCTGCACGGTGATCCGTGGCATAGTCTCCTCCCGGTTATGGCGGGAGCATACCCGAGTTTACAGCCAGAAGGAGAGCCAGGCCGATGACTCAGCGCGAGGTGCAGGATGACGAAAACACGACTTGGACCTGTGTCCAGGCTCTTTCAGGATTGAGCGGCGAAGCCGCCGAAGAAGCTGCCGAGCGAATCGAAAGTGCCGAGGGCACCGTGCCTGTAGTCTGTACGCCGAGTGGCGGTGCTCAGTCGGTGCGTCTGGAGTTGCCGAAGGATTGGGCTGAAAAGATGTCGGATGAGGATTTGCTACGAGCTATCCGGAAAGCACAATGAACGTTAACCGTGGTTTCTGCGCCTGGGCGCTGGCGGCTCTCCCTTCTTCCTGAACGAACCCCTGCGCTTCCTGAAAGAGTCGCCGAAGTCCCTGAACCGACCTGCGCGCTTCCTGTCGGAGCAGGCGGTCTTCCTGAAGCGTTCCCGGCGCCTCCTTTGCGAGTCGGTGAGGCCCCTGAATGGATCTCTGCGTCTCCTGTCCGAGTCTCTGCGTCGCCTGCTCCGGTCCGCGAGGCTCCTGTCCGGATCTGTGCGCCTCCTGCCGCGATCTTTGAGGCTCCTGATCGGATCGATGGGC
>DATANP010000169.1:0-17775 GCA_036266195.1 Thermoanaerobaculia bacterium | reverse complement strand
GAGGTCCACTCCCTTGCCGGTCAAGCGCTCCAGGGCGTCCATGAGTCGGGATTGGTCGCTCCAGCTCAGGCGATCGTCTTTGTCATCCAGGACGGCGAAGTCGACGTCGCTGTCCGGCCGCAACCGGCGCTCCAGAGAGCTGCCATAGAGAAAGATCGCCTGGATCCGGTCGCAGCCTTCCGACTGCAGGATCTCCCGGCAGGCGGCGGCGAGCGACTCGATACGTTCAACGATGTCCGCGCTGTCCGCTCTGGATACCGCTCCCGTTTTCTCCATAACGACATTATACGTTGCCCCTCTGATACACTCGCGCCTCCGACTCCGGCAGATCAATTCCCGGGGCGTTCCCAGATCACCGCGTGCTGCGCGAAATCCACGTCCGCAACCTGGCTGTCATGGCCGAAGCCTCCGTCGAGCTGGGGGCCGGCCTGAACATCCTTTCGGGTGAGACCGGGGCCGGCAAGTCGATCATCGTGGATTCGCTGTCGCTCCTGTCGGGCTCGCGGGCGAGCACGGAGATGATCCGCTCCGACGCCGACGCTCTCACGGTCTCCGGCGTGTTCGAGCTGGAGGGCGATGCCTGGCGCTCGGTGTTCGAGGAGGCTGGCCTGGAAGCCGAGGGGAGCGAGGTGCTGGTCCGGCGCGAGATCGCCCGCAGCGGGCGCAATCGCGTCTTTGTCAACGACCAGCCCACGACGTTGAGACTGCTGTCGGATCTCGCTCCCTACCTGCTGCGGATTCATGGCCAGCGCGACGAGATGGGCCTCGTCGAGCCCGAGCTTCAGAAGCGGATGCTGGACAGGAGCGGCGGATCGGAAGGCGAGCCGCTCCTGGGCCGGGTGGAGTCCGCGTTCGATCAGTATTCCCGGCTCGCCGAGCGGCTGGAGCACCTGACCGGCAACGACCGGGCGCGGCGCGAGCGCATCGACCTGCTCCGTTTCCAGGCCTCCGAGATCGACGCGGCGAAGATCCGCGCCGGCGAGGATGCCGAGCTGCGCTCCGAGCGCGAGGTGCTGCGCCATGCCGAGGCCATCACCCGCGCTCTCGGCACCGCCTTTTCCCTGATTTCCGAGGAGGAGGGCTCGGCCCTGGAGCGGGTCGGCAGGAGTCAGGGCCTGCTCGCGGACGTCGAGTCCTGGGAGCCCCAGGCCTCGGCCTGGAGCGCCGAGCTGGAAGAGGTACGCATCCGCCTGGCCGAGCTGGCGAGCTCCTTGAGTCACCGGCTCGACGGCCTGGAGGCCGACCCGGCCCGGCTCGACTTCATCGAGGAGCGGCTGGCTCTCCTGGAACGCCTGTGCCGCAAGCATGGTGGGGATACCACGGCGGTCCTCGCCAGGCGCGCCGAGATCGAGGCCGAGCTGGCCGAGTTGGAAGGGGACGCCGAGAACCGCGACGAGCTGGAGGCCCGCGTGGCCGCCGCGCTCCAGGAGTACCGCGACGCGGCCATGGCCCTCTCGAAGGCCCGCGAGCGCTGGGGCAAGGCGCTGGTCGAGCGCATCGAAGGCGAGCTGAAGGATCTCGGCCTCGGCCGCGCCCGCCTGGGCGTGGCCCTGGAACGGCGGCGCCGCGCCGACAGCCCCCTGGTGCTGGATGGCATCCCGGTCGAATTCGGCCGCGACGGCGTGGACCAGGTGGTCTTCCTGTTCGCGCCGAACCCCGGCGAGGAGCCGCGGCCTCTGGCCCGCATCGCCTCCGGCGGCGAGCTGTCGCGCATCCACCTCGCCCTGCAGCTCGCGGCCCACGGCGAGACAGAAACCGCCCGGCCCAGCCTGGTGTTCGACGAGGTGGACACCGGCATCGGCGGCGCCGAAGCCGCGGCGCTCGGGCGCAAGCTCCAGCGCCTGGCCGAGGGCGGCCAGATCCTCGCCGTCACCCACCTGCCGCAGGTCGCCTGCTTCGCGGACGCCCACTTCAAGGTGAGCAAGACCGTGGACAAGGGCCGCACCCGGGTGAAGGTGGAGGAGCTGACCGCCGACTCGCGGGTCGAGGAGGTGGCGCGCATGCTCGCCGGCTCCGCGGTGACCCAGCTCTCCCTGTCCCACGCCCGGGAGCTGATCGAGGGCGGCGCCCGGGCTCCGAAGCCGTCGAAGAAACGTCGGTCATGAGACACCGGAAACCGGCTCCGCTCTGGCGTCCCGGCGAGCCGGTCGAACCGCTCCGCGAGCTGCTGCGGCGGGGCGGCGTCCTGGCGATCCCCACCGGATCGAGCTATGGGCTCGGGGCCGATCCCGGGAACCGGATCGGCGTGGAGGCGATCTATCGCATCAAGGGACGCGAGCCGCGCAAGGCGCTGCCCGTGGTGGTGGCCGGTCCGGAACAGCTCGCGGATTTGGGGATCGATCCCGACCTTTCTATACTGATCCCCCTCTCCGCCTGCTGGCCGGGGCCTCTCACCGTGGTCCTGCCCGTGGCGAGGCCGCTGCCGGCCACCGCGGGAGAGGCGGCGCTGGCGGTCCGGGTCCCGGGTCACGAAGGGTTGAGGCGGCTGCTGGGCGAGCTGGGGCACGGGCTCACGGCCACCAGCGCCAACCTGAGCGGCGAGGCGCCGATCCTGGACCCCGCCGGCGCCGCGGAGCTGCTGGCGGGTGAGGACGCGGTGGTGGTGGACGGCGGAATCCTGCCCGGCGGGCTCCCCTCCACCCTGGTGGCAATAGAGGAGGGCGGACCTGTGGTTCTACGGACTGGGAGATTCCCCGTCGATCGGCTGCGCGAGGCGCTGGCGCGCCACGCGGCCCAGGGAGAGGAAGAAGCATGATTCGATCGTCCCGTCTACGCCGGCAGGCCCTCGCGGGCCTGCTCCTCCTCGCGATTCCAGCCAGCCTGGCAACCGCGGCCGACCAGGCGCCGCCCATCCAGGTCCCCCAGCCCACTGCGCCTGTCGAGCACCAGGGGCTCGGTCCCAAGGAGCTGCCCACCATCTCGATCGATGAAGTCAAAGCCGGGCAGAAGGGCTACGGTCTCTCCGTGTTCTCCGGCACCGAGCCCGAGCGCTTCGAGGTCGAGGTCGTCGGCATCCTGCGCAACCAGAACGCCGTAGACATGAGCTACATCCTGGCGCGGCTGACCGGCAAGGGGCTGGAGAAGAGCGGCGTGGCGTCCGGCATGAGCGGCAGCCCGGTGTTCCTCGACGGCCGCTTGGCCGGCGCGGTCGCCTTCAGTTGGCCGTTCTCGCACGAGGCCATCGCGGGCATCACCCCGATCGAGTCCATGCGGCAGCTCTCCGGCCTCAAGGGCGTGGAGCCCGTGACGCCGATCCCGCCGGTGCCCATGGTCTCCCTGCCCGATCTCCTCGCCGGCAGGATCCCGCCGGACCTCCTCCAGCGCGAACTGTCGAAGCTCCGCCCGCACATGGCGAACGACGCCGTGCCGAGCGTGCAGTGGACCACCTCCGGGTTCGGTGAGCAGTCGCTGGGCATCCTGCGGCAGGCGCTCGGCTCGGTCGGCACCGCGGGCAAGGCGCGGCCGGGCGACACGGACCCGGACTTGAAGCTCGGCAGCTCCGTGGGCATCGTGCTGGTGGACGGCGACTTCCGGCTGGCGGCGATCGGCACGGTGACCGACCGCTACGGCGACCAGGTGCTCGCCTTCGGCCATCCCTTCCTCGGCCTCGGCCCGATCAACGTGCCGATGTCGAGCGCCGAGGTGGTGATGGTCCTCTCGAACCAGAACAGCTCGTTCAAGATCTCCAACCTCGGCGACGAGATCGGCGCCTTCACGCAGGACCGCAAGGCCGGCATCCAGGGGCGGCTCGGCGCCAAGGCCCCGACCGTGCCCATGGTGCTGCGCCTCTCCGGCGGCGGCAGCGACAAGCCGCGCGAGTTCAAGATGCGCCTCGCCGACGTGCCGCTCTACACCCCCATGCTGGTGAGCAGCTCGCTCGTCGCGGGGCTTGAATCGGCCTCCTACACCTCGGGCTCGCAGGGGCTCGACGTCACCGCCCACTTCAAGCTGAAGAAGTATGGCGACCTGGAGGTCCGGCAGAGCTTCGACGGCGACAGCGCGACCGGCGAGGCCGCGGCGTTCCTCATGGCCGTGGCCTCCTACGTGAGCCAGAGCGCCATCGAGAAGGTGGGCTTCGAGGACATTGAAGTCGAAGTTTCCCAGTCGCTCCAGCCGCGGGCCGCCACCATCGTGGGCGCGCACGCCGAGCGCACCGTTGTGCGGCCCGGCGAAAAGGTCGGGATCAACCTCGACCTCGCCGCCTACCGGGGAGAGCGCTTCCGGCGCTCGGTCTCGATCGATCTGCCCGAGGACCTGCCGGCCGGCCGCTACTCGCTGCTGATCGGCGACGGCGCGAGCGCCGACGGCGCCCGCCTCACCCTGGAGCCGGCCGATCCCGTGAATTTCCCGCAGCTCCTGGAGCTTCTCAAGTCGCTCCACTCGCGGCGCGACCTCGTGGTGCTCGGGGTCTACGGCGGCCCGGGCCTCTCGGTGGCCGGCGAGGTGATGCCGCGCCTGCCCGGCTCGGTGCGCTCGATCTGGGGCGCCGCCTCGTCGGACAGCGCCGTTCCGCTGCGCGCCACCATCGCCCAGGAGTACGACGAGACGATGCCCATGCCCATCTCGGGCCTGGTGCGGGTGGACCTGGAGGTCCGCAGGCGCGATCCCGTCCCGGGCGGCGGGGAGACACCAGAGACACCGAAGGAAGAGCCGGGGGAGACGGTGTCGGTCTCCTCGACCGCTGGGGGTGACCGTTGACTCTGAAGACGATCGGACTCTTACTCGCATCCATCCTGGCCGCTTCCTCCCTGGACGCCACCCAGGTCCACATCTTCCAGATCCAGAACCAGGCCGGCTTCCTCGCCGGTACCCTGGAAGGCGTGAGCGTCGATTCGCTCGGCCGCATGTCGCTCGCCCCGCGGGCCGAGCGGCTGGCCTCGATCGGCGAACCCTTCCTGCTGTCGGCCGCGGCGGGAGGCGACGGCTGGGTGGTCGGCACGGGCAACGCCGGCAAGGTCGTGCGGATCGACTCCAAAGGAAAGGTTACGGAGCTGTTCACCGCGCCCGAGCCCGAGGTCTTCGCCGTCTGGGTCGACCCCGACGGCACCGTGTTCGCCGGTACCTCGCCGCGCGGCAAGGTCTACCGCATCGCGAACGGTACTGGCGGGAAGCCGGACGTCTTCTTCGATCCGGGCGAGACCTACATCTGGGCCCTGGCGCGGGCGAAGGACGGCAGCCTCCTGGTCGCCACCGGCACCCAGGGCAAGCTCTTCAAGGTCGACGCGGGCGGCCGGGGCTCGGTGCTCTACGACAGCGACGACACCCACATCCGCTCCATGGAGGTCCTGCCGGACGGCGACGTCCTGCTCGGCACCGCGGGCGAGGGCCTCATCCTCCGCCTCGGCAAGGACGGCAACGCCCGCACCCTCTACGACGCCGACGAGCCCGAGGTCGTGGGCCTGAGCGTGGGGCCGGACGGCACCTGCTATGCCGGCGTCGTGTCCTCGGAGTCCAGCCTGGTCGATCTCTCCCAGCCCGCCGCGGCTGGAGACGATGCCCAGGCGGCCCAGGGGCAGCCGCCTGCCGATGCCGGAAATACCGGCGACGTGGCGGCCGGCAGCCGTCCGGCCGGGGCCTCCGGACCGCGCAGCGAGCTGCTCTCGATCTCACCGGCCGGCGTGGTGGAGAGCCTCTGGAGCTTCACCGCCGACACGGTCTACGACGTGCTCTGGTCCCAGGGCCGCCTCTGGGCGGCCACCGGCCTGGAGGGCAAGCTCTACAGTTGGGCCGACCGCCAGCTCCTCCTGGAGAAGGACGTGGACGAGCGGCAGATCGTGGCCCTGCTCCCGGGCCCGGCCGGCCCGGCGTTCGCCACCACCAACGGCAGCGCGCTCTACCGGGTCACGGCCCAGACCGAGAAGACCGGCACCTACACCAGCGCCGTGCTCGACGCCGGGCAGGCCTCGCGCTTCGGCACCTTCCGCTGGCGCGGCGAGACCCCGGGCGGTACTGGCGGGGGTGGCGGGGGTGGAGTCCGCTTCTCCTTCCGCAGCGGCATGAGCGCCGAGCCGGACCGCACCTGGTCGCCCTGGACCGCGGCGAAGCGCGGGGAGGAGATCACCCTCGAAGACCTGCCGCGCGGCCGCTACGTCCAGTGGAAGGCCGAGCTGCAGGCGGGCTCCGGGGCATCTCCTGTCCTCAACACCGCCGAGCTGTCCTACCGGCAGGAGAACCTGAGCCCGCGCATCGACGGCTTCGCCGCGCTGGAGCCGGGGCAGATCCTGGTGCCGCAGAACTTCAACCCCTCGAACCAGGTCTACGAGCCCGCGCACCCCACCCGCGAAGGGATCTTCACCACCGTGGGCCAGCCCGCGGACGAGGACGACGGCCGCACCAAGCCGCTCTGGAAGAAGGGCTTCCGCACCCTGCGCTGGGCCGCCTCGGACCCCAACCAGGACAGCCTGGAGTACGAGCTCGCCTTCCAGCCGGCGGAATCCAATGTCGATTGGCTGCGCGTCGCGGACGGGCTGGAGGACAACTACTACGCCTTCGACGCCACGGCCCTGCCGGACGGCGTCTACCGCTTCCGGCTGCGCGCCTCGGACCGGCCCTCGAACGACCCCGGCAGCGCCCAGGTCGCCGAGAGGATCAGCGATCCGGTGGTGGTGGACAACACCACGCCCGTCCTGGTCAAGGTGGACCGGCAGGGCGGCAAGGTGCGGGCCACCGTGCGTGACTCCGCGAGCCCGCTGCGCGAAGCCATGTACAGCGTGGACGCCCAGGAGTGGAAGCCGGTGCCCTCGGCCGACGGCCTGATCGACGGACAGACCGAGACGCTCGTCGTCGATTCGGAAAGCAAACCGGGCGGGTTGCTGCTTTTGCGGGTGACCGACGCATCCTACAATGTGGTCACCTTCAACCTTTCCGAAGCGCGCGAGGCGAGATGACGAAGAGGATCGCGGTCTACCCCGGGACCTTCGACCCGCTGCACAACGGCCACCTCGACATCATCGAGCGGTGCCGTCCGCTGTTCGACGAGGTCGTCGTGGCGGTGCTCTTCAACGACCAGAAGAAGCCCCTCTTCTCCGTGGACGAGCGCATGGAGATCATCCGTTCCCTGCTCGACGGCAACGCGGACTGCCGGGTGGAGAGCTTCTCCGGGCTGCTCGTGGACTTCATGGACAGGATCGGCGCGCGCGCCGTGGTGCGGGGTCTGCGGGCGGTCTCGGACTTCGAATACGAGTTCCAGATGGCGCTCATGAACCGCCGCCTGAACCCGCGGGTCGAGACCGTCTTCATGATGCCCAAGGAGGACTACAGCTACCTGTCGAGCCGTCTGGTCAAGGAGGTCTATGGCCTGGGCGGCGACTTGACCGGCCTGGTGCCCGCGCCGGTGCTGGAACGCCTCCGGCTCCGCCTCCGTCCCTCCGATCCGGCGCGCTTGTCCGAGACAACCCACGGATGAGCCTGGAAGCCTTCCTCCGGCGCATGCCCAAGGTGGAGCTGCACGTCCACCTCGAAGGCTCCATGCGTCCGCACGTGCTCCTGGAGCTGGCGCGGCGCAACGGCGTCGACCTGCCCGCGAACGACGAGGAGGGGCTCCGCCGCTGGTTCCGCTTCACCGACTTCGGCCACTTCGTTCAGGTCTACCTCACCTGCTCCCGCGCCCTGCGCAACCCGGAGGACTTCCAGCTCCTGGTGCTCGACTTCCTGGAGATGCAGGCCGGGCAGAGCATCCTGTATACGGAAGCCCACTTCACGATCTCCACCCACCTCGCGAACGGCGGCAACGGAGACGAGATCCTGGACGCGCTCGAACAGGCGATGGCGGAGGGCGAGCGCAGGTATGGCGCGCGGCTCCGGCTGATCACCGACATCGTGCGCAACGTCGGAGTCCCGGGCGCGGATCGCACCCTGGAGTGGGCCCTGGCCGCGAAAGACCGGGGTGTCGTGGCGCTGGGCCTCTCCGGCTTCGAGGCGCGCTGCAGGAACGAGCCTTTCCAGGAGCATTTCGAGACCGCGGCCCGCGAGGGGCTGCACCGGGTGGCACACGCCGGAGAGCACGCCGGCCCGGGGTCGATCCGCTCGGTCCTGGAGATCTGCGGCGCCGAGCGCATCGGCCACGGCGTGCGGGCCGTGGAAGACCCCGCGCTCGTCGAGGAGCTGCGCGCCCGGCAGATCCCCCTGGAGGTCTGCCCCAGCTCGAACATCTGCCTCGGCGTCTTTCCGGACATGGCGAGCCACTCCTTCGACCGCCTCTACCGGTCCGGCGTTCCGGTCTCCGTCAATTCGGACGACCCCGCCTTCTTCGACACGGACCTGAGCCGCGAGTACCTGCACCTGCACGAGACCTTCGGCTACACCCCCGCCGAGCTGGCCGGCCTGTCGCTGGCCGGCCTGAGGCAGTCCTTCCTGCCCGCGGCGGAGAGGGTCCGGCTGGAGACCGATTTCCGCCAAAGGATGGAGGAGCTGTCCCGGGAGCTGCTCGGCTCCCCGTTCTCTCATCCGTTAAGCTAGGGGAATGGCTCCAACCGACGACGATCCCAGCCGGCGCCTTGTCGAGCTGATCAAGGCAGGGACCGACGTCGAGGCCAACTTCGGGCGGCTCCACCAACTGCACGTCCGCCGCATCCGCAGCTTCTTCCTCCAGCGCGGCTTCTCGCCGGAGGAGACCGCCGATCTCACCCAGGACGTCTTTCTCCGGGTCTACAGAGGTATACCAACCTTCCGCCTCGAGTCCGGGTTCAAGACCTGGCTGTTCGAGATCGCGGACCACGTGTTTCAGAACGAGCTGCGGCGCCGGGGGACCGGCAAGCGCAAAGGATGGGAGACCTCCATCGAGACCGGCGGGCCGGCCGACGAGGAAGGGCAGCCGACCGCCATCGAGCCGCCCGTTCCACCCACGGCCCTGAAAGAGGTGCTGGAGCGGGAGCGCACCGTAGCGCTCAGCGAGTCCATCCGGGACCTGCCCGAGCAGATGCGCACCTGCTTCCTCCTGCGCTACGGCCAGGAGCGGAAGTACAGGGAGATCGCCGTGATCATGCGGATCACCATCGACACGGTGAAGGCCCACCTGTTCCAGGCCAAGAAGCGGCTGAAGCTCGAGCTGGCCGAGCTGTCCGAAGACTGAGAGCTATGGGCATTTGTCGTGTTTTCGGAAGCAAGGATGAGTTGTCTATGCTTCGTCTCCACTGGCCCGCCTGGCCCCCAGTATTCCGTTCGAATTCATGTGCCGCTGGAGAATCCTTGCGCTCCTCCTGGGAGTCTCTGCGATCAGCCTTGCCGGGCTGAGCACCCCGCCGTCTTCACCTTCACCCCTGAAGTCCTCGCCTCCGGAGGAGCCGGACGACGAGGCCGCGATCGCCAACCGGATCTGCCAGATCAAGCACCAGGAGGGCTATTTCCAGGAGGCCCTGAACTGCTACGAGCGCTCGTTCCGGAGCTTCCGGCTGCCGGAGCACCGGGCCGTGGTCCGCATCGACCAGGGCACGCTCTACGCCTCGCTCGGAGATCTGAACCACGCCCTTGATTCCTTCCGCCAGGCTCTGCCGCTCCTCCGGGAGCCGAACGGTCGAAGAATCCTCTCCGCCGCCCAGGCCCAGCTCGGCAACGTCTACCTCCGGCTCGGGGTCTTACGCCGTGCCGCGGCGTGCTTCTGGACCGCCCTGAGCCTGGCGCGACAGATCCGCGATTCGCGCTCCGAGGCCGTGGCCCTGAACGGATTGGGCCTGGCGTGGCAGAAGGCCGGAAAGCTCGACCAGGCATCCGAGCCGTTCCGCCGCGCCCTGGCCTTGTTCCGGGAGCTGAAAGACGTCCCGGCCCAGGGTACCGTGTGGACCAACCTCGGCTGGCTCGGGCTTGCCCGGGGGGAAGTACGGCTGGCCCGGGACTCGTTCCAGAAGGCCCTGGATCTTTCCGCCGCCTCCGGCAACCGGCAGGCGCAGGCCGTGGCGCTGGCGGGCCTGGCCCGCGTCGAGTACCGCCGGGGCAACCGCATCGCCGCGCTCGGTTTCGTGGAGCGCGCCCTGCGCGTGGCCGATACTCTGCGCTCGGACACCGGCCTCTCGCGCGGCGGCTTCCTGGCCGATCTGCTCAAGGCGTCCTACCTGGCCTCCCGGCAGGAGGATCATGAATTCCTGATCGATCTCCTGGTCGAGAGCGGCCGCGACGCCGAAGCCCTGGAGGCGAGCGAACGCTCCCGGGCGCGCAGCCTTTCGGACAACCTCCCCGGCGCCCGGGACGTCTCCCTGGCGGAGATCCAGTCGGACCTGCTCGACCCCGACACCGTCCTCCTGGAGTACGCCCCGGGCGAGGAGAAGACCCACCTCTGGTGGATCACGCGGGACGATCACGGCCGCGTCGAGCTGCCCGGCCGGAACGTGCTGGAGCCGGCGATCCGCCGGGTCCACGAAGACGTGAGGATGAGGCCGGTGCGAGGCCTCCCCTTATCGCTATCGCCGAGATTGAGAGGCGCCGAGCTGTCCCGCCAGCTCCTCGGACCCGTGGCCGGCCGCATCCGGGGAAAAAATCTGCTCGTCGTGGCTACGGACATCCTGCACTACGCCCCCTTCGAGGCCCTGCCCGATCCCGAGAGCCCTTCGGTGCCCCTCATCGCCCGGCACGCCGTGAACCGCATTCCGTCGGCCTCGGTGCTCGGGAAGCTGAGAGCCCGGCGGGCCGCCCGGCGGGCACCCGCGGGACTGCTGACGGCCCTGGGCGATCCGGTGTCCTGCGACTCGGACGACCGCCTGCCGGCCGGCACCCGGGGATATGGCGATGCCGAAGGCCGGCTGCCGCCGCTTCCGGCCGCCGGCCGGGAGGTGCGCGGCATCCTGAAGCTGGCCCGGAGCGCCTACCCGGGAGCAAAGGTCGTCTCCGCGACCGGATTCGAAGCGACGCGCGGCCAGATCGTGAGAGGAGCGCTCGCGGGCTTCTCGATCGCCCACCTGGCCACGCATGGACTCGTGGACCCGGAGCATCCGGAGCGTTCGGCGCTCCTGCTCGCCCGGTTCGACGCCCGCGGCCGGCGCCGCGAGGGGAGACTGACGGCGGAGGACGTGCGCAGGCTCGACCTCCCGGCCGATCTGGTCGTCCTGAGCGCCTGCCAGACGGCGCTCGGCCGGGATTTCAGAGGAGAGGGACCGATGGGACTGACACACGCCTTTCTCTCGGCCGGAGCGTCGGGAGTGGTGGTGAGCCTCTGGAGCGTCGACGACCGGGCCACGGCCGTCCTCATGGAGCAGTTCTACCGGGGTCTCCTCGTCGGTGCCCTGCCGCCGGCCGAGGCTCTGCGACAGGCCCAGCTCGCCCTCTGGCGGGACCCGGAGTGGAGCGCACCCTTCTACTGGGCCGGCTTCGTGCTGGAAGGGGACGGTCTCAACAAAACCGTCTTCGGCGGGTCTCCCTGAAGCAGACGCCCGCGGGGGGAGCCGACCGGTTCTCGGCCGGCGCCCCGGCTCCGCGGTCCTGACCAGGGAGGGGAGCGTGATGAGTGGCGGCTCACCGAAGAAGCCCACGAAGCCACCGGCGGGGACGGCGCCGCGCAAGGACAAGCGGAAGGAGCCGGGCACCATTCCGGTGACGCCGGTCAACCCGCCCGCGGTGGGCGGCGGCACCGTCCCGCGCGAGGACCGGCCGAAGAAGAAGTAGCATCCAGCCTGGAGAGCGAGGGCTCCGCCTCCGATGATAAGATCCCGGCATGGGTGACTTCACGGCGGACGACAGCCGGCGGTTGGCCGAGCTTCTCGCTCTGCTCGTCCGGGTGTCGGGCCGGTCGCGCCGGTCGATCGAGGAGGAGATGGGGCTGGGCAGCTCGGGGCTCAGCAAGATCCTGGGCGGCACGGTCCGGCTCCAGGTGAGCCACGTCCTCGACATCCTGGCGGTCCTCCAGGTGGACCCAGGCGACTTCTTCCGCATGGTCTTCCCGCGGCGCCGGCTCCGGCAGAGCCCGATCCTCGAAAAGGCCCGCCCCTTCCTGCAGGCCGATCCCATGGACAGCGCCGAGGACGCGTTCGAAGAGCTGCCCGAATTCGAGGAGCGGGTCCGCCGCGTGCTCCTCCAGATGATCTCCGGCGAGAACCGCGGGCGGCCTCAGGACCCGAGCTGAAGGCGCGGCTCCGGGTCGAGCGGCCGCAGAAAGCTCCGCACCCGCGCCGCCATTCCCGGCGTCGCCAGGTCGTCCCGGCACGCCTCCACCAGGTAGCGCATCGCGCGCAGCGCCTCCACCTCCACGCCCAGGTCCTCGAACGTCTCCAGGATCTCCAGGGCCAGCTCCGCCACGTCCGCGCGCCGTCCCATGCGGAGCCGCACCTCGATCAGCTCCAGCCCCACGAGCGCGGCGTCGTACTCCATCTCGTGTTCCAGAAAACCGTCCCGCACCTCACGGAAGATCGCCTCGGCGCGCCAGTGCTTGTCCTGGCCGGCGTGGATCTTCCCCTCGGTCCAGCGCAGTCGCAGCAGGTTGAGAGGCTCCGCGGCCAGCTTGCGGCGGAGGTCGCTTTCCAGAAGGAGCTGCCGCGCCTCCTGGAGCTCTCCTGCATCCACGAGGACATGAAGAAGGTTTTGCTGGCCGGTCAGGACGAGCTTGGGGTCGCGGACCGGATCGATCATCTCCAGACCAGTCCTGAGAAAAGCCACGGCCTCCCGGGGCCTGCCGGTGTAGTAGGTGTTGATCCCCGTCTTGATCAAAGCGCGGCCCGCAAGGTGCCTCTCGCCGATCTGCTCGTACAGGACAACCAAGCTCTTGAGCAGCTCGATCGCCTCCGGCAGCCTTCTCTGAGCTGAGCGGAGCGAGGCTTGGAGATCGAGGAGCCTAGCCAGCAGGAGGGCGTCCCCGGATCCCTCGTCAAAGCGATCGCCGGCACGGGCGAATGCGTCTTCGGCCGCGTCGAAGTCGTCGTTCACCCGGTAGGCGTTGCCAAGCTCGGCCAGGGCCCGTGCCTGGAGGTCCGCGATCAGGGCCGGCAGGTACTGCGCATCCAGGTTTCGGGAGGCGTACTCTGCGGCGAAGGCGAGCTGGAGCATCTCCCCAGGGTCCCGGTAACGCGCCTCGTAGCTCAGCTCCAGCAGGACCTCCACCACGGACCGGGACGGCAGCTCGTCATCGTGATCCAGCGCGCCGACGATCCCCCGCCGATCCTGGCGGGCCGCGGCGAGAATCCGCTCGCGGCGTGCCTTCTCCTTCTCGGCCCGCGCAAGCTCCCCGGCGACCTTGCCGAACGCCCGGTCGAGGACGGCGTCATAGACGGAGTTGTCGGCCAGCTCAAACCTGGGAGACCTCCGGAACGCGGTCATCCCCAGAGGCCCGAGCCGCCGCTGGCAATCGGGACAGTGCAGCAGGTGGCGGAGCACCTGGCGGAACCGGGCCGGCTCCAGCCCTCCGGTCATGAAACGCTCGATCTCCTCGTCGGTTGCGTGTTCCACGCCCGAACCCTCCAGCGGATTGTCGTCTCGCACGGAACATTCTCTCATACCTGCAACCGAGTTGTCTGCAAGGACGCCCGGGGCAAAGCCTACCCGCTCCCCGGGCGTGGGCGGCGTCAACTGTTCGGGTCGATCAGCGGGCCGTCGTCGGGCTTCGGCTCGCCGTCGGGGTCGATCAGCGGGCCCTGCTGCTCGACCAGGAGCGAGCGGCACTGGCCGTTCGGGTCAATCATCGAGCCATGGTCGCAGTCGGTCTGGGCTGTCGGCTCCCAGGGGGATAGGGCCATTTCGAGCCAGCGCGCCCCCCAGCTCCACAGGTCTCCGAGCAGAACACCCGTCATCAGGAGCACGGCCAGGCGATTTCCTCCTCTGCGCAACATAAACCCTCCTCCCTCCGCGGCTCCCACCCGGACCGGAATTGGCCACGGCGTCCACGGAGTTGCTCGGCGGCGCCTCCAGTGTGCCCTTCCCGGTCCAAAATGGCTGCAATCCAGCTTTTTTTTCCGCAGCTCAACCTGCTGTTCTTGACTTTCTGCCGCAATTGAGAAGAATCAGCCGATAATGAGCGAGGAGGAGGTCCCATGTCAGCTAGAAAGATCAGGGAGTCCGGCCTGGAGCAGCAGCTCGCGGATCTGACCCGCAGGGTGGAAGAGATGGAGGCCTTCCTCCAACGAACCGACGAGATCGTCCAGCAGGGGCTCCTCGGAGACCTTGTCCTGGAAGCGACGGTGATGTCCCCAATCCCAGCGCACCTTCAGCCGGAAGGACTGGCGGAGATGATCCGTACCGTCCTTCGGGAGGAGTTGGAGCAGCTTCCTTCCGCCTTGAAGAGAATCGCGACTTCCTGATCGCGACGCAAGCTCCTTTGGCGCAACGTAAGGTGACGTTGCGCCAACGTAACCTTCCATGGCGCAATGTAACCTTCTTTGGCGCAATGTCAGGTGACTTTGCGCCAAAGTAACCTTCCCTGGCGCAAGGTAAGGTTCTATGGCGCAATGTAACCTTCTTTGGCGCAAAGTCGGCTTCTATGGCGCAACGTAAGGTGACATCGCGCCAATGGAAACTTCTATGGCGCAACACAAGCTTCTTTGGCGCAACGTTGGTTGACTTTGCGCCAACGAAACCTTCTATGGCGCAATGTAAGGTTCCATGGCGCAACGTAACCTTCTTTGGCGCAAAGTCGACTTCTATGGCGCAACGCAAGATGACTTCGCGCCAGAGGAACTTTCTACGGCTCTGGGCCGGGCTCTATGGCGCAACGCCAGGTAACCTTGCGCCATGGAACGTTGCCTGGCGCGACGTCGCCCGGCATCGGGCCAAAGAAGTCAGCCTCGCGCCAAGGAGGGGTACCTTGGCGCAAGGTGGGCTGACAGGGGGCGATGTTCTCTTGCTTGGCGCAACGTCACCTTCGCTGGCGCAAGGTGAGCCAGCCTGTCACGTCAGCCGCTGCAAACGCCTGAGATACTGTCCCGGCGTGCCGACGTCCAGGAAGTCGGGCCCGTCGAACGGTCCACGGCGCGGTGGGGGTCAGCCAACTCGGTTGAGGGCTTCCCGAGAACGGGTCGGCCGGGATGGCCAGGGGAGGCCGTTTCCTTTCTTCCCGAGGTGGGAAGCGCCCCTTCGGGGCGCCGGCACCTAGCCCCGGGTTTCAACCCGGGGTAGCGGAGGTTCTCAATCTCCTGTCCAGCCCCTTCAGGGGAGTCGGCATGGGTGGGGGACGGCCTTCGGCGCCCGCGTGCCATCGCCCCTGAAGGGGCTCCGGGAATGGAGATCGAGACCTCCTGCCCCGGGTTGAAAACCCGGGGCTAGGTGCCGGCGCCCACAAGGGGCGCTCCCCGCTGGCTGCCTCCCCGGCTGCGCCTACACAACCTCCCACCCAACCGTGTCTCACCCTGCGACCACCACGGAGGCGGCGCCATGCAGAACCGCAGGGCCCTGATCATCGGCATCGACAAGTACCCGAACCTCTCCAAGGAGGCACAGCTCGAAGGCTGCGTCCGCGACGCCCGCGAGGTCGCGAAGCTGCTGGAGACGCGGTTCGGCTTCCCTCCCGGCCAGATCAATCTGCTGCTCGACGAGCAGGCCACCCGCGACGGCATCCTGAAGGCTCTCGAGAAGCTGGCCGAGACGGTGGGGGAGAACGACGCCGTGGTCATCCATTACAGCGGTCATGGCTCCCAGCGGGAGGCGCTGACCGAGGACCCCGGCCGCGCCAGTTTCCAGGAGGAGACGATCGTGGCCCAGGACAGCGGCCATGAGGACCCCTACCCGAACCAGGACATCTACAGCTACGAGCTCCGCGAGCGGATCGCGAAGCTGACCACGGTCACCCCGAACGTCACGGTGATCCTCGACTGCTGCCACTCGGGGACCATGGCCGTGATGCGGGACGATAAGGGACGGTCGGTCAGGATCCGGAGTGTGAAAGCTGATGTCCGCGGGAACCCCCGGCGATCAAACCCGCGCGATTTCAAAGGCCCGGCTTCCTTCATCCGCCATGTGGTGATCGCCGCTTGCCGTGACAAGGAGAGCGCGTACGAGATTCCGCTCGAAGATGGCAGCCATGGCGCCCTCACCTGGAACCTGCTCCGGGAGCTGGAGAGCCTGCCCGCCGGCGCCTGCCCGACCTATCGCGACGTGTTCGAGCCTGTCCGCTCCAGGGTTCACGACCGGTACAAGTCGCAGGAGACGCAGCTCGAAGGCGTGCGCGAGCGCGAGCTGTTCGGTCTGGCCGAACTGGTGCCGATGAGCTTCCTCCCGGTCCAGCACCGCCGCGACGACCGCGTCCTCCTCGGTGGAGGCGCGACTTGCGGAGTGGCTCAGAAGTCCGTCTGGACCATCCACCCGCCACAGTCAAAGCAGGGAGGAGAGGTGCTCGGCCGGGTCGAGGTCACCGAGGTACGCGGCATGTCAGCCACCGCCCGTGTCGTGGATGAGGTCCGGCCGGATGCGATCGGCCGATGGTGCCGGGCAGTGGAGGAGACCCCTGCCGGCAAGGAGGGCCAGGAAGGGCAATGGCGACGCTACCGGAACCTGCTCGGAACCCGTAACGAGCGCAGCCGCCTGCGTGGCAAGGTGGATTTCAACCTGGCCCGCAAGGTGAACGGCAAGTGGGTGCGCCTCGATGAAGACGCCGAGATCGAGGAGGGGGAGCCGATCTCGTTCGCGGTGATCAATCACCACGACAAGGACCTGCACGTCTACGTTCTGGATTTCGGGCTCACCGGCAACATCAGCCAGATCTACCCCGTGCTGGGGGTGAGCGATCCGCTGGAGGCGGGCCGCTCGATCGAGATCGGTGCGATCACGGACGAGCTCAAGCCCGTGGTGCCGGAGGGGGTGGACAGCGGCGAAGGCTTCCTGAAGCTCATCGCCGCCACCCGGGCGATCGACCTGCTGCCGCTCTTCCAGACCGTGCGCGGCGAGACCCGGGACTTCCAGGTCAGCCTCGACCCCACACGCAGCTCCGACGACTGGATCACGGTCGAGCTGCGCTACCTCCTGAAGCGGAGCCCGGGAGGAGGTCCGGCCCGCCCAGGCCGCATCCTCCGGAACGGGCGGCCGATCACTCGGAGCGGGGCTCCGGCGAATTCTTGAGCTCGGCCTCAGTGCCGACGAAGAAGCGCTCGAAGATGTTCTTCGGGGCCGTGCCCTCGATCGCAACGTGCTCCTGGAGGACGTCGGCCTTGGCGTCGGTCCGGGTGCCCGCAGCGTCCACGTAGTAGTACTCGTCGGCCGCGTCGCCGAAGCCGAGCGGCGTTCCCGTGCAGAGCTTGCCGCCGGCGGGGATCTTGATCACGATCTTCTCCCCCTCGGTCGCCATCTCCGGGCAGTCCGGGCGGTAGAACTGCACCGACACCCACCCCTTGTAGCCGGCCGGGATCTCGTAGATGAAGGGCGGCCGCTGCGGGTTCGCGCACCCCCCAACTCCCAGGACAACTCCCAGGACCGTCATGAGAAACAGAATCCGGGCAAACGCTCTGCCGTTCACGGTTCCCTCCCCTCGAAGAGTGGGGCGCATTCTACCCCGATCTCCGGCCCGATCCATTGGCGCGGCGGCCCCAGACGTGACAATCTAGGAGGTCTTCCGGGGGGTTGGGCCCCGGACCAGGAGGCACGCGAGCATGAGTGAGGAGCTCAAAACCCCGATGAACTGGTACACGGGGGGCAAGGACGCCGACGTTCAGGAGACCGAGGAGTGGCTGACCGCCTTCGAGCAGGTGGTCGAGCTCGAAGGGCACGACCGCGCCTGCTTCCTCCTTCAGAAGCTGCTGGAGAAGGGGTACGAGAAGAACGTCACCCTGCCATTCACCGGCAATACCCCGTACATCAACACCATCCCGAAGGACAAGGAGCCGGTCTACGGCGGCGACCGCGCCATCGAGCGCAAGATCAAGAGCCTCGTGCGCTGGA
>DATANP010000168.1:0-9089 GCA_036266195.1 Thermoanaerobaculia bacterium | reverse complement strand
CTGCTCCGGTCCGCGAGGCTCCTGTCCGGATCTGTGCGCCTCCTGCCGCGATCTTTGACGCTCCTGATCGGATCGATGGGCTTCCTGAACCGGACCCGCAGGCTCCTGAACGCAGCGGCGTGATTCCTGAGCGGACAGGCGCACGATCTGAAGAAATCCGGGCGGCTCCTGATCGAGGACGCGCGGCTCCTGATCTTTCAGGAAACGGCAGGGGCGTGCTCTCGCACGCCCCTGCACGGACTACTCACTGTCGGCGCGGGAATCCGGATGCTTCCGCCGGGAGGCACCTGTCTCCGGATTGACGCCGAACGCTCCGCTCTCCTAGGCTCTCCCTCGTCATCAAAGGAGATACCCATGAAGACCCTTCTCTGGACGGGTGCCCTTTCCCTGCTTCTGGGAGCACTGCCAGGCGCGGCGCAGCCGGCCAGCCATCCGCTCGATCCGCTGAGCGCCGACGAGATCCGCGCGGCTTCCCGCGCTCTCCATGCCATGAAGGAGTTCCCCGAGGAGGCGGTGTTTCCCATCCTGGCCCTGAACGATCCTCCCAAGCAGGAGATCCTGGCCTACAAGGGCGGCTCCTCGTTCACCCGGCAGGTCTTCGCGGTCGTCTATGGCCGGAAGGAGAACAAGACCTTCGAAGCCCTGGTGAACGTGAAGGATCCGGAGAAGCCCAAGGTCGATTCCTGGGTGAACGTGCCGGATGTCCAGCCCATGGCGCTCGACGACGACGGCGACCGGATGGAGGAGGCCCTTCGCAACGACGAGCGCTGGATCAAGGCCGTCGAAGCCCGCGGCCTCAAGCCCGAGGACGTGACCATCGACTACTGGGCTGCGGGCACGGTCCCCGACCAATACAAGGACCGGAGGGTGCTGCGCGCGTTGACCTACTACCAGGCCGACGCCGCCAACTTCTACGGCCAGCCGGTCGAGGGGATCACCGCCCTGGTCGACGTGAACAGCGGCGAGGTCCTGGAATTCACCGACACCCCGAGCCCGAAGCTGCCCGATCCCGGCCAGGACTTCGACGAGGCCTCCATCCGCGAGAGGCTCGGCAAGCTGCGCGAGGCCCCCAGGCCGCTCCGGATCACCCAGCCCGAGGGTGCGAGCTTCGTGATGCGCGGCAACGAGGTCTCCTGGCAGAAGTGGCGCTTCCGCTACCTGATGCACCCCCGGGAGGGGCTCGTCCTTTATCTGGTGAGCTACGAGGATACGGCGGGCAAGCCGCAGCCGATCCTCTACCGCGCTTCCTTCTCGGAGATGGCCGTGCCGTATGGCGACCCCGCGGGGAACTGGAACTGGCGCTGCGCCTTCGACGTCGGCGAGTACGGGGTGGGCAAGAGCTCGGGCACCATCGAGGCCGGGACCGACGCCCCGGAGAACGCGACGCTCCTCGACGCCGTCCTCGCCAGCGACCAGGGGCGGCCGCTGGTCTATCAGGACGTCGTCGGGATCTACGAGCGGGACGGGGGGTTCATCTGGAAGCACCGAGAGACCGGCGGCGACCAGCAGAACAACGAGTCCCGCCGCGGACGCGAGCTGGTGGTCTTCACGATCGCCACGGTCGGCAACTACGACTATTCGATCAACTGGATCTTCCGCCAGGACGGGGCGATCGAGGTGGAGTCCGGCTTGAGCGGCATCATGCTGCCCAAGGGTGTCGACGACAAGGTGACCCACTCCCACGATGCGAACGGGCACCTCGTGACGACCCGCGTGGTGGCCCCGCACCACCAGCACATCCTCAACTTCCGGCTGGATTTCGACGTCTATGGCACCGGGAACTCCGTGGCCGAGTTGAACACCCGCTCGGCGCCGCCGGGGCCCGAAAACCCGGCGGGCACGGCCATGGTCATGGAGGAGAGGGTCCTGCCGCGCGAGAAGGACGCCCAGCGCGACCTGAGCCTGGCGGACGCCCGCGCCTGGCGGGTGCTCAACCCGACGCAGAAGAACGCGCTCGGCCAGGAGCGCGGCTACATCCTGGTGCCGGGGGCGAACTCGGTCCCCTACGCCCTGGAGGACTCGCTGGCCCGCAAGCGCGCCGGCTTCATGAACCATCACGTCTGGGTGACCCGCTACCGCCCGCGGGAGCTGTACGCGGGCGGCGACTACCCGAACCAGAGCGAGGGCGGCGACGGCCTGCCGCGCTACGCCGCGAAGAACGAGCCGATCGAGAATACCGACGTGGTGCTCTGGTACACGCTGAACGTCACCCACATCCCGCGGCCGGAGGAGTGGCCGGTCATGCCGACCACCCGCGTGGGGTTCCGGCTGATCCCGGCCAGCTTCTTCGAGGGCAACCCGGCGCTCGACGTGCCGCGGTAGCCGTGGCAGGTATTACATGAGCGGGTCGTAGAGCGGGAACCTCTCGCAGAGCTCCCGAACCTGGCCTTTGACCCGCTCGTGGACCGCCCCGTCCTCGGGGTTCTTCAGGACCTCGGCGATGAAGTTGCCGACGACCTCCATCTCGGGCTCGCGCATGCCGCGGGTGGTCAGGGCCGGGGTGCCGATGCGGATGCCCGAGGCGACCAGCGGCGGGTTGGTGTCGTAGGGGATCGTGTTCTTGTTGACCGTGATCCCCGAGGCGTCGAGCCCCTTCTCCGCCACCTTGCCGGTGGTGCCCGCGGCGGCCACGTCGATCAGGAAGACGTGGTTGTCCGTGCCTCCCGAGACGATCCGGAAGCCGAGCTCGCCCAGCCGCTCCGCCAGCCGGCGGGCGTTCGCCACGATCTGCCGCTGATAGTCGCGGAACTCCTCGGACAGCGCCTCCCGGAAGGCCACGGCCTTGGCCGCGATGATGTGCATCAGCGGCCCGCCCTGGATGCCAGGGAAGACGGCGCGGTCCAGGTCCTTCGCGTACTGCTCCCTGCACATCACCATGCCCGCCCTTGGACCGCGCAGGGTCTTGTGGGTGGTGGTGGTCACGAAGTCGCAGTGCGGCACCGGCGAAGGGTGGATCCCGGCCGCGACCAGGCCGGCGATGTGGGCGATGTCGGCCATGAGGAGCGACCCGGCCTTGTCCGCGATCGCCCGGAAGCGCTCGAAGTCGATGACCCGGCTGTAGGCGCTCGCGCCGCAGACGATCAGCTTCGGCCGCTCGGCGAGCGCGATCCGCTCGACCTCGTCATAGTCGATCCGCTCGCTCTCCTTGTCCACGCCGTAGGCCACGACCTGGAAGTCGCGGCCCGAGTAGGACAGGCGATGGCCGTGGGTGAGATGGCCGCCGCAGGAGAGGTCCATGCCCATCAGCTTGTCCCCCGGGCGGAGGAAGCCGAAGTAGACGGCCATGTTCGCCGAGGTGCCGCTGTGCGGCTGGACGTTGACGTGCTCGGCGCCGAAGAGCTGCTTCGCCCGGTCGATGGCGAGGCGCTCGGCCACGTCCACGAACTCGCAGCCGCCGTAGTAGCGCTTGCCCGGGTAGCCCTCGGCGTACTTGTTGGTGAGGACGCTGCCCGCCGCCTCCAGCACGGCCCGGCTCACGAAGTTTTCCGAGGCGATCAGCTCGAGCCCGAAGTTCTGGCGCGAGCGCTCGTCGGCGATGGCCTCATAGATCTCCGGGTCGACGGCCTTCAGCGAACGGTAGTCCGTCATGCGCCCTCGCCGCCTTCACCGGGTTCGCCGCCTTCGGTCTTTTCGGGCGCGGGTTCCGGCTTCGGGGTGGCCTTCTTGGCGGGGGCCTTCTTGGCCGCGGGCTTCTTCTTTTCGGGCTCCGCGGGGGGAGGAGCGGCGGCGGCAGCCTCCTGGCCGTTGGCCGGAGCGGCTTCTGCTGGCGGCTTCTTGACGGCGCGCTTCGAGCCCTGCGCGCGCTCGGGTTTGACCGGTCCCTCGTCCTTGCGCTGGACCCTCAGTCGCTTGAGCCGGCGATGTCGCCGGCGCCTCAGCTCTCGATCTCTCTCTCTCATTTCGTCTCCTCGCGGCGCTGCCGGGCGTCGTCAATTTGCCCCAGGCCGCTGGCGATGTCAAGAAAACAGAGGACTTCCCCCTATAGAGGCCTATAGAGGAATATTGCCGTGCTTCTTCGGCGGCATCGAGGACCTCTTGCTGCCGAGTTGCCGCAGGGCGCGCACGATCTCGGGCCGGGTGCGCCGCGGCTCCAGCACGGCGTCCACGAAGCCCCGCTCGGCCGCCACGTACGGATTCGAGAACTTGGCCCGGTACTCCGCCACCTTCTCCGCCCTCACCCGCGCCGCGTCGTCGCCGGCCTGATCCAGCTCCCGCTTGTAGAGGATGTTGACCGCGCCCTCCGGGCCCATGACCGCGATCTCCGCCGTCGGATAGGCGAAGTTCACGTCGGTCCGGATGTGCTTGCTCGCCATCACGCAGTAGGCGCCGCCGTAGGCCTTCCGTGTGATGACCGTGATCTTCGGCACCGTGGCCTCGGCGAAGGCGTAGAGGAGCTTGGCCCCGTGCTTGATGAGCCCCCCGAGCTCCTGCTGGGTACCGGGCAGGAAGCCGGGCACGTCCTCGAAGGTGACCAACGGGATGTTGAAGGCGTCGCAGAAGCGTACGAACCGCGCCCCCTTGAGCGAGGCGTCGATGTCCAGCACCCCCGCCAGCCAGGCCGGCTGGTTGGCCACGATCCCCACCGAGCGGTTGCCGATGCGCGCGAAGCCGACCACGATGTTCTTCGCGTACTGGGCATGGACCTCGAAGAACCGGCCGTCGTCCACCACGGCCGCGATGACCTGCTTGATGTCGTACGGCTTGTTCGGGTCCTCGGGGATCAGGGTGTCGAGGATCTCGGACTCGCGGTTCGGGTCGTCCTCGCTGCGGCCCGGCGGCGGCTCGTCCAGATTGTTGCTCGGGAGATAGGAGAGCAGCTCCCGGATGGCGGCCAGGCAGGCGGCGTCGTTCGGCACCGTGAAGTGGCAGACGCCGCTCTTGGCCGCGTGGGTCGAGGCGCCGCCCAGGTCTTCCTTGGTGACCTCTTCATGGGTCACGGTCCGGATGACGTCCGGGCCGGTCACGAACATGTAGCTCGTGTCCTCGACCATGAAGATGAAGTCGGTGATGGCCGGGGAGTAGACCGCGCCGCCCGCGCAGGGGCCCAGGATGGCGCTGATCTGCGGCACCACCCCCGAGGACAGGGTGTTGCGCAGGAAGATGTCGGCATAGCCGCCGAGCGAGGCCACCCCCTCCTGGATGCGGGCGCCGCCCGAGTCGTTGAGGCCGATGACCGGCGCGCCGTTCTCGACCGCCAGGTCCATGACCTTGCAGATCTTCTGGGCGTTGGTCTCGGACAGCGACCCGCCGAAGACGGTGAAGTCCTGGGCGAAGACGTAGACCAGCCGGCCGTCCACCGTGCCGTAGCCGCAGACCACGCCGTCGCCCGGCACCTTCTGCCTCTCCATGCCGAAGTCGGTGCAGCGGTGGGTGACGAGGGCGTCGGCCTCGACGAACGAGCCGGCGTCGAGCAGCAGCTCGATGCGCTCGCGGGCGGTGAGCTTGCCGGCCGCGTGCTGCTTGCGGATGCGGTCCTCGCCGCCGCCGAGCTCGGCCGCCGCGAGGCGGCTCTTGAGCTCTTCCAATGCCTGGGTTCGGGCCTCGGTCATGGAGGCGGATCTTAACCTAGTTTGATTGATCCCATTCTCCCCTCCCCGACCCTCCCCTCGCGCGGCGAGGGGAGGGAGCCGCCTGCCCGGCCTCTTGCTCCGGGCTGCACTACAATCACCTCGATGCCTTTCTCGCAGCTCGACACCGCCGCCGTCGCCCGCACTCTCTCCCAGATCGCCGAGCAGTCCGAGGACGTCGTCGACGCCTTCTTCGAGCGCCGCGAGGAGACCGAGCTCCCTCCGGACGATGAGGGCCCGGGCCTCCGGGTCCGGCGCGAGGAGGGGTTCGCCATCCGCCTGACCCGCCAGGGGAAGACCTGGCTCGCCTCCCGCGATTCCGTGTCCGCCAAGCCGTTCGCCGAGGCGCTCCGCCAGGTGGCCCGGGCGCTGCCCTCCGCCACCTATCCGGAGCCGTCCTTCCAGCTCCCGCCGTTCGAGCCCGACCCGCGGACCGCGGCCGAGCTGATCGGCGTGCCGGACGCCCTCACCCGGGCCATCCGCTCGCACCACGTCGGCTTTCCGGCCCGGCTCACGGTCCGCCGCCACCGCCGGTGGGTCCAGGTGGTGGGGCCGCGCCTGGTGGCCGGCCAGGAGCAGGAGAGCTTCTACAGCTTCCAGGCCGAAGCCGCCTGGGGCGCGCACGGCGCGCTCTACTCCCGGCTCGACTCGAACGCGATCGACAGCTTCTCGACCGCGCTCGTCCATCTCTTCCGCGCCCGCCAGGCCGCTCCGCCCGAGCCGTTCCGCGGCGTCGCGGTGCTGGCTCCGGCCGCGGTCGCGGTCCTCCTTCATGAGGCCGTGGCCCATGCCCTGGAAGCCGACGTGCTCGCCCAGGGGGGCAACCCCGAGGCCGCGGTCGGCGTGTCCATGGCCGCCCCGGGCCTCGACGTGCTCGACGACCCGGCCGCGGCTCCGCCCGGAGTGCGGCGCGCCACGGACGACGAAGGCTCCCCGGTCTCCCGCCGCTGGCTGCTGCGCGGCGGGGTGGTGGAGCAGCCGCTCGCCGACCTGCTCTGGGCGCGGACCTCGCCGGTGCTCGTCCCGGGAGCCGGCCGGCGCGGCAGCCGCCATCTTCCGCCCGGTCCGCGGTCGAGCCACCTGGAGCTGCTGCCGGGCGAGGTGCGCGAGGACGACCTCCTCTCCGACGCCGAGGGCGGTCTCTATCTGGAGGAGGCCGGCCGCGGAGCGCTCGACCCGCTCTCCGGCGAGTTCCGTCTCCACCTCCCCTTTGCGCGGCGCATCCGGCGCGGGGCGCTGGCCGATGTGATCGGACCGTGCGTGCTGCGCGGCCGGGTCGCGGACCTCCTGACCCGGGTCACGGCGGTCGCCCGCGAGGCCCGGCCGGCCGGGGCGGGCTGGTGCGCCAAGGGCGGACAGAAAATGCCCGTCTGGGCCTCGGCTCCGGCGATCCGGCTGGAGGGAGTCGAGATCCTTCCGGATGGTGGACCGGCGTGACGACGGTGACGACCGCCCCCCTCCTCGACGAGATTCTGGTCTCCCTGCTGCGCCGCGGCCTGCCGGACGTGGAGGTCTTCGCCAAGCGCGGGCGCTCCCGGCGGCTGGAGATCTCGCCGGTCACCGAGACCTCCGTGTTCAGCCAGGAGCAGGGGTGGGCCGTGCGCGCGGGCGACCCGCGGCGGTCGTTCTTCGCAACGGGCACGGGCGAGCCGGTCCCCGACGGGCCCTGGCCCGAGCCCACCGGCCGGCCGCTGCGCCTGCCCGAGCCGGGTCTTTCAGGAGGTCAGGGGGGCCAGCCCTGGAACGAGCCGTCGGACTTCAGCGCTCCGCTGATCGGCGAGCGCGAGGGGCTCAAGCTCCTGGAGAGCCTGGGCCGGGAGCTGGCCTCGGAGCTGCCCGGCTCCCGGCTGCTGAGCGCCGCCCTGGAGGACGGGTCGAGCGAGAGCGAGATCCTCAACAGCCGAGGTCTGCGCGCCCGCTCCCGGAACCGGGTGTCCACCCTCTACCTGGAGGCGGCCGGACCGGGGCGCGCCGCCTCGGCCTCGATCTACCTGGCCGCGCGGGAGGCGCGGCGGTTCCACCCCACGGCCCTGGCACGGCGGCTGGCCGACCGCCTCGCGATCGCCGCCCAGGGCGGGTCTCCCCAGGTCGGCGGCGGCGAATTCCTCCTGGCTCCGTCCGTGATGGCGCGGCTCCTCTGCGGCCTGCTGCCGCTGCTCGTCGGTCCCAAGGCCGGCACGCTCCTCGCCGGGCTGCGGGACCGCAAGGGCCGGATCGGCAGCGAGCGGCTGACGCTGATCGACAACGGCCGGCTGCCGGGCGGCGCGCTCGAATCGCCGGTGGACGGCGAGGGGGTGCCGACGCGCGAGGTCGTGCTGGTCGAGGAGGGGGTCTACCGTCAGCCGCTCCTCACCTGGTGGCAGGCCGAGTCCCACCCGAACACGGGCATGCCCTCGGGCTGCACCCGGCGGCCGGGCTGGCGCGACCTGCCGGCGGCCGGGCCCACGCACCTCTATCTCAAGCCCGACCCGCGCATCCCCGTGGCCGCGCTGCTCGGCTCGATCGCGAGCGGCTACTACCTGATCGACGTCGCCGGCGGCGGCCGCTTCGACCCGGCCAGCGGGACGTTCGCGCTGCCGGTCTGCGGTTTCGCGGTGGAAGGGGGGAGGGCCAGCGCCCCGGTGGCCCGGGCCTGGCTGTGCGGCGGCATCAGCGACCTGCTCCAGGGCATCGCCGGCACCGGCCGGGACCTCACGTTCTTTCCGTTGACCGGAATGATCGGGGCCCCGACCGTGCTGGCGACCGGGCTGGAGCTGCGGGCCGCCTGAAGGGACTCAGGGCAGCGTCACGAACTGGCCCAGGAAGGCGCGGGCCGAGGCCGTGTCGAGCCGGTAGGTCACGTTCGTGGCGTTGCAGAAGTAGTCGCCGGTCACCGTGATGGCCGCGATGATCGAGGTCTCGTTGGCGCCCGAGCCCAGGAAGTTCGGGCCGCCGGAGTCGCCGTAGCAGGTGCCGCCGTTGCCCGTGGCGTCGTTCTGGGACAGGCGCAGCCAGGACTGGTTCAGGGCGTTGAACGACGACACCGCGCGCCAGCGGTCGCTGGTGAAGGCCAGGGTCGGCGGGCCGCCGCCCACGTTGGGCTCGTGGACGCCGTAACCCACGGCCGTGAACTTCGTGCTGTTCAGGGTATGGTCGGCCTGCATGCGGTCGAACAGTCCGGCCGAGGGCAGGGCGGCCGGGGTGATGCCGCGGATCGGGCTGTCGAAGGTCACCACCGCGACGTCGCCCGAGTCGCTCTGGGCCTGGTTGTAGCCCGGGTTCGTGTGCGCCGTGCCCTCGTAGAGCTTCGACTTCGAGGTGAACTTCGTGTCGAAGGTCACGAACACCCGCCAGCCGCGGCTCTCGGGCTCGACCGTGCAGTGGGAGGCGGTCAGGAACACGGTGGGCGAGATCAGCGTGCCCGTGCACCAGATGTCCCGGTGGCCGCTGTCGTCCTCGACCACGAAGGCTCCGACGTTGGGGTGGTCGCCGCCGTCCAGCACCCCGTAAGTGATGGCGTTCGCGCGGGGGACGAGGAACAGT
>DATANP010000167.1:0-23299 GCA_036266195.1 Thermoanaerobaculia bacterium | reverse complement strand
ACCAGGATGACCCCGCCCTGGTCTCCTGGAACGTGGACGCAGGCAGCCGCGTCCATGGCGAGCTGGACATCCCTGTCTTCCTCGCCGCCTTCCGTGAGCTGATCCGCCGCCACGCCGCGTGGCGCACGACTTTTCCAATGGTGAACGGCCGGCCCGTGCAGCGGGTCCACCCCTGGCTGGCGCCGCACGTCTCCTTCCTGGACGTGAGCGCCCTGCCCAAGGACATCCGCGAGGCGGCCGGCCACGCCGCCATCTACGACCACACCAGGGACCCGTTCGATCTGGAACGCGGCCCGCTGGTCCGCATGGCCCTGGTGAAGCTGGCGGAGCGGGACCACCTCTACCTGGTTACCATCCACCACATCGCCACCGACTGGATCACCTACCAGATCTTCTTCGGCGAGCTGATGCAGGTCTACGAAGCCTTCCGTGCCGGCCAGCCTTCGCCGCTGCCGGTCCCCCTCCAGTTCCCGGATTACGCCGTCTGGGAGAAGGACTGGTTCCAGGGCGAGGTCTTCGAAGAGGAGGCCCGCTTCTGGCGCCGCGAGCTGGAAGGCTTTCCGCTCGTCCTGGACCTCCCGGCAGACCGTCCCCGGCCGTCCATCCAGAGCCAGAGGGGCGGCCTCTTCCGGGTGCGCGTGGGAGCGGAGAGGACCGACCGCCTGAGGTCTCTCGCCCGGCGCGAAGGCGCCACCATGTTCATGGCCGTCCTGGCCGTGTTGAACGCCCTGGTCTGGCGCCTGACCGGCCGGGAGAAGATCGTCGTCGGTTCGAACAGCGCCAACCGTCCCCGTTCGGAGCTGGAGCCCGTGGCCGGCTTCTTCCTGACCCAGGTCCCCTTCGCCACCGACGCCTCCGGAGACCCGACCTTCCGCGAGCTGCTCGCCCGCACGAAGAAGACCGCGATCTCGGCCTACGCCCACCAGAATGTCCCCTTCAGCAAGCTCATCGAAGCCCTGGGCGTGAAGGACGACCGCTCCCGCAACCCCGTCGTCCAGGTCCTCCTCCTGATCCTGGAAGGCCAGAGCCACGGCCAGTCCGGGGACCTGGAGTTCCGCCCCGTAGGCCTTTACGACGGCAACTCCCGCTGGGACCTGATGTTCGGCCTCTACGACTATCACGACGAAGGGCTCAGCGGTCCGCTGGAGTACAACGCCGACCTCTTCAGCGAGGCCACCGTGAGCGGGTTCCTGGAGCTGTTCTACCGCCTGATCGACGCGGTGACGGCGGAGCCGGACGCGAGGCTGTCGGGGCTCCCTCGATGAGCCTGACCGAACGCCTCGCCGCGCTCTCCCCGGAGCAGCGCACGCTGTTCGAGACGCTGCGAGAGAAGCAGAGGAAGGCCGCGGCGCGCCTTCAGCCCCCGCCGGTCCGCCGGGTCACGGGGCCGACTGCGGAGGGCGACTGGCCTCTCTCGTATGACCAGGAGCGGTTCTGGTTCGTGGAGCAGCTCTTCCCGGCCGGGGCGGGGCTCGTCATCACGGCCGCGAGCCGGATGCGCGGACCCGTTCCGGTCCCGGCGGTATCCTCGGCCCTCGACGCGATCGTCCGCCGCCACGCGGCCTGGCGGACCTCGTTCCCCAAGGTTGACGGCCGGCCGGTCCAGCGCGTGGGCGCTCCGCGTCCGCAGCACCTGGCGTTGATCGACCTCTCGGCACTGCCCGAGGCGAGGCGCGAGACCGAGGCCCTGCGGCTGGTGAAGGAGGAGGCCGCGGCGCCGTTCGACGTCGAAGCCGGGCCCCTGGTGCGGTCCGCCCTGGTCCGGCTCGGACCCGCGGACCACGTCTGCATCCTGGCGATCCACCACCTGGTCACGGACTGGATCTCCTTCCAGATCGCGTTCTCCGAGATGGCGGCGCTCCTCGCTTCCAAGGTCTCCATGCCCGAGCCGCCGGTGCAGTATCCGGATTTTGCCGTCTGGCAGCGCGAATGGCTCCAGGGTGAGGTCCTCGACGACCTCGTGTCCTGGTGGCGCGAGCAGCTCTCCGGTTTCCCGCTGGCACTGGAGCTTCCCACGGATCGGCCGCGTCCGGCCGTGATGCGCATGCGCGGCGGCCGGCTGCCGCTGCGCGTCCCCGGCGAGCTGGCCGCGGGCCTGCGCGACCTTGCCCGGCGCGAAGGGGCCACGCTGTTCATGACCGTGCTCGCGGCCACGGCCGCCCTGATCCACCGCGCGTCCGGACAGGAACGGTTGATCCTGGGCGCCAACAACGCCAACCGCAACCGGCCGGAGCTGGAGCCGGTGCTCGGCTGCTTCCTGACCCAGGTGCCGTTCCCGATCGACCTCTCGGGCGATCCCGCGTTCCGCGAGCTGCTGGCGCGGGCACGGCAGTCCGCCCTCGGAGCGTTTGGCCACCAGGACCTCCCGTTCGGCAAGCTCGTCGAAGCCCTGCAGCCGGCGCGCGACACCAGCCGCGCGCCGATCGTCCAGGCCCTCGTGCAGGTGCTGGACGGGCAGTACTCCGAGGCGGACCTCGCCGGCGTCACCTTCGAGGGGGTGGACGCCTGGGACGGCGTGGCGCGCTACGATCTCCTGCTCACGCTGTTCGACTACCGGGACGACGGCCTCGCCGGCTCCCTGGAGTACGACGCCGACCTCTTCGACGCCACCACGATCGCGCGCCTGGCCGAGCTGCTCTTCCTTCAGATGGAACGGGCCGTGGGCGAGCCCGGGCTTCCTCTCTCGTCCCTGCCGGCCCTGAGCGAGGCGGCTCGCCATCAGGCGCTCGTGGAGTGGAACGACAGCGCCCGGCCGCTGCCGGACTGGACCGTGCCGGAGCGCTTCTCGGCCCGGGCCGCAGCCGATCCCGGAGCCCTGGCGGTCGTGGCAGGGGGCGCGTCGCTGACCTATGGGGAGCTGGAGCGCCGGTCCGACGCCTTGTCGTATCGCCTCCGTGCCCAGGGGATCGGTCCCGAGTCGCGGGTGGGGCTCCTCCTGGACCGCACCGTGGACATGCCGGTGGCGATCCTCGGCGTCTGGAAGGCCGGCGGCGCCTACGTACCGCTCGACCCGGAGTGGCCGGAAGCGCGGATGGCGCTCGTGCTGGAAGATGCGGAGCCGGCGCTGGTGCTGCGGGCTCTCGACCTCGAAGACCCCCCGCCGGTTCCCCTGCCCGCGCCGGACCCGCGCCGGCTCGCCTACCTGATCTACACGTCGGGAACCACCGGCCGGCCGAAGGCCGTGGAGGTGGAGCATCGCAGTCTGGCCTCGACGCTGGGGTCGGTCCTCGACCGGTTCGGCTTCGGGCCGGGAGACCGCATGCCCCACATGAGCCGGTTCACGTTCGACATCTCTCTGGTCGAGCTGTTCGCGGTTCTCCTCACGGGCGGGGTGTGCGAGATCCTCTCGATGGATGAGATCCTCGATGCGGATGCTCTCCACGGCGCGGTAGCGCGCTCGACGCGACTTCATGCCAGCCCGTCCCTCCTGCGCCGGATCTCCGGACCGGCCCCGCGCCTGCGGACGATCCTCACCGGCGGCGAGGCAGTGGCTCCGGCTCTCCGCGAGGAGGCTCTGGCGGCGTTCCCGGAGACCGACCTCGCCGTCCTCTACGGCCCCACGGAGACGGCCATCCTCGCCACTGCCTACCCGGTGCCTCGCGAACGCAGGCCCGAGCGGTCCCTGATCGGCGGACCGCTCGACAACGTGGAGGTCCGCGTGGTGGATGCCCGCGGAGGGCTCGCTCCCATGGGCATGCCCGGGGAGCTGTGGATCGGCGGGCCGGGCGTGGCCCGCGGCTACTTCCGGCGGCCGGAGCTCACGGCGGAGCGTTTCGTGGGCGGGTTCTACCGCTCCGGCGACCTCGTCCGGCAGGTGCCCTCCGAAGGAGGGGCCCTGGAGTTCCTCGGCCGCACGGACCACCAGATCAAGCTGCGCGGCTTCCGCATCGAGCCGGGCGAGATCGAGGCGGCGCTGCTCGATCATTCCGGAGTAAGGGAGGCGGTGGTGGTAGCGGCGGGGGAGGGCGAGGCCATGCGGCTGATCGCGTACGTCTCGCCTGCTGGAGACCCCTCGGAGCTGCGCTCGCATCTCGCGACCCGGTTGCCGGCCTACATGGTGCCGTCGGCGGTCGTAGTCCTGCCCGAGCTGCCCGTCACGGCCCATGGCAAGGTGGATCGCTCCCGGCTGCCTTCGCCCTCGCCAGTGCAGGAAGAGGGAGAGGCGCCGCGCACGCCGGCCGAAGAGGTGGTGGCCGGGATCTGGTGTGAGGTACTGGGCCTGCCGAAGGTCTCGCGCACGGCTGACTTCTTCGAGCTGGGCGGGCACTCGCTGCTTGCCACCCAGGTGATCAGCCGGCTGCGCGCCGCGACCGGGGTCGAGCTGCCGGTGCGCGAGCTGTTCCTGGCTCCCACGGTAGCGGGCTTGGCGACACGGCTCTCCGAAGGGGATTCGGCCGCGCCTCCGATCGTCCCGGTTTCGAGGGACCGCGACCTTCCTCTCTCCTTCGCGCAGGAGCGCCTCTGGTTTCTGGACCGCCTGGCGCCCGGCCTCGCGGCCTACCACATCCCGCTGGCCGTGGCCCTGCGCGGCGATCTGAATCCGCAGGCGCTGGAGGCGGCCCTGGCCGCAGTGGTGGTTCGCCACGAGGCGCTGCGCACCCACTTCGAGGAGAGAAGTCAGGTCGTCGATCCGCCCGCGCCGTGGAGCCTGCCGCGCATGGACCTGTCCGCCCTGCCCGGCGAAGCGCGGATGGAGGAAGCCCGCCGGCTGGCCGCCGAGGACGCCGCCCGGCCTTTCGACCTGGGAGGCGGTCCGGTTCTGCGCTCGACCCTGCTGCGGCTGGCGCCGGCCGAGCACGTGCTGCTCCTCTGCGTCCACCACATCGCGGCCGACGCCTGGTCGATGGGGGTGATGATCGACGAGATCTCCAGCCTGTACCGAGGGACGGCGCTGCCTGCTCTACCCGTGCAGTATGCGGACTTCGCCGTCTGGCAGCGCGAGTGGCTTCAGGGCGAGGTGCTGGAGCGCCAGCTCGACTACTGGCGCGAAAAGCTGGAGGGCGTTCCGATGCTGGAGCTGCCCATCGACCACCCCCGCCCGGCCGCGCAGCGCTTCCGCGGCGCGGTCGAGACCCTCGCGCTGCCTTCCGACCGGGCCGAGGGTCTCGCGCGGCTGGCCCGCCGGCACGACGCCACGCTGTTCATGGTCGTGCTCGCGGCGCTCCAGGCCCTCCTCGCGCGCCACACCGGGCAGGACGACGTGGTGGTGGGTACGCCCATCGCGGGCCGCAACCGGGTCGAGGTCGAGCCGCTGATCGGGTTCTTCGTCAACACCCTGGTGCTGCGCGGCGACCTGTCCGGCGATCCCACCGTCTCCGACCTGATCTCCGCGGCCCGCCGCACAGCCCTGGAGGCCTTCTCCCATCAGGACCTCCCGTTCGAGCGCCTGGTGGAGGAGATGCGGCCGGACCGCCGGCTGGCCGTCAATCCGCTCTTCCAGGTCATCCTCGCGGTCCAGAACGCGCCTCGGCGGGAGGTGGAGCTGCCCGGCGTCTCCCTGGAGCTTCTTGACGTCGAGAACCCGGTCGCTCGCTTCGACCTGGAGGTCCTGGTCTGGGAGCAGGAAGATGGGTTGACCGTCCGGCTCGTCCACGACGCCGACCTCTTCGACCGAGCCACGATCGCGCGCCTCGCCCGGCACTTCGACCGGCTGCTCGCGGCCCTGGAGGACCCGGACCTGCGCCTCTCCGGCCTGCCGCTCCTCTCCCAGGCCGAGACCCGCGAGCTGCTGCACGCGGGCACCGGTGCGCCGGTAGAGCCGGTGGATCTGCTGGAGCGGATCGCGTCCCACCCGGCCGAGGCCCTGGCGGTCGGCAGCTTGACCTACGGCGAGCTGAGGTCCCGCGCCGGAGCCTTGGCCGGCGAGCTGCGGGCGCTGGGCGTCGGACCGGACGTGCCGGTCGGCCTCCACGCCGAGCGCTCGCCCGAGCTGGTGGTGGGCGCCCTCGCGGTTTTCCTGGCCGGCGGCGCCTGGCTGCCGCTCGATCCGGCGCAGCCGGAGGAGCGGCTGGCGGCGATGATCCGGGAGAGCGGGGTGGAGGTGGTGCTGCGCCTCCAGGACCTGAAGGACTGCAACGACCTCAGGGACCAAAGACCTTCTGTCCCTGCGGTCCCTGCAGTCCCTTTGGTCCTTTCGCCGGACAACCTTGCCTACATCCTCCACACCTCCGGCTCCACCGGCCGCCCGAAGGGCGTCATGATCCCCCGCCGCGGCCTCGCCGCGCTGGTGGCATGGCACGTGCGGGAGTACGGCGTCACCAGCCAGGACCGCGCCGCCATGGTGGCGTCGCCGTCCTTCGACGCCTCAGTCTGGGAGATCTGGCCCTACCTTGCGGCCGGCGCGAGCCTGCACATCCCGGACGAGGAGACGCGCCTCTCGCCGGACCGCCTCCTGGCCTGGATGGCCGCCGAGGGGATCACCCTCGCGTTCCTGCCGACGCCCCTCGCCGAGCCGTTCCTGGAGCGGGCCGCCGGGGGTGTTCCGGATGGCTTGGCTCTGCGCGCGCTGCTGACCGGCGGCGACCGGCTGCGGCGCCGGCCGGACCCGCGGCTGCCGTTCGCGGTCGTCAACCACTACGGGCCCACCGAGAGCACCGTCGTCGCCACCCGCGCGGTCGTGGAGCCGGCAGGCGAACGCCTCCCGGTCATCGGGCGGCCGATCGACGGCACCCGTGCTCTCGTCCTGGACCGGTGGCTCGGCCTCGCCCCGGCCGGTGTGCCGGGCGAGCTGGCGATCGGCGGCGAAAGCCTGGCCCGCGGCTACCTGGGGCGCCCGGACCTCACGGCCGAGCGGTTCGTGCCCGATCCGTTCACGGAGCGGCCGGGGGAGAGGGTCTACCTCACCGGCGACCGGGTGCGCCGGCTGCCGGGGGGCGATCTCGAATTCCTCGGCCGGACCGATCAGCAGGTCAAGGTGCGCGGCGTCCGCGTCGAGCCAGGCGAGGTCGAGGCGGCCCTGCTGCGGCATCCGGAGATCCGGGAGGCTGTAGTGGCGGTCCGCGATGCCCGGCTCGTGGCCTGGGTCATGGGCTCCCGGATCGAAGCCTCCGAGCTGCGCCGGTTCCTCTCCGCGGAATTGCCCGAGCCCATGATCCCGTCCGCCTTCGTCGTCCTGGAATCGTTGCCCCTCACCCGCACCGGCAAGGTGGACCGGGCCGCGCTCCCATCATCGGACCGCCCGGAGTCGGCGGACTACGTCGCGCCGGCCACGCCGCTGGAAGAGACGCTCGCCCGCGTCGCGTCCGAGGTCCTGGGCGGCGTGCGGGTGGGGATGAGGAACAGCTTCTTCGACCTTGGCGGCCATTCTCTCCTGGCCACGCAGCTCGTCTCGCGCCTCACCCGGGAGCACGGCCTGCCGGTGACCTTGCAGATGGTCTTCGACTCCGCCACGCTGGCCGACCTCACCGACCGCATCGTCGAAAAGGAGCTGGAGAGCGCCGATGCCGAGTTGCTGGCAGAGCTGATGAGAGGCATCTCCTAAGGAAGAGATGCCTCGACGTTTCGGGAGCTCTCTTTCACTGGGAGCACCGGCGTCCCGCCGGCTCAAACCCCGGCCCCGGCCGTTCCGACTCCGCCGGAAGGGTCCGCGACTTCGCTGGGAGTCTCCCCAACGCGGCTGGGAGTCGTCCCAACCTGGCAGGGAGTCATTCCAACGCAGCCGGCAGTCATTCCAACACGGCTGGGAGTCGTCCCGACAGAGCTGGGAGTCGTTCCGACACGGCTGGGAGTCGTTCCAACCCAGCTGGGAGTCTCCCCAACACGGCCGGGAGTCTCCCGGGAGACTCGGGAGAACGGGTTGCGGAGCCGCTTTCCTGAAAAAATCCTCCCTCGGTACAATCGGCTCAGGCCAAGAGACGACCCCGCAAATGAGCACGCCCTCCAAGGAGATCCCACGTCCTCGCAGCGGCATGGACTTCGAGGAGCTTGCCCTGGCCCTCTTCAGGGTCGTCTGGCAGGAGGTCGGCGCCAAGCTTCACGGCCGCAGCGGTCAGAAGCAGCACGGGGTCGATCTCTACGGCCGCGACTCCCGCGGAGGGTATATCGGCGTCCAGTGCAAGCATCACGGCTCGGCCACCCTGATCAAGGACGAGAAGCTCATCGAGCAACTTCGCGAGGAAGTAGACAAAGCCAAGGGCTTCGATCCTCCGCTTCGGCACTTCATCTTCGCGACCACGGCCCAGCGCAGCACGGCCCTCGACGAGGCTGCACGGCAGTTCACGAAGCGGAATGAAGAGGACGGTCTCTTCGCTGTCGAAGTCCTGGGTTGGGAGGATCTCGAGAATCTGCTCGACCGGCATCCGGACGTGCTGGCCTGGTATCTGGACGAGCGGAAGCGGTCCGATTCCCTCCGCCTCGACCTCGGCCGCCTGCCCATCGCCGGGCCTCTCCTGATCGGCCGCGAAACCGAAATGGCCCGGCTCGACGCCGCCTGGGAGAACCCGGAAATCCACGTCCTCGCCTTCGTCGCCTTCGGCGGCACGGGCAAGTCCGCCCTGGTCAGCCACTGGCTGGACCGCATGGCCGCCGCCGGCTGGCGAGGCGCCCGGCGGGTGCTCGACTGGTCCTTCTACAGCCAGGGCTCCGAGGAGCGGGCCACCTCCGCGGACCGCTTCTTTGATTACGCACTGGCTTGGTTCGGAGATCCCCCCAATCCCAAGGCCAGTGCCAGGGATCGCGGCCTACGGCTGGCGGAACTGGTGCGCCAGGAGAAGACCCTCCTTGTCCTCGACGGCGTCGAGCCGCTCCAACACCCTGCGAACCATCAGCTGGCCGGGCGGCTCAAGGACCCGGGGCTCGCGGCGTTGCTCAAGGGCTTGGCCGGTGGCAATCCCGGCCTGTGCGTGGTCACGACCCGCGAGCGCATCGCCGACCTGGATGGCTTCATCAGGACCGCCCCTCAGGATGACCTGGAGGCACTCTCTCCGGAGGCCGGAGCGGAGCTGCTGAAGCATCTCGGGGTGCAGGGGAAGGGCTCGGAGCTTCTGGCCGCCTCCCGCGAGTTCGGCAACCATGCCCTGACTCTGTCGCTCCTGGGCGGCTACTTGAGTCGAGCCTGTAAAGGTGATGTCCGTCGTCGGAAAGAGGTGAACCTCGTCGGCGCTGATCAAGTCAAGGGTGGCCATGCTTTACGAGTGATCGGCACTTACTCCCGCTGGCTGGGGAAAGGACCGGAGTTGGCAGTCTTGAGGCTGTTGGGGCTTTTCGATCGTCCGGCCGATCCCAAGGCCATCGCAGCGTTGCGAGCTGAGCCGACGATTCCAGACCTGACGAGGGTCAAGAAACGCTGGTGGAGCCACGCAGAGTCGATCTCTGAGGAAGCCTGGCAACTGGCGCTCTCGAACCTCCGAGAGCATGGCCTTCTCCTACCCGCCGATCCTCGGTATCCTGACACCCTGGACGCCCACCCCCTGGTCCGGGTCTTCTTCCAGAAGGATCTCGAGACGCACCATCCGGAAGCCTGGAAGGCCGGCAACCTGCGCCTCTATGAGCATCTCCAGAAAGAGGCGCCGGATCTGCCTGACACGCTGGAGGCCATGGAGCCGCTCTTCACCGCGGTGATCCACGGCTGCCGGGCGGGGCGGCTGCAGGAGGCGTTCGAGGAGGTCTACCGGCGGCGCATCCAGCGGGGCGACGAGTTTTTCAGCACCAGTAAGCTCGGTGCCTTCGGTTCGGATCTGTCGGCGCTTTCCGGCTTCTTTGATCATCTTTGGGACCAGCCCTCGGCCAGTCTCCCCTCCGGGGATCAGGCGTTCCTTCTCAACTTGGCCGGATTCCGCCTGCGCGCCCTGGGCCGGCTGGCGGAGGCGGTTCAGCCGATGGAGGCGGGGCTGAAGCTTCGGCTTGAACAAGAGAAATGGGAGAACGCTGCCCGAATCGCCAGCAACCTCAGCGAGCTGACCCTGACCCTGGGTGAGGTGGCCCGTGCCGTGTCCTTCGGGGAGCAGAGCGTCGATCTGGCCGAACGCAGCGGCGACGCCTTTTTGCGGATGGTCAGCCGGACAAAAGTGGCCGATGCCCTGCACCAGTCGGGTCGTTGGGAGGAGAGCGCGGAGTCCTTTCGCGAGGCCGAGGCCCTTCAGGCGGAGTGGCAGCCCGGGTACCCCCGGCTCTACGGACTTTCGGGCTATCAATATTGCGACCTGCTGCTGAGCCGTGGTGAGCCGGAGTCCGGTAGCGTTCTGGACAGTCTCGCCGCGTCCCCGGAGGCGGTGCGGCGGTTGCGCGAGGCGTGCCGGGAGGTGCGGGAGCGGGCGGAGCAGACGCTGGAGTGGGGCACACCGATGAACTGGCTCCTCGATATCGCGCTGGACCACCTGAGTCTGGGCCGAGCGCATCTGGGCCTTGCGCTGACGCCTTCCGCGGAATCGTCCTTCGACAAGGCCGCGGAGCACCTGGACCACGCCGTGGAGGGCCTGCGGCGGGCGGGTCAAGAACTCTACGTCCCCTGTGGCCTCCTCGCCCGTTCCGTCCTGCGCAGTCTCCAAGGTGACCCGACTGGCGCTGAGGCAGACCTCTCCGAAGCCCTGGAGATCGCCGAGCGGGGCTCCATGCGCCGCCACGAGTGCGACGCGCACCTGGAATGGGCTCGGCTGTGCCGGCAGCGTGGGGACCGGGCCGGGCAGCGGGAGCACGTGGCCCGGGCTCGGCGGTTGGTGGAAGAGACGGGGTACCTGCGGCGGTTGCGGGAGGTGGAGTGGTTGGAGGCGCATCCCGCGGGCTGAGGCGGAGAAGACCCCTCCCCGTCCCTCCCCCGCTGGCGCGGGAGAGGGCGCCACCGCCCATCCCTGGTTTGAGCCGGCGGGACGCCGGCGCTCCCAGTGGAGGGCCTGGCCTTACAATGGACGGCCCGCTTGGGAGCGGCGGCCGCTCTTAAGCCTTTGTAGGAGAATGACGTCTGTCCCAGTCTGCCTTGACCGACCGCCTTGCCGCGCTCTCTCCTGAACAGCGGGCTCTTTTCGAGACGCTGCGCGAGAAGCAGCGCAAGGCCGCGGCGCGCCCGCCCCAGCTGCCGCCGGTCCGGCGGATTACGGGGCCGACTGCCGAAGGCGACTGGCCCCTGTCTCTCGACCAGGAGCGCTTCTGGTTCATGGAGCAGCTCTTTCCGGGCCACGCCGGCCTCAACATCACGGCGGCGACCCGGATGCGCGGACCCATGACCGTGCCCGCCATGGCCGCGGCCCTGGACGAGATCGTCCGCCGACACGCCGCCTGGCGCACGACGTTTCCGGTCCCGGACGGCACCCCCGTGCAGCGCGTCGTCCCGGCCCGGCATCAGACCCTCGCGGTGCTCGACCTCTCGGGCCTGCCCGAGGCGCGGCGCGAGCCCGAGATGCTGCGGCTGCTGGCCGAGGCGACCGCGGCGCCGTTCGACCTGGAGCGCGAGACGCTCGTCCGCTCCGGACTCGTCCGGCTCGGACCGCGGGACCACGTCTGCCTGCTCGCGGTCCACCACCTGGTCACCGACTGGATCTCGTTCCAGATCGCGTTCGGCGAGCTGGCGGTGCTCTATGAGGCGTTCGTCTCAGGCCGGCCCGCGACGCTCCCGGAGCCTCCGGTCCAGTACCCGGACTTCGCGGTCTGGCAGCGCGAGTGGCTCCAGGGCGAGGTCCTGGACGGCCTGGTCTCCTGGTGGCGGGAGCGGCTGGACGGCTTCCCGCTGACCCTGGAGCTGCCCACCGACCGGCCGCGGCCGGCCGTGGCGCGCATGCGGGGCGGCCGGCGGTCGGTCCGCGCCTCGCGCGAGCTGTCCGAGGCGATGCGCGGCCTCGGCCGGGGCGAGGGGGCGACGCTTTTCATGACCGTGCTCGCACTCACAGCGGCCCTGTTCCGCCGCCTCTCGGGCCAGGAGAAGCTCATCCTCGGCGCCAACAACGCGAACCGCAACCGGCCCGAGCTGGAGCCGGTGCTCGGCTGCTTCCTGACCCAGATACCGTTCCCGATCGATCTGTCCGGCGATCCCACCGTCCGCGAGTTGTTGGCCCGCGTCCGCCAGTCGGCCCTGGGCGCGCTGGCGCACCAGGACTTGCCCTTCGGCCGGCTGGTCGAGGCCCTCGCACCGGAGCGCGACCCGAGCCGCCAGCCCGTGATCCAGGACCTCGTCCAGGTGCTCGACAGCCAATACTCCAAGGTCGAGATGGCCGGCCTGACGTTCGAGCCCGTGGACGCCCACGACGGCATCGCGCGCTACGACCTGTTCCTGACTCTCTTCGACTACCCCGATGGCCTGTCCGGCTCGCTGGAGTACGACGCCGACCTCTTCGACGCCACCACGGCCGAGCGCCTGGCCGGGCTGCTCCTGCTCCAGGCCGCGCGGGCCGTGGCCGACCCCGACCTCCGCCTGTCAGCGCTGCCGGTCCTCACCGACGCCCAGGCTCAGCAGGCGCTGGTGGAGTGGAACGACACGGCGCGGCCGCGGTCCGGCCTGACACTTCCGGAGCTGTTCTCGGTGCAGGCGAGACGCGCGCCCGGGGCGACCGCCGTAATCTCCCGCGGCGCGACGCTCACCTACGGCGAGCTGGACCGGCGTTCGGACGAGCTGGCCCGCCGCCTCGTGGCCGCCGGCGTAGAACCGGGCGCGCGCGTGGCACTGCTCCTCGGGCGGACCACGGACATCCCGGTCGCCATCCTCGGCTGCTGGAAGGCCGGCGCCGCCTACGTGCCGCTAGACCCTGAATGGCCCGCCGAGCGGCTGGCGCTGGTGATGGAGGACGCGGAGGTGGCGGCACTGGTGCAGAGAGGCAAGCTCCCCTCTCCCGGGGGTCCGGGTGTGCGGCTGGGAGAGGGGCCGGGGGTGAGGGCCTTCGCGGGATGCCGCTCGATCGACCTCGACGCCCCGGGCGAGATCGCTTCGGTCCCTCTCCCACCGCCCGATCCTCATCGCCTCGCCTATCTCCTCTACACCTCGGGCACGACCGGCCGGCCGAAGGCGGTGATGGTCGAGCACGGCAGCGTGGCCGCCATGGTCGGCTGCATCCTCGATCTGGGCGTGGGCCCGGACGACCGGGTGCCGCACCTGTCGCGGTACACGTTCGACGTCACCCTCCTGGAGGTCGTGCTGCCGCTCGTGGCCGGCGGGATCTGCGAGATCGTGGACACGGAGGAGGTGCTCGATCCCGAAGGCTTCCTCGCCGTGCTGGAGCGCTCGACGCGGGTGTTCACGCTCCCGGCCCTGCTGCGCCGGGTGGTGGAAAACCGGGGGACGAGGCGGTTCGCCGGCCTGCGGACCCTCGCCTCGGGTGGCGACCTCGCGCCTCCGGACCTGCTGGCGGCGATGCTCTCGGCCTTTCCATCGACCGACCTGTGGGTTCTCTACGGTCCCACCGAGACCACGATCATCTGCACCGGCCACCGGCTGAGCCGCGCCCGCACGCCGGAGAGGTCGCTCATCGGCCGGCCGCTCGCGAATGTCGATGCGCGGGTGGCGGACCCCGGCGGCCGGCCTGTGCCTCTGGGCGTGCCGGGAGAGCTGTGGATCGGGGGGGCCGGCGTGGCCAGGGGCTACTTCCGGCGCGAGGAGCTGACCGCCGAGCGCTTCGTCGAGGTGGACGGCCGCCGCTTCTACCGCACCGGCGATCTCGTGAGGCAGGTGCCGGGCGAAGGGGGAGAGTTGGAGTTCCTCGGCCGCATCGACGATCAGGTCAAGATCCGCGGCATCCGCATCGAGCCAGGCGAGATCGAGGCCGCCCTCCGCGATCATCCCGAGGTGCGGGACGCGGCGGTCGTCGCCCTGCCCGCCGGAGGCGACAAGCAGCTCGTGGCCTACGTGGTGGGCACGACCCGCGCGGATATCGCCGAGGAGCTTCGAGCGTTCCTCCGCGGCCGGCTGCCGGAGGCCCTGATCCCGTCGGTCTTCGTGCCGCTGGAGTCGATCCCGGTCACCTCGCACGGCAAGGTGGACCGCAAGGCCCTGCCCGCGCCCGAGGCGGTCCGGTCTGAGACAGCCGGAACGGACTTGCCCCGCAATGCCCGCGAGGAGCTGCTGGCCGGGATCTGGAGCGAGCTGCTCGGATTGGAGCGGGTAGGCATCCACGACAACTTCTTCCAACTCGGCGGCGACTCGATCCTGAGCATCCAGGTCGTGGCGCGGGCGCGCCAGGCCGGGCTCCTGATCACCACCCGGCAGTTCTTCGACAACCAGACGATCGCCGGACTCGCAGCGGTTGCGACCGAAGAAACCTCGGCCGCCGACGAGGGACCGGTCGAAGGTGAGGCGCCGCTCACGCCCGTCCAGCGTCGCTTCTTCGAGGAGGAGCACCGGCGCTTCAACATGGCCGTGATGCTCGCCCCCCGCGAGCGTCTGGATCGGGATCGGCTGGTCAAAGCCCTGAATCGCCTCGCGGCACACCATGATGCGCTCCGCCTGCGGTTCCCCTCCGGGCGACAGATCCACGCCCCTGATCCCACCATCCCCCTGATCGAGATCGAAACCTGTGATCTCGACGGTATGGAAGCCGCCGCCGAGCACCTCCAGTCCGGCATCGACCCCGCGAGCGGCCCGATCTTCACCGCCGCCCTCTTCCGCCGCCCGGAAGGCGACCGCCTCCTCATGACTGCCCATCACCTGATCGTGGATGGCGTCTCCTGGCGCATCCTGGTCGAAGACCTCGCTGCGGCCTACCGCGGGGAGGCCCTGCCGCCGAAGACCACCTCCTGGAAGCGCTGGGCCGAAAGCCTCACCGCCTTCGCCGCGGAGGTCGCCGACGAGTTGCCCTACTGGCAGTCCCTGCAGTCTCTGCAGTCCTTGCCGTCCTTTCCTCCCACCGCCGCCACACCGCTCGAGCTATCCCCCGAAGCCACCCGTGCCCTCCTCAAGGAAGCCCCCGAGGCCTACCACACCCAAGTGAACGACCTGCTGCTCGCCGCGCTCGCGCGAGCCGCCGGCGAGAGCACGCTCCTTGTGGACCTCGAAGGTCACGGCCGCGAGGAGATCTTCCCGGGCGTGGATCTCTCTCGTACGGTCGGCTGGTTTACGACCACGTTTCCGGTGGCGCTCACCCTGCCGCCCGGCGCCGGCCCGCGCGAATCGATCCTGGCGGTGAAGGAGACCCTCCGCGCCGTGCCTCGCCGCGGCCTCGGCTACGGGCTCCTCCGCTATGTGAACCCGGAGACGGCTCCACTCCTCGCCGCCCTGCCTGAGCCCCAGATCTCGTTCAACTACCTCGGCCAGCTCGACGCCTCGGTGGGGAAGGGCGGGCTCTTCGACCTTGCGCCCGAGGCTCCGGGAGGCACCCAGGACGAGCCCGGCCGGCTCGCCGTGGACTGCATGGTCGTGGACGGCCGCCTGCGCGTGGTCTGCGCCTCCGAGCCCCTGGCGCGCGTCTTCCTGGACGAGGTGGAGACCCTCGTCGCGCACTGCCTGTCCCCCGAAGCCGGAGGCTGGTCGCCGTCCGATTTCCCGCTGGCCCGCGTGGACCAGGAGACGCTCGACCGGCTGCTCGGCGCGGACCGCAACGTCGAGGATCTCTACCCCCTGGCGCCGCTCCAGGAAGGCATCCTGTTCCACAGCGCGCACACCTCCGGCGAGGACCCGTACTTCCAGCAGTTCGTCGCCGAGCTCGAAGGCCCTCTCGACGTCGTGCGGTTCGCCGAAGCCTGGCAGCGCGTGCTCGACCGTCACCCCGCTTTGCGCACGGTCTTCCTGTGGCGGAGGACGGAGCGGCCCCTGGAGCTCGTCCGCAGGCGCGTGGACCTGCCGTGGACCCTGGAGGAGCCGACCCGGTCCTGGGAAGACCTCCTGCAAGCGGACCGCGAGCGCGGCTTCGACTTGGAGCAGGCGCCGCTGATGCGCGTCACACTGGTGCGCATGGGCGAGTCGGTGCACCGGCTGGTGTGGAGCTCCCACCACCTCATCTTCGACGGCTGGTGCCTGCCGATCCTTCTGTCCGAAGTCTTCGCGCTCTACCGGGGCCGGTCCCTGCCTCCTTCGCCGCGGCCCTATCGCGACTACATCGCGTGGCTCGCGCAGCGCGATCAGGCCGGGGCGGAACGGTTCTGGCGCGACCGGTTCCAGGACTTCTCGGAACCCACCCCCCTGCCGTTCGACCGGCGCTCGGCGTCCGGCGAGCCGTTCACGACCTCGGTCTCCCTGCCGGTTGCGCCCCTGGCAGGGCTCGCGCAGCGGCTCGGGGTGACGCTCAACACCCTGGTCCAGGGTGCCTGGGCGCTGCTCCTGTCGCGCTACGCGCAGGCCCCGGACGTGGTCTTCGGCGCCGTGGTCTCGGGCCGGCCGGCCGAGCTGCCCGGCGTCGAGTCGATGATCGGCCTGTTCATCAACACGCTGCCGGTGCGCATCGTGGTCCCCCCCCAGAGGACACTGGAGCCGGCGATGGACTGGCTCGCGCAGGTCCAGGAAGCGCAGCTCGCGATCGCCCAGCACCAGTGGACGCCGCTCGCCCGCATCCAGTCGCTGGCGAAGCCGGGCCTCGGACAGCCGCTCTTCGAGAGCCTGCTCGTGTTCGAGAACTATCCCATCTCGCCATCCGTCTCCGAGGGTCTGGGCGAGCTGAGGGTGACGCACGCGTCGATGGACGAGCGCACGAACTATGCCCTCAACCTGATCGTCGCGGCCCGCGAGGAGCTGACCCTCCGCCTCGTCGCCGATCGCCGGTTCGATCCGGCCACGGCGCGGCGCATCCTCTCCCATCTGGAACGGCTGCTGGAGGGGCTTGCCGCCGATTCCGGGAGGCCACCGCTCGCCTTGCCGTTCCTCTCCGAGGCCGAGCGCCATCAAGCCCTGTTCGAATGGAACGACACCGCCGCGCCGTTCCCGCGGGAGGCCACGATCCACGGCCTGTTCCTGGAGCAGGCGGCACGCACCCCGGAGCTGGTAGCCGTGGAGATGGGGGAGGAGCGGCTCACCTACGCCGAGCTGCGGGACCGCGCCGAACGGATCGCCCGGAGCCTTGTGACGCAGGGGCTCCGGCCCGAGCAGCGGGTCGGCGTCGTGGCCGAGCGGTCGCCGGATCTCATCGCGGCCCTGCTCGGCATCCTCCAGGCGGGCGGCGCCTACCTGCCGCTCGATCCCACCTACCCGGCCGAGCGCCTGGAGTGGATGATGCGCGACGCGGGCGGGGTCCGGCTCGCCTTCGACGGTGGGGAGACCGGACCGCTGCCCGACGTGCCTCCGCAGGCGCTCGCCCATGTTCTCTACACCTCGGGCTCGACCGGCACGCCCAAGGGAGTGGCCGTCACCCACGGCAACGTCGTCCGGCTGGCTGCGGCCGTGGCTGCGGAGCTGGGTCCCGATCAGGCGTGGCTCCAGTACGGTCCGCTCGCCTTCGACGCCTCGACCCTGGAGATCTGGACGCCGCTGCTCTCCGGCGGGCGCGTGGTGCTGTTCCCGGGCCGGATCGGCTCGCTCGACGAGCTGGCGCGGGTGATCGAGCGCCACGGCGTGAACGCGGTCTGGCTCACCGCGGGCCTGTTCCATGAAATGGTGGATGGCCGCCTGGACGCTCTCCGGCCGCTCCGCCACCTCCTGACCGGCGGCGACGTGGTCTCGCCCGACCATGCCCGCCGCGCCCTGGAGGCGCACCCGGGGCTGATCCTGATCAACGGCTACGGACCGACCGAGAACACCGTCTTCACCTCCTGGCACCGGTTTGCCGGACCGGGGGAGATCGAAGACCCGCTGCCGATCGGCCGGCCCATTGCCAACACCCGGGTCCAGGTGCTCGACGCCGACCTCCGGCCCGTGCCGGTCGACATCTGGGGTGAGCTGTGCGCGGGCGGCGAGGGTCTGAGCCGGGGCTATCTCGGACGCCCGGACCTGACCGCGGAGCGCTTCATTCCCTATGAATCCGGGGAGCGCCTCTACCGCACCGGAGACCGGGTGCGCTGGCTTGCCGACGGCACGCTGGAGTTCCAGGGCCGGATGGACTTCCAGGTCAAGATCCGCGGCTTCCGGGTCGAGCCCGGCGAGGCCGAGGCCGCGCTCCTCGCGACGCCCGGCGTCCGGCGCGGAGCCGTGGTCGTCGTGGACAAGACCCTGCGGGCCTTCTGGGTGGGAGATACGCCCGAGGTCACCGCGGACGAGCTGCGCGCGAGCCTCCGCGGCCGGCTGCCCGAGGCGCTGGTGCCCTCCGTCTTCGTGCCGCTCGCGGAGCTTCCTCTCACCCCCAATGGAAAGGTGGACCGGCGGGCGCTGGCGGCCCTGGAGACCACGGCCGAACGGCCTGTGGAACGGGTCGCACCCCGGACGCCGCTGGAGGAAACCCTGGTCGCCGCCGCCGCCGAGGTGCTGGATCGCCGGCCGGAAGACGTGGGGGTCCTCGACAACTTCTTCGACCTGGGTGGCCACTCTCTCCTCGCCACCCGGTTCGTGTCGCTGCTCAACGTGCGGCACGGGATCGAAATCCCGCTCCAGCTCGTGTTCGAGACCGCCAATCTGGCGGAGCTTGCCGACCGGATCGTGGAACGCGAGCTGTCCGGAGCGGACGACGAGATGCTGGCGAGCCTGCTGGCCGAGATGGAGACACCCGATGAGTGAAGCACCCCAGGACCGTCTCGCCGGTCTCACCCGGGAGCAGCGGGCCGCCCTGTTCGAGCAGCTCCGCAAGCGCAAGGAGCAGCAGGCCAGTACTGAGACCGGGCCGGAGCGCATCCCGCGCCGTCCGCAACCGGAAGGTGAGCCCGTCCCGGCCTCCTTTGCCCAGGAGCGCCTGTGGTTCCTCGACCGCCTCGCCCCCGGCAAGACGGTCTTCAACATGTCGCTCATGCTGCGCATCTCCGGCCGGCTCTCGCCCGCCCACCTGGAGCGGGTCCTGGGCGAGCTGGTGCGCCGCCACGACACCCTGCGCACCACCTTCGCCGAGCGCGACGGCCAGGCCGTCCAGATCGTGACCCCGCCCGGGCCCTGGTCCCTGCCGGTCGTCGATCTCTCCGGCCTGCCGGCTCCGGATTCCGAGATGCGCCGCCTCGCCCAGGACGAAGTCGAGACGCCGTTCAACCTCGAGACCGGGCCGCTTCTCCGCGCCGTGCTCCTGCGCTTCACCGATACGGAGCATGCCCTGCTCCTCGACATGCACCACATCGTCTCCGACGGCTGGTCCATGGGCGTGCTGGTGCGCGACATCACGGCGCTCTACGGCGGCGCGCCGCTTCCGCCTCTGCCGATCCAGTACGCCGACTTCGCCGTCTGGCAGCGCGGCTGGCTGAAGGGCGAAGAGCTGGAGCGGCAGATCGCCTGGTGGCGCGAGGCGCTCGCGGGAGCCCCGGCCTCGCTCGACCTGCCCACCGACCGGCCTCGGCCCGCCAGCCAGACCTATCTGGGCACACGCTTCCAGGTGCCGTTCGACCCCGGCTTCAGCCGCGACCTCGCCACGTTCGCGAGGCGCCACGAGGCCACGCCCTACATGGTCTTCCTGGCGGCCTTCCAGGCCCTTCTGGGACGGCTGAGCGGCCAGGACGACCTGACCGTGGGCTCGCCGATCGCCAACCGCCACCGCGCCGAGGTCGAGCCGCTCATCGGCTTCTTCGTGAACACCCTGGTCATGCGCGGAGACCTGAGAGGCGATCCGCCGTTCCGCGAGCTGCTTGCCCGCGCCAGGCGCTCCACCCTGGGCGCCTTCGCCCACCAGGACCTCCCCTTCGAGCGCCTGGTCATGGAGCTGAGGCCCGAAAGGCACCTTTCCGTCACGCCGCTCTTCCAGGCCGTCTGCGCCATGCAGAACGCGCCGGTCGGCAGCATGGAGCTGCCCGGCATCACCCTCGACCGCGTCCCCTTCGAGGTCACCACCTCGCAGTTCGACCTGGAGCTGCACCTCTGGGAGATCGGCGACGCCTACCTCGGAGAGCTCTCCTACAGCACCGAGCTGTTCGACGAAGCCACCATCCGCCGCCTCGTCGGCCATCTGGAGACGCTTCTCCGAGCCGTCATCAGTAATCCGGGCCTCCGCATCTCCGAGCCACCCCTGCTTCCCGAGTCCGAGCGTCATCAGATCCTCCGAGAATGGAACAGTTTGATCCCGTTCCCCCTCTCCCCGGCCCTCTCCCCCGTGCCGGGGGAGAGGGAGCTCTCGACGGACCTCCTCTCCATGGTCCTCGCCAACGCGCCGAAGCCCCTCCTGGACCGCGCCGCCCGTCTCGCGGGCGAGCTGCGGAGCCTGGGAGTCGGACCGGACGTGCCGGTCGGCCTCTGTGTCCCGCGCTCGCCCGAGTTGGTGACCGGAGCCCTCGCCGTCCTCATCGCCGGAGGCGCCTATCTGCCCATGGACCCTGATTGGCCCGAGGACCGCCTCGCCTTCGTCGTGCGCGAGAGCGGCATGCCGGCGCTCCTCGTCCGCGGCGAGGCGCCCATTCCGACCGAGATCCCCGTGATCGACCTGGACCGCCCGTCCCAGGCCGCGCCCGTCGATCCGCTCCCGCCGGACCTGGACCGGCTCGCCTACATCATCTACACCTCGGGATCGACCGGCCGGCCGAAAGGCGTCCAGGTCCCGCACCGTGGCCTGCTCAGTCTCGTGCGCTGGCACCTGCGGACCTATGGCGTCACCTTCGAGGACCGGGCCACGCTGATCGCCTCGCCGGCCTTCGACGCGTCGGTCTGGGAGATCTGGCCCTACCTCGCGGCCGGAGCCAGCCTCCATGTGCCGGACGACGACCTCCGCCTCCAACCCGAACGGCTCCTGGCCTGGATGGCGGAGGAGGGAATCACCCTCTCCTTCCTTCCGACTCCGCTCGCCGAGCAGGTGCTGGACGTCCGGCCGCCCGAGAGCCTCCGCCTGCGCGCCCTGCTCACCGGAGGCGACCGTCTCCAGCAGGCGCCGCGCGAGGCGCTGCCCTTCGCGCTGGTCAACCACTACGGTCCGACCGAGAGCAGCGTGGTCGCCACCTGCGCCGAGATCGAGCCGGGCTCGGATCGAGCCCCCGTCATCGGGAGGCCGATCGACGGCACCCGCGCCTACGTCGTGGACGCGCTCCTGCAGCCCGCCCCGATCGGTATCCCCGGAGAGTTGCTCCTGGCCGGCTCCAGCCTGGCCCGGGGCTACCTCGGCCGGCCGGACCTCACCGCCGAGCGCTTCATCCCCGATCCGTTCGGCGATGCCGGAGGCCGCCTCTACCGCACCGGAGACCTCGTGCGACTGCTGGCTGACGGCAGCCTCGACTTCCTCGGCCGTGTGGACACCCAGGTCAAGCTCCGTGGCTTCCGCATCGAGCTGGGCGAGATCGAGAGCGTCCTCCTGCGCCACCCCGAGGTCCGCGAAGCCGTGGTGACCCTGAGCAACGGCACCCTGGCGGCCTACGTGGTCTGCCGGCCCGAAGTCCACGGAGAGCGCGAAGAGCACGTCGCCGAGTGGCAGACCCTCTACGATGAGACCTATTTGAGGAGCGACCGCAAGGACGCCACCTTCGACATTGAGGGCTGGAACAGCAGCTACACCGGCCAGCCGATCCCGGCCGTCGAGATGCGCGAGTGGGTCGATCGCACCGTGGACCGCATCCTGGCCCTGCACCCGCGCCGCGTCGTGGAGATCGGCTGCGGAACCGGCCTCCTCCTCTTCCGGGTCGCACCACACACCGAGAGCTACCTGGGCGTCGACTTCTCGCGAGTCGCCCTGGAAGGCATCCGGCGCCAGCTCGGCGGCCTATCGCAGGTGACGCTCCGCCAGGCCGAGGCCGACGACTGGACCGACATCCCCCTCGGCGAGGCCGATCTCGTGGTCATCAACTCGGTCGTCCAGTACTTTCCGGGCATCGACTACCTGGTCCGCGTCCTCGAACAGGCCGTGAGGGCCGTGAGACCGGGAGGCGCCGTGTTCGTGGGAGACGTCCGCAGCCTGCCGCTCCTCGAAGACTTCGCCGAGTCTGTCGAGCGCTTCCAGGCGCCGCCGAACCGCTCCGAGGAAGAGATCCAGCGCCGCATCCGCCGGCGCGTGGCCGACGAGGAGGAGCTGGTGATCGATCCCGCCTTCTTCCAGGCCCTCGCGCGGAGCCTTGGCTTGGCCGGAGTCGACCTCCTCACCAAGCGGGACGGGCGCTGGGAAAACGAGCTGACCCGCTACCGCTACGACGCGGTCCTCCACGTCGGGAGCGCCTCCAGCAATCCGCTGGAGCCCGGCCTGCCCTGGAGCGCCTTCGCCAACGATCCCCTCCGCACCCGTCTCGCGCGCCGGATCGTGCCCGAGCTGCGCCGGCATCTCCAGTCCGAGCTGCCGGACTACATGGTGCCGTCCTCCTTCGTCCTCCTCGACAGCCTGCCCGTCACCTCGAACGGCAAGGTGGACCGGGCGGCCCTGCCCGAGCCCGAGCCGCCGCGCTCGGCGGAGGAGGGGACCCCGCCGGCCACCGCGAACGAGAAGACCATGGCCGGCCTCTGGCAGGAGATCCTCGGCGTGGAGGAGGTCCACCTGGAGGACAACTTCTTCGAGCTGGGAGGCCACTCGCTCCTCGCCACCCAACTCGTCTCGCGCATCCGGACCGCCTTCGGGATCGACGTTCCGCTCCGCCGCCTGTTCGAGCGTCCGGTCCTTGGAGACCTGACCGCGGCCGTCGAGAGAGAGACCGCGCCGGCTGTGGCTGTCACCACCTCACGGGAGAGGAGGACCGAGGCGCCGCTCTCCCTGGCCCAGGAGCGCTTCTGGTACTTCGGCCGCACGCGCAACACCGCCTACAACGTGGCCTCGCCGCTCCGTCTGCGCGGCCCTCTCGACGCCGGCGTCCTGGAGCGCTGCTTCCAGGAGCTCATCCGGCGCCACGACACCCTCCGCACCCGCTTCGTGGAAAGGGATGGCGCCGGCGTTCAGCTCATCGATCCGCCCGGCCCCTGGTGGCTGCCCAGGATCGACCTTCAGGGCCTCGCCGATCGCCAGCGCGAGGCCACCCGGCTGGCGCAAGAGGACGTCAGGCGTCCGTTCGACCTCGTCCACGGCCCTGTGCTCCGCGCCACGCTCCTCCAGCTCGGACCCGAGGACCACGTCCTGATCCTCAACTGCCATCACATCGTCGTGGACGGCTGGTCCATGGGAGTGCTGGTCGGCGAGCTGATGGAACTCTACCGGGCCTTCGCCGCCGGAGAGCCTTCGCCCCTGCCCGAGCTGGCAGTCCAATATCCGGACCTGGCCGTCTGGCAGCGCGAAAGACTGGCCGGAGGCGTCCTCGAAGCCCGTCTCGACTGGTGGCGGAAGACGCTGGACGGCGCGCCGAGGATCTGGTCCTTCCCGCTCGACCGTCCGAGGTCCAAGTCCTCGACCCACAAGGGAGCCTGGGTGAGGAGGCTGCTCCCCGCGAGCTTCGCCGACCGTCTCAAGGCGCTCGGTGCCACCGAAGGAGCGTCTCTCTACATGGTCGTGCTCGCAGGCCT
>DATANP010000166.1:0-2124 GCA_036266195.1 Thermoanaerobaculia bacterium | reverse complement strand
CAAGGCGACCAGGTTCCGCGAGCGGCTGCCCGCCCTGCAGGCCAGGCGGCTGGCCCGCAAGGCGGTTTCGGTGGCCGCGGACACCCCGGTGGCCGAGGCGATCAGGCGGGCCGAGGAGAACCAGGCCCGCGCGGTGGTGATCGTGGATCACGATGACAAGCCGATCGCGATCCTCAACGAGACCGCGGTAATGGCCACCCCGGAGCAGCGCCGCCCCTGGCTGGAGGCGGGCGCGCTGGCCCGCACGCTCGAGCCGAGCATGGTGCTGTCCGCCGACCTGTCCGGCCTGGCCCTGCTCGAGGCGATCCGCCGCGCTCCCGCCACCGAGTACCTCCTGGTCGAGCCCTCCGGTCAGGTGTACGGCGTGCTGGCCGCCCGTGACGTCGACCACGCGTTCGCTGGGGTATAACCAAGCATGACCAAACCGCGGCAGGGGCCGCTCATGCCGGGCGAGCCGGTCCAGCTCACCGACCCGAAGGGGCGCAGCCACCTGATCACCCTCCGGGCGGGTGCGTCCTTCCACACCCACCGGGGCATGCTGAGCCACGACGACATCATCGGCGGACCGGACGGGAACGTGGTCAGGTCGCTGGGCGGCACCCCCTACGTCGTGTTCCGCCCGCTGCTGGCCGACTTCACGCTCGCGATGAAGCGCGGCGCGGCCGTGGTCTACCCCAAGGACGCGGCGCAGATCGTGGCGTTCGCCGACGTGTTCCCCGGCGCGCGCGTGCTCGAGGCCGGGGCCGGCTCGGGCGCGCTGAGCTGCTGGCTGCTGCGTGCGGTGGGGGAGCAGGGCACCCTGGTCTCGTTCGAGCGCAGGCCGGACTTCGCCGAGATCGCCCGGCGCAACGTGGAGCAGTTCTTCGGCGGCGCCCCGGCGACCTGGCAGCTGGTGAACGGCGAGTTCAGCCCCGAGGGGCTGGCCGACTTCGACCGGGTCATCCTGGACATGCTCGCCCCCTGGGACTGCGTGGACGCGGTGGCCTCGGTCCTCGCGCCCGGCGGCCTGGCCTGCTGCTACGTCGCCACCACGACTCAGCTCTCGCGCACCGTGGAGACCTTGCGCGGGCACGGCGGCTTCGACGAGCCGGCGGCCTGGGAGAGCCTGGTCCGCGGCTGGCACGTGGAGGGCCTGGCGGTCCGGCCGCAGCACCGCATGGTGGGTCACACGGGATTCCTGGTGACCGCGCGGCGGCTGGCCCCCGGGGTGATCCCCCCGCCCCGCCGGCGCAGGCCGGCCAAGGGGGCGCAGGAAGAAGGCAACTGAGAAGATCATTGACCCGAACGGGCGGGCATGTTACGCCTATCCGGCCGGCAGGTCGTTTCCCTGGCGGGGCGGCGTTGATGCTAACGCCTTGTGATGCGGTTGTGACGTAGTGGCAATTTCGCGGGCAGCAAAACGGCCTCGATACGGCGCCGGGAGGTTAGGGATGGCCCGCGAGTAGGTAGAGTCCAGTTAACGGTGCAGGAGGAGGTGAGGGCCGTGCCTACCAGAGATGAGAGCGGGCGCAGCCGGCACGAGGATGAGGTGAAGAGCCTTACCGCTCAGATCTCCTTCCTTGACGAGGAGATTGCCGTGCTGCGGCGCAGGCTGGCGGACTCGCCCCGGCAGGTCCGGCTCCTTGAGGACAGGCTGCGCGAGACCGAGGGCAGCCTCACGGGGGTCACGACCCAGAACGAGCGGCTGGCGGCGACCCTGCGGGAGGCGCGCGACCAGATCGTCGCGCTGAAGGAGGAAGTGGACCGGCTGGCCCAGCCGCCGTCCGGCTTCGGCGTCTTCCTGCAGGCGAACGAGGACGACACCTGCGACGTGTTCACCGGCGGCCGCAAGATGCGGGTGAACGTGTCCCCGAACGTCGAGCTGTCCGGGCTCCGCCCGGGCCAGGAAGTCGTGCTGAACGAGGCGCTCAACGTCGTCATCGCCCAGTCCTACGAGACGGTGGGCGAAGTCGTCATGCTCAAGGAGGTCCTCGCCGACTCCCGGCGCGCCCTGGTCATCTCCCAGGCCGACGAGGAGCGCGTGGTCCGGCTGGCCGAGCCGCTGCTGCGCGAGACGCTGAGGGCCGGCGACTCACTTCTGCTCGAGTCCAGGTCCGGGTACGTCTATGAGCGGATTCCCAAGGC
>DATANP010000165.1:0-5956 GCA_036266195.1 Thermoanaerobaculia bacterium | reverse complement strand
TTGAAAGAGGGAGACCATGTGCACCGGGGTCAGCCGATGGGGCTGATCAAGTTCGGGTCGCGGGTCGACCTGCTGGTGCCCGAGAGCTACACGGTGCAGGTCAAGAAGGGGGACCGGGTGAAGAACGGCGAAACTCCCATGGCCCTCCCTCCGGGGGAGCCCGCGAAGTGATCCAGGACGCGCCCCGCCGGACCCGGGAGATGCCGCAGCGGCTCAAGCGGGGCGCGTACCTGCTGCCCAGCCTGTTCACGGTCGCCAACATGCTGCTCGGCTTCTATGCGATCGTGTGCGGGCTGCGCGGGCAGTTCCGGCTGGCGGCGCTCCTCGTCTTCGCGGCGGCCATCGTCGACACCTTCGACGGGATGATCGCGCGGCTCACCGGCACGGAGAGCGAGTTCGGCAAGGAGTACGACTCGCTCGCCGACGTCGTCACCTTCGGCGCCGCGCCCGCCCTGCTGACCTATCTCTGGGGCCTCGCCGACTTCCACTCCGACGCCTGGCTGCTCTCCGCCTTCTTCATGGTCTGTACGGCGACGCGGCTCGCGCGCTTCAACGTCCAGCACAAGGTGGTGGACAAGCGCTGGTTCGTGGGCCTGCCCACGCCGGCCGCGGCCGGAGTCATCTGCTCCATGCTCTTCTGGGCGCCGGACGCGGAGTGGCGCCCGTGGCTGCAGGGACTGGTGGCGGTCTCGCTGCTGGTCGCGGGGCTGCTGATGGTCTCGACCTTCCGCTACCGGAGCGTCAAGGGCGCGGACCCGCGGCAGCGGATGAGCTACCGGGTGGCGATTCCGATCGCGTTGGTCCTGCTGGTGCTCTACCGCGCGCCCTACGCCTTCTTCCTGACCTTCGCGGTGGTCTACGCCCTGTCCGGGCCGGCGATCTGGCTCTGGGGGCGGCTCCGCCGCGGCGGCTCGGCCCGTCCCGAGATCCCCGAGGACACGCGGAGCGAGATCCCTCAACCGCCTCTGCCGCCGATACAGCCGCCTCCTCCCCCGCACGACGACATCCCCTACAGGCGGTGACCTGATGAGCGCCATCGCGATCGTCCACCCCGGCACCCTGGTCGGCAAGGAGCTGCGGGAGTCCCTGGAAAGCCGCTTGAAGACCTGGCGGGACATCCGCCTGCTGAGCACGGACGCCGAGGAGGTCGGCGTCCTGACCGAGGTCCAGGGCGCGGCCGCCATGGTCCAGCGCTACGAGCCCGACAGCTTCAAGGACGTCTCGACCGTGTACTTCTGCGGCCCGGCCGAGAAGAACCGGCCGCTCTATGGCAACGTGCCGTCGAGCGCGCTCGTGGTGGTGCTGTCGCCCGACGCCACCCTGGAGGACGGCGTGCCGGTCGTGGCCGGAGTCAATTCCGATGCCGTGGCCTCCGGCCCCCGCCTCGTGTCGCCCCACCCGGCCGTGGTGCTCCTCGCGCACGTGCTCCACCCACTGCGCCCCATGCAGCCGGTGGACCTGGTGGGGACCATCGTCCAGCCGGCCTCGGCGCAGGGCGATCCCGGCATCCAGGAGCTGTTCGAGCAGACCCGCGAGATCGTGGCGATGATCGGCCGCACCCCGACCCCGGTCTATGGCGCGCAGCTCTCCTTCAACCTGCTCCCCACGGCCTCGGACTCACTGCCGCTCTCCGACATGCTGCAGAAGGTCGTCCCCGAGATGCCGCCGGTGCCGCTGCAGATGGTCCAGGGCGGCATCTTCCACGGCATGGCGCTGAGCCTCCACGCCCGCTTCGGAGGCAGCCCCATCCCGCCAACACTGCAGGCGCTCCGCAAGGCGCTGACCGCGCACCCCTACCTGGAGATGGCCGAGGACCCCAGGCACCTGGGCCCGATCGACTCGGGGAGCAGCGAGAAGGTGCTGGTGGGCACCATCCGCCAGGATCAGGCCGGGGGCTTCTGGTTCTGGGCCGTGATGGACAACCTCACCCGCGGCACGGCGCTCAACGCGATCGAGATCGCGGAGGCGGCGGGGGGCTAGATCTATCCTTTGTCCCGTCTGGGCGTTAGAATACCCGGAGCGGAGGCATCATGGCAGAACCGGTCAAGCGGCTTTTTACGGTTTCCGAGTACCATTCCCTCGCGGATGCGGGTATCCTCACCGAGGACGACCGCGTCGAATTGATTGAGGGAGAGATCTTCCAGATGGCTGCCATCGGGAACCGTCATGCCGGTTGTGTGAAGAGGCTGAACCGCCTTTTGAGCCGTGCGCTTGCGGATCGCGTCCTTCTTGGGATTCAGGATCCCATCGAGGTTGACGACTACTCAGAGCCGGAGCCGGACATCAGCATCCTGCATCCCCGAGCGGACGACTACTCCAGTTCCCATCCGTCTCCGAAAGAGATCTTCCTGGTGATCGAGGTGGCGGACAGCAGTGCCCGCTTCGACCGGCTGAAGAAGATCCCCGTCTATGCTCGGAACGGCATCCTCGAAGCCTGGCTGGTCGACCTCACGACCGACCGGGTCGAGATGTATCGGGAGCCGTCCGCCATGGGATACCGACAAGTTCAGCAACTCAGGGCTGGAGACCGGATTTCCCCTTTGGCCTTCCCGGACCTCGTGCTGGAAGTCGGCGAGATTCTGGTCTGAGCGGAGATCCGCGAGTACCACCATCTTTTGTCTCGTCGTGGGCTCTTGATTCGGCGACCCGAATCTCTTAGACTAAGGACCGAGGATCGACATGGGACGCCATCCACTTCGCACCGCACGCCTTGATCCGCAGGTCGCCCATCTGCAAAAGAGGCTTTCCGACGCTACATCCTGGGAGCGTTGGCTGGAAGAGACAGACCGGCTGGCGGATGAGATCCGCTCCCGCCGTGGCCGGGATCTTTCAGTGGATGACCTGCTGCTCCATAGCCGTCAAGATCTCGAAAACCGCACCGAATGAAAGTCGCAGTGATCGATGCGAGCTTGGCCGTCAAGGCTGTGCTCCCGAATCCTCTGCGCGATTCCTGCCGACGAATTCTGGCCTCCCTGCTCCGGGATCGCTTCGAGCTTCTCGCCCCGGCGCTGTGGATATACGAAACCACCTCGGCTGTCGCGAAGGCCATCTATCAAGAAGACCTGACGCCGGACGAGGGGCGGCGGACTTTGGCTCAACTCCAGCGCCTGGGAGTTCGTATCTGCTCACCCGGCTCAACAGAACCCGGACAAGCCCTGGAATGGACCTTATACCTGCGGCGCTCGGCGGCTTACGACAGCTTCTATCTTGCACTGGCCGAATCGCAACAGTGCGAGCTCTGGACTGCCGACAAGCGCCTGTTCAACTCGACCTCGCTCCACCATCCCTGGGTCCGCGCCGTATTGAATCCGGAGGCACCGGAGGAGAGGATCGAGCTCTGAGCCGAGCCGCGGCGGAGGGTTCAGGCCTGCCGGGAGGGTTCCCAGCGTGGCCGGAAGGGTTCCCAGCGTGGCCGGAAGGGTTTCCAGCGTGGCCGGAAGGGTTCCCGGGGTAGCCGGAAGGGTTCCCGGCGCGACCGGGAGGGTTCCCGCCGCAGCCGGGAGGGTCCCCGGCGTGGCCGGAAGGGTTTCCGACGCAGCCGGAAGGGTCCCCGGCACGGCCGGAATGGTTCCCGGCCGGATGGGTAAGGATCTTGCCTTTGCTGTTTTCCTCCTGGCCCTCCTCCCCCTCCCCGCCGCCGCGGACCGGGCGCGGCTCATCGAGACGGACCGGGAGGCCGCCGAGGCGCGGGTGGAGATGGTGCTGGAGGCACGGTCGGAGATCCTCACGCAGTCGTTCATCATCGGGCACGACCCGCTCACGCTGACCGGGCTGGCCCTCCTCCGCCAGGCGTCCCGGCGCGGGGTGGACGTCAAGGTGATCGTGGACGCGCAGTGGAACCACATCCCCCGGGCGGTCCAGGACCATCTGCTGGCGGAAGGGGTCGAGATCCGCGAGTACCACCCGTTCCGGTTCGACCGGCTGCGGTGGGTCTCGCGGCGGATGCACGACAAGCTGCTCGTCGTCGACGGCAGGGCGCTCATGGCCGGCGGCCGCAACGTGGAGAGCCCCTACTTCGGGCTCGGCCGGCAGCTCCGGCGGCGCAACTACCTGGACCTCGACGTCCGGGTTGACGGCGAGGCCGCGGCGGACGCCCGCGCCTACTTCCTCCGGCTCTGGGAAAGCCGCGAGGTCCGGGCCGTCAAACCCTCCGGACAGTCTGTGGTGGAGATCGAGGAAGCCGCGCGCGAGCTCGACCGGCACCAGGCGTGGCTCGACGCCCGGATCGAGCAGGCGCTTCAGGACCCGGCGCGCGTCCAGGAGGCGCCCCTGGAGGTCGGGCCGGTGCGGTTCCTTCACGATCCGGTCGGAAAGAAGGGGATCGAGCGCGGGGTGGCTCATGAGCTCAAGGACCTGATGGACTCCGCCCGCGAGTCGGTGGTCATCGAGTCGCCCTACCTGGTGCCGTCCCGGGCGTTCAGCCAGGCTCTCGAACGGGCCCTGGCGCGGGGGGTCAAGGTGCGCATCCTCACCAACTCCATGGCGACGACCGACAATCTGTGGGCCCAGGCGGGATACGTGGGCCATCGCGGACCGCTGGTCCGGCGGGGGGTCGAGCTGTGGGAGTACCGCGGCGCCGAGAGCCTGCACGCCAAGACCGCGGTGATCGACGGCGAGACCGTGATCGTGGGCTCGTTCAACCTCGACCCCCGGTCCGAGCGGCTGAACACGGAGCTGCTCGTGGTGATGAAGGACCGGGACCTCGCGGCCAGCCTGCGGGCGACGCTCGACGGGCACCTCGCGAGCTCCTGGAGGATCGACTCCCGCGGATGGCCCGAGGGCGCTTCGGAGCCGTTTCCGGGCGTGCCCCGCCGCAAGGTGATGAAGATGCGGCTCTTCCGGCTGGTGACGCCGCTGATCCGCTCGCAGCTTTAGCCCAGCTCGCGGAGCAGGGCGGGGTCGATGCGGCTCTTCACGGTCCGCCGGTCGAGACCCAGGCGCCGGGCGGTCTCCTCGTAGCTGCCGGCTTCGGCATAGACCAGGGTGCAGTAGCGCCGGAGGAGGTCGTCGGCGGTGAGGGCGCCGGACAGGTACTCCTCGGCCAGGCGGTCGCGGACCCCGGATTCCTCGTCGAGCCTGGCGGGCCGGTAGTCGCGGCGGATCAGGATGTTGTTCACGCACTGCGCCAGCTCCCGCACGTTGCCGGGCCATGGGTAGTCCGGCTCCAGGTTCTCCCGGATCCAGGCCTCGACCTCCCTGGCAATCTCCTCCGCGAGCTCTTCGCCCACCGCGCGCTGGGCGAGGACGACGAGCAGGTCGGACAGCTCGCGCGGCGAGTCGGCGATGCGCTCGCGGAGCGAGGGGGTCACCAGGATGTCCGCGCAGAGGCGGTAGTAGAGGTCGCTCCGGAAGTGGCCGGAGCGGATCTCGGCGGCCAGGTCCCGGTTGGTGGCGGCGACCAGCTTGCCCTGGAAGCGTCTCGGCCGGCTCTCTCCCAGGCGCTGGAAGGTCCGCGTCTCCAGCACGCGCAGCAGCTTCACCTGGATCGCCGGCTCGACCTCGCCGATCTCGTCCAGGAAGACGGTGCCGAGCGGCGGACAGACCTCCAGCCAGCCGGTGTTGTCGGCCACGGCGCCGGTGAACGCGCCGCGGCGATGGCCGAACAGCTCGGACTCGATCAGGGTGGGCGACAGGGCCGAGAGGTTCAGCGGGTAGAACTGCTCCAGCCACTTCTCGCGGAACCCGGACTCCGGCTCGAAGGGCAGGTAGCGCGACCAGGCGATGGAGCGCGCTACCAGCTCCTTGCCCGTGCCGGACGGGCCGGTGACCAGGGTCGTGGCGTCGCCCAGGGTCTTATACAGCGCCCGCTGGTAGCGCCGCAGGTCGTGGGTGAAGATCGACTGCCAGACCTGGGCGCGCAGCCGGGCCGCGGGCATCGAGCCGCCCACGATCGAGCGGAAGGTGAAGTGGAAGGCCCGCCGGATCTGGAAGAAGCAGGCGAAGACGTGGGCCGGGT
>DATANP010000164.1:0-2531 GCA_036266195.1 Thermoanaerobaculia bacterium | reverse complement strand
TCACCGAGCCGCTCACGCCAGACACTCCCGGATGCGGTGCATCAACTGCTCCGCGGGCTGCTCGTGGACGGTCAGCCGCGGCAGGGCGAAGACCGGCGAGGACGGGGCGAGCCGGGCCGGGACCGTGGTGAAGGCGGCGCGGTAGCCGGCGCGGCGCGCGAGCTGAGCCGTCTCGTCCGAGACGTCGCCGGGCTTGCCGAAAGGGTAGGCGAGGAGCGTCACCGGCCTGCCGATCGCCTCCTCCAGCCGGGTCCGGGCTTCGCGAAGCTCGCGCTCCTGCTCGGCCGCCGGCAGCAGGGCGAGGGACGGGTGCGAGAGCGTATGCGCCCCGATCTCGACGCCCGGCCGCGAGGCCAGGTCGCGCAGCTCGTCCGGGGTCAGCGGGCGTCCGCAGTCGGGATCGTAGGTCGACGTCATCGACGAGATCCGCCCCCACCGCTCGCGGCTGGGCAGGCCCTTGAGCCATGCGTGAAGCTTCGCGCGCAGCCCGGGCTCCATGCCGCCGATCTCGTCCCACCAGAAGCGCCCGTCGTCGAGCACCGGCTCGACGGTCACGAACACGGTCAGCGGCACCTTCCCGGCGATCGGCAGGGCCTGGGAGAGGTTGTCCTCGTAGCCGTCGTCGAAGGTGACGGCCACCGCGCCGTCCTCGAAGCGGCGCCTTCCGGCCAGCTCGGACAGCGGCACGACCGGATGCTCGCGGGTCAGAGCCTCCAGATGGCGGGCGAACGTCTCGGGCCGCACCGCCTGGCCGTAGGGGTCGTCCCGCGTCTCTGCCACCCGGTGGTAGACCAGGACCATCGCCCTTGGCTGGAAACGACGGAGGAACCTCATGCCTTCACCGCCCGGCCCGCGACGATTACGGGGAAATGCTCGTCCTGCTCGTCCAGGAGCCGGCCCGGGACCTCTTCCCTGGCCATGCCGCTCAGGAAGGCATTCGCCGCGAGCACGTTGCCATAGGCGCGGACCGTCGCCGGTCCGACCTCTTCCAGCAGCCGTTCCAGGGAGGCGGAGGTGAAGCGCCAGTAGTCCTCGCCGCCCCGGAACCGGCTGACCGCGGGGCCGGTCACGAGCAGCACCCCGCCGGGCCGGAGCAGTCGGTGGCAGCTCCGCAGGGCCGCCCGGAGGTCGTAGATCAGGTGGAGCGTCTGCGTCAGGATGAAGCAGTCGAACACGCCTTCCGGCAGGCTCTCCGGCTTGGAGAGGTCCGCCACGATCGTGGCCCGCGGATTGGCCGGATCGACGTCGAGCACGTCCCGCGCCTCGACCCCGGAGCCGTAGAGGTCGGTGTAGACGCTGTCCTGGACCTCGAGAACCCGGCCGCGGATGTCCGCCCGGTGCTCGGCCAGGAACGCCTCGATGTAGTGGCGGTCCACCGGCGTGCCGCGGTCGAACCCCCAGAAGTCGCTGAGCGGCCGGGTGCGGCGCAGGAAGGCGGGCCATGCCGGCCGGAGCAGGCGGCGCCACCGGCGGTCGGTCTCGCTCCAGGCGGTCACATGGCCCTCCCGGCCCGCAGCCCATAGACCAGACCGCGCGCGGTGCCGCCCAGGACCAGCAGCTCCTCGCGCACCGAGCCCCACTGCCGCCGCCGCAGGGCTCCGGCCGCCATGCCGCCGCGCATCCGCAGCCACCCCCCGAGCACGGAGAGGGCGTGCAGGTCGCGCCCCCGCAGCCACAGTCCGCAGCAGGCCCCGATGCCCCGGCCGTACGACGACCGGCTGGCGAGCCGCCGGTCGCGAGGCTGGCGCTCGTGGTAGACCACGGCCGCCGGCTCGTAGCGGATGCGCGCCCCGGACCGCAGCAGGCGGTAGAGGAGGTCCATGTCCTCCCCCGATCCGCCCGGAGACCCGGCGCCGAGGCGCTCGTCGAACCCTCCGCAGCGAAGGAGGATGTCGCGCCGCGCCGCGAAGTTGCCGCCCGTCCCCACCAGCCAGGGGAGGGCGCGGCCGGCGAATTCGGCTGGGACTTCCGAGATGCGGGAGGAGATGGGATGGAGGTCGGGATGGTCGGGGCCGAGGGGGAGGACTCGGCCGGTGACGGCGTGGACCTCACCCCCTGTCCCCCTCTCCCATCTCCCGCCCTCCCGACCCCGGGAGAGGGGGAACGCCGCCGAGGCCTCTTCCTGCGATCCTGGCAAGACGGCCCCAGCTACGTCCCCCCTCTCCCGGCGGGGGGCGGAAGGGAGATGGGAGAGGGGGACAGGGGGTGAGGTTTCAAGCCACCGCGCCAACGCCCTCACCCACCCCGCATCCGGAACACAGTCGTCATCCGTCACCGCCAGGACCGGCCGCGAAGCCTCGGCCAGGGCCAGGTTGCGCGACGCCGCCAGCCCCCGGCGCTCCTGGCGCAGGACGCGGATCGACAAACCCTCGATCTTCGCCGCCACCTCCTCCGCCCCGCGTCCCTGGTCCACGACGATCACCTCGGCCGGCAGCACCTCACCCGCGGCCAGCGCCTCCAGGCAGCGGGCGAGACCCTCGGGCCGGTCGAGGGTCGCGACGGCCACGGTCAGGTCCGCGGTCCTCACGAGC
>DATANP010000163.1:0-16830 GCA_036266195.1 Thermoanaerobaculia bacterium | reverse complement strand
TCTCATGGATTGGAATGGTGACGTCCTGCGAGCCGCTCAGCCGGGTGCCCGGGGAGCTGGGACAGAGGGGATCCTTGAACCCCTTCCCGTCGCCGAACCAGAGCTCGGATCTGGCGTCCGTCTTGCCGGGCGAGGAGTCGTAGAAGGCGGAGTTGCCGCCTGAATCGTCCCGGTAGTCGACGTACACGGTCACGGGCTTTTCCGGAAATATCGCAGCCATCCCTGCGCCCCCGAGGATCTTCCAGAGGCTGTACAGGTGGGAGTAGACGTTGATCTGCCGGAATGCCGAGTTGTCGCCGCTCGGGCAGACGGCGGTCGCGGCGTTGTTGACCGGGGGCTGGTTGAACCCGGCGCTGCTGATCTTGAGATTGTCCCCGGTGGGATTCTCGACCTGCTCGAAGACGTTCGCGAGCTGAAGGGTGACCATGCCCTTGTTGTCCGCATCGTCGACCTCGAACGGGACCAGCTCGGTGCAGGAGAGGGTGCCCGCAAGGCACAGCCCGGGATCGCGGCGCCAGCGCACCGCGCTGATCGTGGCGGCGTCCTTGGCCTGGGAGGCGACCCGCAGGAGGTTCCCCAGCTCAGCATCGATCCAGACCATCCAGCTCTCGTGGCGGCCGGCAATCCCGACCAGCACCCGCCAGGCATAGCGCAGGGCCGGCACGGTCTCGCTCCCCTGCCCCACCGTGCCGTCGGGGATCAGCACGAGGGACGGCTCTCCGGCCTGCACTGGCAGCGACAGGTCCAGCCGCCGTCTCCCCAGCCTCTCCTCCGGCGGCCGGGCCAGCAGGGCGAGGGCGGCCGATACCAGCGCGCTGCTCTGTTCCCCCGGGACCTTGTTGACCACGGTGAAGCGGTCGAACAGGGAGCCGTGGATCAGCGCCAGGCTCCCGTTCTCCTGGCGGAAGACGGAGATCCCGGCTCCGTCGATGGGCACGCCGCCCACCACCTGCGAGAAGGGGTACTGGAACGAGAGGCGCTCCAGGCTGGCCTTCCACTCCGTATAGCCGACCCCGTAGGCGTTCCGGATGGCTTCATCGGCCTTCGGGTAGGGCGGTCCTCCACTGCTCAGCGTTTCACAGAGGGCCACCTGGGAAGGGCTCTGCCGGGCGGCCGGCTCGCGGCAGACCTCGGCTGACAGGGATTTCAGGTCCGGCCGCGGCAGTTGCAACGGCTCTCCCGGCCCCGACAGGTCGGAGAGGCTCCGGTGGAAGCCGGCGGCGCGCAGGACGGGCTCGATCTGGTCCAGCACCTCGGCCGGGCTCGGCGGCGATGTCCGGGGGGGAACCGGGAGGACCGCCGCGAAGGGGCCGCCGTCGAAGCCGGACCGGGAGACCGTGGCCCCCGCGGGGACCGGCCCCGGAACCAGGGGCGGCATGGTGAAAGGCCTGGGCACCGGAACGCCGGGATTCGGGAGGGTCATGGGCTTCGCGTCTCCGCAGGTACAGCCGGGCAGCAGGAGCGCAAGGAAAAGGAGGGCCGGCAGGCCGGCGAGCCGCTGGAAGCAGGCAGGCATTTTCGTTATCCTTGGCATACGCACACTCCATCAGGGTTCAGGTTCCAGACGAATGTGGGGCCGAATTTTCCTCAAGTCTAGGACGGGTGAGGGGATCAGGGCGATCCGTACGTCATTCTCACCGGGGGAGCAGAACGCTCCTCCGGCAACCCGGGGGCCGGACAGGTCCCCACCCATGGAGGGATGACATGTTCACGAACCTCAGATATGCCAAGAAGGACCAGCCTCCGTCCGGCGGCGGCGGCGACGGCGATCCGGTGCCGACCCCGGATCCCGGCCCCGGTGGCAAGTTGCGGTGAACCGCTTCGACAGGCCGGGAGGTCGGCAAGGCCTCCCGGTCGCTTTTCTGTTCGGCCTGCTGCTGGCCGGCGCGGCGCACTCCGCATCCTCTCCTCTCCGGACGGCGGGCGTACCGGCCGTGGCCGATTGCGAGCGCCGCTTCGCCGCGGATCCGGAAGCGGAGGCGTCGTCGTCCTGCTTCTACGAGGCGGGAAAGGAGCCATCCCAGCAGGCGGAGGCGATCCGCAGAGCGGAGGGGCTCCTGCGGCTTCATCCCGGCAACCCCTGGCTGACCTATTTTCTGGGGTCCCTGCTCTGGGCCGATACCGGCCGCTCCTCGGACCTGTCGGCCGCTGCGGCGGATCTCATGGCGGCGCGCGGGCTCGCCCTGGGAGAGGTCCGGGCCTGCTGGAACCTCTACCTGCAACTGCACAAACAGGGCAGGCAGAAGGAAGAGGCAGCCGTGGTGAGCCGCGCCGTGCGCGTGGCCGAGGCCTCCGACGATCCGCTCGCCATCGCCCGCGCGCGCATCCTGGAGTCCACCGACCTCATCAACCGGAGCCAGGACCTGCCGCGCTCCTACAGGCTCGTCCTCGAGGCCCGGAAGATCCTGTTCGCGAAGGGGTCCGCCCCCCTGGGTGCGGAGTCGACCCTCGTCTACACTCTCCGCCGGGACTGCCTTCTGAACATGGCGAGCCTCGCCGTGAACCTCGGGCGGCTGAACGAGGCTCACGATCTGGCCCAGACCGAGGTAGACCTCACCGCCCGGAGAGGCGACCACTATGCCGAGGCCTTCGCGAGAGCTCACCTTCTGCGGGTCGTCCGCGAGGAGCTTTACCTCCTGCCCACGCCCGACGCCAGGCGGAAGGTCCTGGAGCAGGCGAGGCAGACGCTCGCCGTCGCCGAGGCCGCCCGCCACCCGAGCGCGCAGATCTTCGCCCATCAGATTCTCGGTCTGTTGACCGACGATGCCGAGAGCGAGATCCACTTCCAGCGCTGCCGGGACCTGGCGGTCCTCCCCAGGGACCAGAGCGTCTGCCGGAGCATGGAAGCCCGGCGCTCTACGGCGGACCCGCACGACTCGCTGCGCCTTCTGGATGAAGCCCTCGATCTCGCGAAACAGGCGCGCTCGCCCGATGCCATCGCCAACGTGTGGCGCGAACGCATGCGGGTGAGCTGGCGCCTGGCCCCACCCGAGCAGGCCCTCCAGGAATCGATAACGGCCCTCGAAGCGATCGAGCTGGTGCGGGACCTTCAGGCTCCGACCGAGGGACGGGCGGAGGTCTTCACCCTCTGGGCCAGTCATTACCACTGGCTGGCGGGCCGGCTGCTGCAAAACGCCGGGGCCGCCGACCCCAGGGCTCACAATGTCGCGGATATCGCGTTCGGGATCCAGGAGAGGATGCGCGCCCGCGCCCTGATCGAGTCTCTCACAGCGGCGAATGCCAGGCCTTCCACAGCCACGCAAACTCCTGATTTCGCATCGCTGGACCAGGTCCGGCAGGCCCTGGCGCCGGACGAGGCGCTGCTCTCCTTCCAGATCGCCCCCTGGCAGGACATGGTGGGCGATTTCGCGGGCGGCGCCTGGCTGATGGTAGTCACCCGCAACGGCGCGGCCGTCCATGCCCTGCACGCCCCGCTCGCGGAGAGGACCCGGCTGCGCCCGACCGTGGAGGTCTTTTCCGGCCTCTTCACCGGCAACGGGGACGACGGCGACACCGCAGCCGCCCTCTACCGGGCCCTGCTGGCCGACGGTCTCTCGGATCTGGACCCGGGCATCCAGCGGCTGGTGATCGTGCCGGACGACGTGCTCCACCTCCTGCCCTTCGCCGCGCTGCGCCCCGCTCCCGAGGCGCCGCCGCTGGCTACCCGATACGAGATCACCCTGACCCCTTCGGCCACTCTCTGGCTGGAGTGGCGCCAGAGCACGCAGGCCGCGTCCGGGACGGCCGCCCTGGTCCTGGCTGATCCCGCATCCCGGTCGGCCGTGGTGCCGGCTTCGATCCGGAGCGCCGCGCCGGGCCTGGGCCCCCTCCCCTGGGCGCAGGTCGAAGGCAAGGCCGTGCTCCGGCACCTGGGCGCGGGCAGCCGCCTGCTCCTGGGCGCGGACGCCACCGAGGCCTACCTCAAGAGCGGTCCGGTCCCCTACGGCATCCTTCACTTCGCGACCCACGCCTGGACGAGCGACAACGAGCCCGAAAGCTCGTTCGTGCTCCTCGCCCCGGGAGCGCCCGGCGAGGACGGCAGGCTGCACCCGAACGAGATCGTGAAGCTCAAACTGCGGGGCCGCATCGTCGTGCTCTCGGCGTGCAGCAGCGCCTCGGGAGAGATTCTGCGCGGCGAGGGGGTGATGAACCTCGCCCGGGCCTTCTTCCAGGCCGGCGCCCACACCGTAGTGGCGACCCTCTGGCCGCTGCGGGACGATCACGGCGCCGCCCTGTTCGACCGCTTCTACGCCCACCTGGGCGAGGGCCTGAGCGTGGCCGCCGCCCTCCACGCCGCCCAGCAGGACCGCATGGCCGACGGCGCCCCGCCCGCCGCCTGGGCCGGCGTGATCGTCCTGGGCGACGGCGACCGGGTGCCGGTGCCGGGCGGCCGTCCGGGCCTCCCCCGCTTCGCCTTCCCCGCAGCCCTGGCGCTCTCCGGGCTCTCGCTGGCCGTCTTCCTGGCGCGCCGCCGCCGCGTACGCGCATAGCCATCCGACAATCTTTTCTCTCCTCTGAGGGGATCTCCAAGCTCGGTTCGTTCCCTTTAACAAGACCGAAACGAGCGCGCGGGGAGGTGAAACGGATCGCCCGGTCCGCGCGCCCCAAATTCAAAGGAGGAGAGACATGTCTACGGTGACGTTGAATGTCGAAGTGCCCTACACGGACAACGACGGCCTGGCACAGTTCCGGACCTGCGTCCTCGCCCTGTCGACGGAAGACATGGCTGCCATCACGGAGGGCGAGGAGGGAGAGGAGCAGATCTCGATCCAGGGTGCGGTGATGCCGGTGGGTAGCGGTGACCCCGGAGCCAACTAGAACGAGGTGTCGATTGTCCCTTGCGGCCGGCGGCGTTCCAAGCCGCCGGCCGCAGATGCGTTGTATGATCGAGATCTCCATGAGCAAATGGTGTCGAAGCCTGGCCGTCCTCGGTTGGCTGCTGGCCTCAGCCTCTTCCCTGGAGGCGGCGGTCCCCCCGTGCAGCGCGGAGCTTGCGGCCGGGCCTGAAGGCGAGGCTGCGGCGCGCTGCCTCTACGACTTGGCCCGGAGCGCCTCGCCCGACCGCGCGGCGGCCGCCCGGCGTCTGGAGGACCTGCAGGCGTCCCGGCCCGAGGCGCCCTGGCCATCCCTATACCTCGGGCACCTCCGTTTGGTGGATCAGGACCCTGAGGGCGCGGAGAAACTGTATCGCCAGACCCTGGCGCTCGCCACCCGCCGCGGCGACGTCCGTGTCGAGTTCCTCGCCCGTGCCGGAATCGTCCGCCTGCTCCGCGAGGCAGGCCGTCTGAAAGAGGCGGCCGGCGAGCTCGGCGTCGCCGCGCGCCTCGCCGACTCCTCCCGGGACCCCGACCTGCGCGCCAGGGCGGCAGTGCTCCAGGCCCAGCAGAAGGTGGCCGAAGGAGCGCTGGAAGAGGCCTACGGCCTGCTCCGGGAGGTCCGGCGGAATGTGCTGGAGGAGGGCTCTTACTTCGTCCAGAGGGAGTACCTCCTCACTCTGAGCAACGTGGCTCTTCAGACCGGCCGGTTTCGGGAGGCCGGCGAGGGATTCGGCCGGCTGGCCGGGCTGGGCGCGGCCCATGACGATGCCTCCACCCGGATCAAGGGGCTCACGGGCCTGCTCTCCACCCGGTCAGAGGAGCTGGTCGAGATGCCCTCCGCAAAGGGACGAAGCGAGCTGCTCGGCCTGGCGCGGGAGGTCCTCGAGGCCGCCCGCGGCCTGCAGAGGCCATCTCTGGAAGTGAACGCCCACTGGCTGCTCGGCCTTCTTGCTCCCATCCAGGAGGCAATGGTCCATCTGGAACGCTGCCGCGAGGTGGCTTCGACACCCCAGGAGCAGAGCTTCTGCCAGGGAGCCCTGGCGCTGCGGCTGGCGTCGTCGGACCCGGCTGCCGCCCCTGCAGCCGAGGATGCGATCGACGAGGCCCTGAAGCTGGCCCGGGAGTCCGGCGATCCCCTGTCCTGGGTTGCCGCCTGGCACACGCGCATGCGGATGAGCTGGTCCTTCGATCCGGAGAGGGGGCTGCGGGACTCCCGGGCGGCGCTCGACGCCATCGAAGCCCTGCGCGACCTGCAGCGGGGCACGTCCGGCCAGCCCGACCTCTTCTCCACCTGGGCAGACGACTACTACTGGTTCTCGGGGAAGCTCCTGGAGGGGGGACGGACAGACGAGGCGTTCGAGGTGACCGAGCGCATGCGCGCAAGGACCCTGACCGACGCGCTCGGCCTGTCCCGCCCCGGTCCCGGTCCGGCTCCCGCCCTGCACGCCCGGCAGGCCGAGCTGTCCCTGGAAATCGCGCAGGTACAGCGCCGCCTTCTGGGAGGAGGCTTGTCGGAGGCGGAGCGGTCCGGGGCACGGGCCCGGCTCGATCTGCTGGAGGCCCGGGCGGAGGAGACCCGCCTTCAGATCCGGCGGTCCGATCCCACCTTCGCCGGCAGCCAGCCGCGTTTCGCCTCGCTGGAGCAGGTCCGGCAAGGCCTCGCCGACGACGAGGCCTTCCTCTCCTTCCAGGTCGCGCCCTGGAAGGATCTGGCCGGCGCGTTCGGCGGCGGCTCATGGCTCCTGGCCTCCACCCGCTCGGGCACCCGGACCTACCGGCTCGCGGACCGCACCGAGCTCAGGCCCAATATCGGAGCCTTCAACGGCCTCTTCGCGGCGCGCAACGGCTCGGAGGCCGCGATCTCCGCCGTCCTCTACCGCAATCTGCTGGGCAAGGCGCTGAAGGATCTGCCTGGAGAGATCCGCAGGCTCGTGATCGTGCCCGACGACGCCCTCCACCGCCTCCCGTTCGCCGCGCTCCGGCAGGACCCGGACGGGGAGCCGCTCGCCACCCGTTTCCAGATCTCCCTGGTGCCGTCCGCCACTCTCTGGCTGCGGTGGCGGAATCAGGCCGTGGCGCCATCCGGAAAGCCGGCCCTGGTCTTCGCCGATCCGCCCGCGAGCGGAGGGGCCGCGGCGGAGCGCGCCGCCGCCGCGTTCGCCGACCGGGCGAGCCTCGGCCCGCTCCCCCGCTCCAGGGAGGAGGGGGAGTCGATCCTCCGCCATCTCGGAGGGAAGAGCCGCCTTCTGGTCCAGGAGGAGGCGTCAGAGGCACGCCTCAAGCATTCCGGAGCCGAGGACTTCAGCATCCTGCACTTCGCGACGCATTCGTGGACGGACGACGCCGATCCCGAGCACTCCTTCGTCTACCTGGCCCCCGGTAGCAAGGACCAGGATGGATTGCTCCAGCCGCGGGAGATCGCCGACCTCGACCTCCACGGACGGATCGTGGTTCTCTCCACCTGCGAGAGCGCCGCGGGCGAGATCCTGCGAGGCGAAGGGGTGATGGGGCTGGCGCGTTCCTTCTTCCTGTCCGGAGCCCACCCGGTGGTGGCGAGCCTGTGGCGGCTCCGGGACGACGACGGCGCCGCCCTGTTCGACCGCTTCTACGCGCATCTCGCGGAAGGCAGGAGCGTGGCCGCCGCCCTCCAGGCCGCCCAGCGCGACCTGATCGAGGACGGAGTCCCGGCCGCCGCCTGGGCCGGCGTGGTGGTTCTCGGAGACGGCGACCGGGTGCCGTTCCCCGGCGGGAGGAGGAGAGCGCTCCTGCCGGCCGTGGCCGTCGTCGCTCTCCTTCTGCTGGCGGCCGCCATCCTCTGGCGGCGGAGGGTCAGGACCCCAGCTCCTCCCGCCGTACCGTCAGGTCGTCCACCCGGTTGAGGTCCACCTCGACCCCGATGCCGGGCCGGTCCACCGGGACGTTCATCCAGCCCTCGCGGTCCATGGTCCATTCGGGGGTGACGATGTCCTTCTCCCAGTAGCGCTCGCTCGGCGAGAGGTCGCCCGGGAGGGTGAAGTTGGGCAGCGAGGCGAGCGCCACGTTGTGCGCCCGGCCCACCCCGCTCTCCAGCATGCCGCCGCACCAGACCGGGATGCCATGGGCGGCACAGAGGTCGTGGATCGCCTTGGACGCCAGGAAGCCCCCCACCCGGCCGGGCTTGATGTTCACGATCCGGCCGCTCTTCAGGTCGATCATGTCCTGCGCCCGGTCCACGCTCGTGATCGACTCGTCCAGGCAGATCGGGGTCTTGAGACGCTTCTGAAGGTCGGCGTGGCGGATGACGTCGTCCCAGGCCAGGGGCTGCTCGATCATCATGAGACCGAGATCGTCCATGGCGACCAGACTGTCCGTGTCCTCCAGGGTGTAGGCGTTGTTGGCGTCGGCCATCAGGGGCGCATCGGGGAGGGCCTGGCGCACGGCCCGGAGGTAGTCGAGATCCTGGCCCGGCTTGATCTTGATCTTGACCTTCCTGTAGCCACGCTCCAGGGCCGCCTTCGCCTTCCCCACCAGGACCTCAGGGCTCTTCTGGATGCCGAGCGAGATGCCGACCTCGATGCGGTCGCGGACTCCTCCGAGCTTCTTGGACAGGGAGACGCCTTCCTGGCGGGCGGCCAGGTCCCAGGCGGCCATCTCGATCGCGGCCTTGGCCATGTTGCTGCCGCGGAAGTTGTGCTCCAGGGTGGGATGGATCTCCCCGGGGCCGGCGAAGTCGCGGCCGAGCACCCGGGGGGCCACGTACTCGCGGATCGCCACCCAGGCGAGGTCGATCGTCTCCGGTCCGTAGTTCGGCTGCTCGCCGGCCACGCACTCGCCCCAGGCCTCGACGCCGTCGGCCGAGCGGAGCTGGATCAGGAAGATCCGGCGGTGGGTCACGGTGCCGGAGGAGATCTGGAACGGCTCCTTGAGCTGGAGCTGGATCTCGCGCAGGGTGATGCTCTCGATTCTCAACATGTCAGGTCCTCAGTCCGTAGTAGGCCCGGTCACCGTCCCGGTAGTAGCCCTCGACCCGCCAGCCCTGGCCGAAGTAGTGCTCGAAGGCCCGCCGGGTCGACGCGCGGTAGGCGCGGGCGAGGTCGAGGTCCGCGGCCTTGACGTCCTGGATGCTCGCCGGGATCTCGACCCGGACCGCCGAGCCATCAGGAAGCGGCTGGTCCTCCGGGAAGGAGGGTCCGACGACCGGGGCGCCTCCGAAGAGCCGGACCGTCTCCTCCGGCGAAGGCGGTCCTTCGGCCAGACGACGGGCCACAAACCCGCTCGAGATAGCCCAGGCCAGGATGAAGCGGTCGGTGCCGATCCCCCGGGCCAGCTCGCTGCCGAACTCCCCCTCGTACATGTCGCGCACGTACTCGGCCGGATAGGCGCCGAGGTGGTTGAGGTTGAGGTGGGCGTTGCGGGCCTCCAGGGGGTCGTAGGTCCACTCCACCCGCTCGACTCCCAGAGGCAGGAGCAGCTCGCGCTGGTAGAGCTTCAAGCGGGTGCCGAGCCCGAGGTCGCGCGCCTCGGGGTCCACGGCCAGCATGTGGGACCAGTGGAAGACCTTCGGGGGTGTCCCGGCTTTTACCCCAGTAATTCCATAGACGAAGCCGAGCAGCCGGCCGTCCGGGGCGAAGGCGCCGGCCGCGATGCCGCCGGCCTTCTGGGTGATCTTGAGGATGCTCATCGGCACCGCGTCCGAGAAGTCGCGGCCCCAGGTGACCCGCTGCAGCTCGATGCAGGCGGCGTAGTCCTCCTCGCTGGTTAGCGGCCGGAAGGTGACCTCGGTCATGGCTGGGGATCTTGCCACAAGCGAAGGACCAAAAGGACTGCAAGGACATCAAGGACCTGAGGAGTCCTTGCAGCCCCTGCAGTCCTTTGGGTCCTTTGGCTATATCGTTGCCGCGTGAGCCGCGCCATCGACTTCCGCCGCTACCGCAAGGTGCGGCGCTTCGTCACCCGGACGTTCCTGCATGTCCTCTGGTGGGACATGCTGCTCAACGTGCCCGGCCTGCGCCGGTTCCGGCCTCCGGCGGCCGGGCGGTGGGCGGCGATCGCGCGGCGCTACCGGCACCTGGCGGGCGAGATGGGCGGCGTTCTCATCAAGCTCGGCCAGTTCCTGTCGGTGAGGGTGGACCTCCTGCCCCAGGAGGTGACCGGCGAGCTGGCCGGCCTTCAGGATGAAGTCCCGCCCGAGCGCTTCGAGGACATCGTGCGCCAGATCGAGGCCGACTTCGGCCGGCCGCTCGGCGAGGTCTTCTCCTGGGTCTCGCCGGAGCCGGTCGGCTCCGCCTCCCTCGCCCAGGTCCATCCGGCCCGGCTGCCCTCGGGCGAGCCGGTCGTGGTCAAGGTGCTGCGGCCGGGGATCGACGTGCTCGTGGAGACCGACCTCGCGGCCGCCCGGCTGGCCTTCCGCCTGCTCAAGGTGTCGCGCAACCTGCGCCGCAGGGTGAACCTGGACCGGGTGGCCGAGGAGATCTCCTCCACCACCCGGCGCGAGTTGGACCTCGCCAACGAGGGGCGCAACGCCGAGCGCTTCGCCGCCGACTTCGCCGGGGATGCGCGTGTGGCGATCCCCAGGGTGTTCTGGGCGTCCAGCGCCTCCCGCACCCTGACCCTGGAGAACGTCGGCTACCTGAAGATCGGCGACCTCGCGGCGCTCGACCGCGCGGGCATCTCCCGGCCCGAGGTGGCGAGGGTCCTTTATAGAATCTACATGCAGCAGATCTTCGTGCACCATTTCGTGCACGCCGACCCCCACCCCGGCAACCTGTTCGTCAAGCCGCTCCCCCTCCCCGGAGAGACCCTGTTCGCGCCGGGCGACCCGGTCCCATTTGCCGAAGACCGGCCGTTCCAGATCGTCTTCGTGGACTTCGGCATGGTCGCGGCCATCCCCGAGCGCCTGCGGGGGGCGCTCCGGGAGTATGCGATCGGCCTGGGGACGCGGGACGCCTCGCGGCTGGTCCACTCCTACGTGAGCGCGGGCGTCCTCCTGCCGGGGGCCGACCTGCGGCGGCTGGAGGAGATCCACGAGGAGCTGTTCGACCGCTTCTGGGGAGTGAGCCTCGGCAGCCTGCGCGACGTGGCCTTCTCCGAGGCGGGCTACTTCTTCCGGGAGTACAGGGACCTGCTTTACGAGATCCCATTCCAGGTGCAGGTGGACCTCCTGTTCGCGTCGCGCGCCGTGGGGCTCCTGGCCGGGATGACCACCCACCTCGACAAGGACTTCGACCCCTGGGCGGAGACCGTGCCATTCGCGGAGCGGCTGGCGCGCGAGGAGCTGCGCCTGGGCTGGCGCGACCTCCTGCGCGAGGCCGCCATGCAGGCCCAGGTCCTCCTCACCCTCCCCCGGAGGCTGGATGCCCTGGTGTCGCGCGTGGAGCGGGGCACGGTGACGATCCAGCAGTCGTTCGCTCCCGACGCGCGCAAGGCCGTGCAGAGGCTGGAGCGCTCGATCCGTCGCGCCACCTGGATGATGCTCTCCGCGGCGCTCCTGATCTCCGGCGTCATGGTCCGCCTGGAACAGCCGGGCGAGCCCCTGGGGACCGGGCTGCTGATCGCGGCTCTCCTGGCATTCGCGTGGGGGCTCGTGCGGCGCTAGTTGGCACACGTCCTGCACAAGGAACTGGGCGAGAGGGTGCGACGTGTGAGCCGGTACAGCGGACGAGACTCAGACCAGCGCGACACGTTGCACCCTCTTTCTCCCTGATGACAAAGCTTCCTACCTTTCTCCTCGCCGCCCTGTTGCCCGTCCTGACCGGGTGCGGCGGTGAGGCGCCTCCGCGTCTCGGCGATGCCGGGCCGCGGCCGGCGAAGATCTCGTCCCGCAGCGCCCTGGAGCCCGGCGCGAAGGGAGCGGTGCTGATGGCCACCGGCCGGCAGTCCTTCGAAGGGACGCTGCCGGTGCGCTGCGCGGTCCACGGCAAGACGGGGCTCCAGGTCAACCTGCGGACCGGCGACTCCGATCTGCCGGTGGTCACGGTGAGGATCGGCGAGATCCAGGGCGAAGGGCCGTACCGGGGGCAGCTCTTCGTCACCGGGCGGAACCGGACCGGCGCCCTGGCCGGGTCCACGGGCGAGGTGAGCCTGGACCTGCGCGAGGACGGCACCAACCTCCAGGGCTCGTTCGAGGGCACCTACCAGGGAGAAGCTGGGAAAGGCTCGGTTCAGGGACGGTTCCGGGGCTGCTCCTACCCTCTGGGGAATGCCGCTCCGGCCGGGGTGGTTTCCTCTCTCGCAGCTCGTTGACGCTACGAGGAAATCACGCGTATCCTGAACAACAAGCCCGGTTTCGGGTCGGGCTCGACCTGCTCACCAGGAATTTCCCCCTTTTGCCGAGTCGCGGCACATTGACTAGGTAGAGCCTGACTTTTAGGGCGCCGGGGCCATGAGGGTCCCCGGATCCATTGGAGAGGAAAAGGAGGACTCATGCTGCGCAACACCATTCGTCGCGGTGGCATCACCCTGGCATTGTTGCTGGCGTTGGGGCTGGGCCTTATCGGAGCCACGCCGGCCGCCGCGCAGGGGTTTCGGAGCGAATCGACCTGGGAGGGCGTCTGGAGCTGGCTCGCCGGCCTGTTCGGCCTGATCGGGGACCAGCCGGCCAGTGGGAGTGGAAATGACGGAGGCCTTTCGCGCATATGGGATATGGAGGGACCCGGGTTCGACCCCAACGGCAACCCGATCCCCCAGAGCACGGGCCCGGTCAAGGACGAGGGGCCTGGATTCGATCCGAACGGAGTCAGCTAGAAACTTTGCCGGGTCCATGAACGTATCCCGGAAAAAGGGACTGGATTTCGCGTTGCAGCCTGTGAGACAATCGCAATGTCAATCCAGGTTCACCCGGAGGAGGGAACGATGAGTGATCGTCACCCGACCCGTGAGACGTTGGAAGGTTTCCTCCTCGGAAGCCTTCCCGCCCGCGAGGCACAGGTAGTCATCGCGCATTTGATGGGCGGTTGTGTGCAATGCAGGGAGCTGATGGCTCCGCTGTCGGAAGCGCTGCTCACGCCGGCCGGTCTACCCGAATTCGTCGAGACCGAGGTCGAGCTCTCCTCCGAGCTGGACGCCGCGTACGACATGGCCATCTCGGCCGCCTATGCCAAGGCCCTGGAGCGGACCGGCGGCGGGACCGCCCGCACGCAGCCGCGCCCGGTCCCGGCCGGCGCCGAGGGTCTCCCTCTTGCCGGCGATCCGGCCTTCTACACGCCCGAGGTCTGCGAGAGTCTCCTGGAGAGGAGCTACGCGGTCCGTCTCAGCGATCCCGACACCATGCTCCGTCTGGCCCAGCTCGCCGCCGACTCGGCGGAGGGGCTGGACCCCGACGTCTATGGCCTTGCCGAGATGGCCGATCTCCAGGCCCGCGCCTGGGCCGAGGTCTCGAACGCCTACCGGGTCGTCGGCGACCACGGCAAGGCCGACCGGATGATGACCCGCGCCGTCGGCTGCCGCGCCCGCGGCACCGGCGATCCCCGGATCCTCGCCCGCATGGCCGACCTCGGCGCCTCCCTGGCCTGCGCCCAGCGGCGGTTCGAAGAGGCCTTCCGCCTGCTCGACGTCGCGCACGCCACCTACGTGCAGCTCGGCGACACCCACGCCGCGGGACGCGTCATCATCTCCCGCGGCCTGTACGCCGGTTACACCGGCGACCCCCTGGAGGGCATCCAGTACCTCATCCAGGGCCTGAACACGATCGACCGCGCCCGGGAGCCCAAGCTGGCCTTCCAGGCGCTGCACAACATCCTGCTGCTCCGCGTCGAGCTGGGCGAGTACGAGGAGGCCCGGCGGACGCTGCGGCAGATGCAGCCTCTTTACGACCGCTACCTGAGCGATCTGGAGCGGGTGAAGGTGCGCTGGATGGAAGGCCGCATCGCGGCCGGGCTCGGCGAGCTGGAAGAGGCCGAGGCCGCCTTCCTGCAGGCGAGTCAGGACTTCGACATGGCCGGGCTCGGCTACCGCGCCGCGCTGGTCTCGCTCGACCTCGTCGCGGTCTGGCTCCGCCAGGGCCGCACCGCCGAGATCCGCCACCTGGTGGCCGAGCTGATGGCGACCTTCCGGGCGGTGGGCGTCGAGCGCGAGGCGCTCGCCGGCATCCTGCTTCTCCGGGACGCGGTGGAGTGCGAGCAGGCCACCCTCGAGCTGCTCCAGCTCATCGCGATCTCCCTCGGCAAGCTGGACGGCCGCGCGGCTCCGCCGCTCGACCCCGAAGTCCGCTGAGCCCCGGTTCCCCGAACCCTCTGACGCCCGGCTCCGCCGGGCGTCACCGTTTCTGGGGCTCCTTCTCCGCCTCCAGGCGCTCCAGCTCCTCCTGCAACAGCTTCGTGACCACGCTCTCGATCTCGGCGGGGCTCCTCCTCGGAACGGCCGGCGGAGCCTCGAACGGCACCCCGGCCTGCCGGGCTCCCATTTCGATCTGTTCCAGGACCCAGCTCGGGTCCTGGGGAAGGCTCGGCCATTTCTCGTCGTCCATCCTGGACGGAGTCTACGCCAGTTGCGATAGGAGTGCGACCGGGAACCGCCGCAGGAGATCGGCCATCCGGATCTCTCCTCCGGTCAACTCTTCTCCCGTCAGAACGTTACGCCAGTTTCCGGCCGGCAGATCCAGGGAGGTGTCCTTCCAGTCTCCGGCGAGCTTCATCACCAGCCGCGGGACGACCGTGATGACTCCTGCTCCACGGACGAAGGAAAACGCGTGCGCCGCCTTCTCGCCGCGGGGTATCAGGGGCCGGTAGTCACCCGCGAACAGCTCCGGACGGTGGCGCCGCAGGTGGAGCGCCTGGCGGATCAGCCAGAGCTTCGGGAGCCCTTCGTCCATGCGGGCGAGGATCGACTCGGGCTCTCCATCCAGGTCCCGGAGGAGCCGATATCTCTTTTCATGGTCCACCGGCCGGCGGTTGTCGGGATCGACGAGCGACAGGTCCCACAGCTCCGTCCCCTGATACAGGTCCGGGACGCCGGGCGCGGTCAACTTGATCAGGGTCTGGGCGAGCGAATTGATCCGCCCCGGCTCGACGAGGCCGGCGACGAAGCTTTCGAGGTCCCGGATCAGCTCCCGATCGCCGAGCACCCCTTCGACAAAGGAGCGCAGAGCGGCCTCGTACCCGGGATCGACCCGCGTCCAGGCGGTGGCGCCTTTGGCCTCGCGGGCGGCCTTCTCCATGTAGGCAGCGACCCGCTCGGTCTCGATGGGCCAGGCGCCCACGAGCGTCTGGTAGAGGAGGTACTCGACGTCGGGATCGGGCGGCCGGTGGCGTTCGCCACGGGCGCTCCAGCGGCGGACCGCCTCGCCCCAGTGCTCCGGGATCTCGGAGAGCAGGGCGAGCCGGGCGCGGACGTCCTCGCTGCGCTTGGTGTCATGGGTGGAGCTGGCGAGCATGGCCCGGGGCCAGGCTTCGGCCAATGCGCGGTGGACCTCCTCCGGCGGGATACCGAAGCGGCTCGGGTCGCCGCCCACCTCGTTGAGCGAGATCAGGCGGTGGAAGTTGTAGAACGCCGTGTCCTCCACCCCCTTGGCCATCACCGGCCCGGTGAGCTGCTGGAAGCGCATGACCAGCTCGCTCTCGACCGGGCCCCGGATCTCCAGGATCAGGAGACTGCGGAAGAAGTCGAACAGGTCGGAAGGCAGGTCGGGCCGGCGGGCCCGGGCCGCCTCGATCGCGGTCTGGATGTGCTCGACGTCCTGCGGCCCCACCTCCCCGGCCTCGGCGCGCACGTAGGAGCGGTAGACCGGGAAGCAGGCGGCGACCTCCCGGATGGCTTCGCGCAGCTCGTGGCGCAGGTAGTCCCGGTACCGCCGGTGGCGCTCGCAGACCTGGAGGAAGATCTCGGCCACCCGGTTCACCTCGGCCGCCAGGAGCTGGTCGAGGACCAGGTGCTTCTTCTCCCAGACGAGCTGCGGCCAGTCGGCAGAGGCTCCGGTCAGCTCCGTATACAGCCCGGTCAGGGAGCCTTCGCCTTCCGGGTCCACGAACAGGCCGCCGATCAGGTTCAGGAAGTCGTAGCCGGTGGTGCCGTCCACGGGCCAGGACTCGGGCAGGGGCTCGCCGGGCTCCAGGATCTTCTCGACCACGATCCAGGCCTCAGGCGCCGCCTCGCGCAGCCGCCGGAAGTACTGCTCCGGGTCGCGCAGACCGTCGGGATGGTCGATGCGCAGGCCGTCGAGTACGCCCCGCCGGACCAGGTCGAGCACCAGGGCGTGGGTGTCGGCGAACACCCGCTCGTCCTCGGTCCGCAGCCCGGCCAGGGTGTGGACGTCGAAGAACCGGCGGTAGTCCAGCTCGCGGCCCGCCGTGCGCCAGAACGCCGGGCGGTAGTTCTGGCGGGAGAGCAGGGCGTCGAGCCGGTCGGGATCGGTGTTGGTCTCCTCCACCACCGCGTCCACCGCCCGGGCCACCTCGGGCTGATCCTCGAAGAGCCTAGCGAGCTGGCGGCGGACCACCTCCTTGTCCCGGTGCCGGCGGGCGACGCTCTCGCGGTCCGTGGCCGTGGCGATCGGGAGCCGGCCCAGGGCGTCGGCAAGGAAGGCCAGGTCGGTCGAGTCGCAGCGCCCGGCCGCCTCGGCGAGCAGGCTGTCGAGCGACCGGGGCGAGACCGGCATCCGGTGGTCGAAGTAGTGGATCTCGAAGCTTCCCTCGCGCCGGACCAGCTTCATCTCCCCCGCTTCCAGCACCCGGCCGTAGTGGTCGCCCAGGATCGGCAGGACGACCGTGTTGCGGAACCGCTCCTGGGGAGGGTCCCAGTCCACGTCGAAGTAGGAGGCGTAGCGGCTCGACGGACCGTTCTCCAGCACGTCCCACCACCAGACGTTTTCGGGCTCGCCTTTCTTGGGATCAATCGCCATGTGGTTGGGAACGATGTCGAGCACCTGGCCGAGGCCGTGCTCGCCCAGAGCCTTGCAGAGCCGCTCGTGACCCTCGGCTCCGCCCAACTCCTCGTTGACCCGGGTCGGATCGGTCACGTCGTACCCATGGGTGCTCCCGCTCGCGGCCTGGAGGTAAGGCGAGCAGTAGAGATGGCTGACGCCGAGCGCGGCGAGATAGGG